>NZ_MJUW02000086.1 GCF_001753675.2 Candidatus Brocadia sapporoensis | reverse complement strand
GATTAATCAACCAAAACAAAATTCGACTCTACCTTTAGAGTCTAAATTATTTTTAAATGTGTCTAATTTTCATTAACATATTCCGCACACGACTAGCATTTCCATTAAAACTTTACCATCTCGTTTTAATAACCAGCCTTTTCAAGTTCTGGGTAGAAATTGCTTTCTTCGTACGCAATCCTGTCTGCGAGGGCTTTTTTAATACCTTGAAAATCTTTTGAAAAATCAGGGCTATTAACAAGGCTTGCTGATGAGTATTTATTAAAGAACGGTAATAAAGCTTTCTTCGCCAAAGCATCAAGTTCATTCACAAAATTTTGTGCAGATGACTTAAAAGATTCGGTCGCATTTGGCTTGCCCACCGCTTCTTTTACGATTCTATTTTCCTCACCAACATGGGCTAACAATGCCTCTTTTAATGTATTAAGGGTATCAACTTTTCTCTGCCCCGTTGAAGATTCAATTTGCCCTAATAAGTTTGCCGCTGCCTTATGAGTCGCTTTAAGAATATTTACCGTAGTTCCCATTGTGTTTACTCCTTTCAAATGACAGAATTATCTAAAACGATTATAGAAATATTCTGATCTCGTCATCTTAATACCTAAGTTTATTGATTTAACGGATCATATCACAATTAAAATAGAGACAATTTCTTTGGCTTACCTATGAAAAGGTATTTACATTGATAAAACCATGTCTTCCTCCTTTATAAAATATTTTAGTTAGATAAAATAAAAGTACGGAGTTTTATCACTACGGGTAGTTATCCCGATTCTTCTCATTTATCTTTAGGGTTGCTGTCAGTAGTTTTGTCTTTTATAGTCAGCACTTCAATTGGTAACTCGGTCCAGGGCGCTGACAGTGCCTTTGCAAATAAGGAACTACAAAAAGCATCAAAATACAGAAAGACTTTAAAAACATAATTTGTTCTTATTGATTGTTTGGGTTGAATAGCAGATAGTATTTATTGTTGATACGGCTAATTACTATTCTAGGATCTAAGCATTGTAAGTGACAAGTACACGTCTCACGCCTTCTCCTTTTATATTTTAATAAACTTAAGATACATAGATTTCATCAGCGTCACTTTGATATCCTTGCTGATGATCCCTTGCTCAGCTAAAGTCTTCAACAATCGCTTCATAAATCAGCTATTTTGTTTAATTATGAAGTTCTATCGATCTACTACTATCATATTATTCAAAACAATGTGAATGTATATTCACATTGTAGTCAAAAAAATTATTTCATCTCAAGATATTCATTAAAAATCCTCCATGCCTTTTCTGCATGTCTTGTCACATCAAACTTCCCATTACTTATATGCCAGAGAATCGCAGCTTGCTGAATGATACTTAAAAACATCAGAGAAATAGTTGCCGCGTCTCTGTCTTGTCGAATTTTGCCCTCTTGCTGTCCTTGGCTAACAATTTTATCTATTTTATCGAGATATCCTTTTATAATATTATACACCTTTATTCTTCGTTCCGAATGTCCATCATAAATATCTTCAGAAAGGACAATACGAAGAATTCCCTGACTTTCACGAATAAGTTTAACATGATATATAAGGAGTCGCTTAAGGCGGTCGAGCGGTTCAGACGTCTCGTTACATACTATACCAACATTGTCATGTAACCTTTCTTGAATCTGGTCAAGGGCGGCGTCTAACACTTCTTCCTTATTTTTAAAGTGACGATAGATTGCCGAAGGAACGATACCTACCTTGCGGGCGATTTTGACCATACTCAATTCCCTAAAACCATGGCTTGCAATCAGATTTAGAGCTGCCTGCGTTATCTGGTCTTGTCTGACTTCTGTATCTAACTTTTCTGAGCTCATACGTGTTATCGTTTGTGAAAGCACATTCACAATACAGTACAAATTAAAAGGGTCTATGTCAAGATAAAATATGAAAATTATTTAGCGATGTTTAACCTAGTCTTTTTATAACCCTAACCCGAACGAGTCGGGGGATAGACGCTATGATTAGAGTCTAATCTTCATTGACATATTCCGTGTATTCCATTACTGGTCATCAGATGGAATTGTTAAGTCTATATATGCAGAAAACAAAGCTTCCTGATCATTCATCTTCTTTACCGAATCAAGAATAGTCCGTATATTTCTTTCTATCTTCCCAGAATATATTGACTTGCCATTTACCAATATTTTTAGAGGCTTTTCCATGTCTACAAGTTCGTCTGCCAGATAAAGACGCAAGGTCTTGATTTCATGGGTGGTCAGCCAAATTTCGTTGTTTTCCTCCTTTATCTCTGCCTCAACACTAGCTGTCACAGGAAATCCTTCAGGTCTCATCAAATGCCCAGGAACATTCCTGGGAACTCCAGATGTCTGTCGTATTAGCCCGGAGAACTCCGTTATCTCTGCCCAGTAGGCAACGGAGTATCTTGTGGATTCTGTGGAATATTTTATCTTTTTGGGATACCGCGTCCTTTTATTTGTCAGAAACCATTCGAGAACCCTTCCCGTCTCATTCATGGGAAACTGATGCTTCAGTTCGGGTAATTCTCTACAAATGACTTTATAATGAAGTCTCTCTAACCTTGAATTCGCATCCCTTGCCGCCTCTACCGGAATTACCGTATCTCTGACTCCATGTATGATATAGGCAGGCACGTGCATCAGGTTTATCAATAAAGAAGACAAGGGACATTCACCGGCAACAGGGTTTATAGCCGCAAAGAGTGATGGATATCGAATAGCTAAATACCAAACACCGTGACCACCGCTTGAAAACCCTGACATATAAATTTTGTTTGTATCTAGATGATAATCCTGTTTAGCCTTATTTATGGCAGAGAGAATAATTGTTTCTCCCTCTTCACTCCACCATAACCCGGAACCATAGGTAGGCGCTATGAAAATAAAGTCGTCTTTATGCATAGACGATCTTAACCATGCCATTATTTGCCCGTAGCCGCTGCCTCCAACGCCATGTAAAGCCAGCACAACCGGCCACTGTCTGTCAGGTGAATAATCGGACGGTAGGTATACAAAGCACTCTCCCTTTTTATCTCCAACGGGTACCAATTTCCTATGTATGCCTGCCTGCTGTGGTGTATAACTCGCGGAAAAACTAACCCATTCTTTAATCTTATCAATGCTTACTTTCAGGCCAACAAGATTTTTAAGAGCATCTCGTTGTTCTTCTTCGTCAGTGCTTCCAAGATATTTTTTAACTAATGATCGGCCGATAGATTCGATATCCTGCCCGACACAAGGAGATAAAGAAAGAAACAAAACAAAAGGCAACAGAATAAACAGAGATCTGTACATAATGGTAAATAATAATTTTATAATGGACGAGATTTTTTTCGTAAATTGCATAAGAAAGCAGAGGATAACGCGGAATGAGAAAAGACAGAACCATAACATAGACCTTCTGTCCAAAATGGAGTATTGTTTGACTGTCAACGATCACAGGAAAGCTATTAACAGGCTTGAAGAATTTTTTTATAAAAGGCGGGAAATGGAAAATGATTTTATCTTATCACATGTAGAGTTCATAAGATTCGGATAAAAAACTATTTTTCAGAAAGGGACTTAATCTTTTCTTTAGCAATTTCTATGTTAAATTTTGCCTCAAGGTTTTCCGGTTCAATAACAAGTACTTCCTCCCATTTACCAACAGCCTCGTTATAACGCCCGTCTCTATACAAAATGAGAGCTTCGTCCAGCAATTTCTGCAATGCCTCTTTTTCATGATCTGAAGCTATTGTTTCTATTTTTTTATCTTCTTCAGACTTCTTTCCTCCGGTTACTTCTTTAGCCATTTCGTGTCCCTGCTCAACCATCCCCTTGGTCTCTTCTTTCTTTGTCACGGCTTGTTGTTCAATTTTAGAGCTCACAAGATGGGACTTCTGGGTCTCAAGACTTTGAAGCTGACTTTGTAAATCGGTTTTTCCCTTTTCAATCTCTGCCAATTTCTTTTGGAGGTCACTGATGTTTTTCTGTGCTTCAGACAGAATGGTTTCAAATGCATTATCTTTCAACTCTACTTTAGAACTTAATCCATTCAAAGCATTTTGTATCTTCGAGTAATTTGTGTCCAGCCCAGTGGTCTTTTGTGAAAGATCTTCAATACGGTTTCCAAGGTTTTGGGTTGTTGCATTCAGATTCGATATTTCCTTTTCAATCTCACGGATTTTTTGATCAACCACTTCCGTATAATCTGTTTGTACATGTTGCGATTTTTTAGAAACACCACCACATCCCATAAACGATGTTAGGAACGAGACTAACAAAATCATAATAAGGTATTTTTTCATACACTATCCCCTCTCATTTATCGGATACGTATTGAAATAAAATTATTTTATCTTTGATAAGGGAAAATCAAATACTGTCTCTTCCCCGCCCGGAGCAACAACAGCTAGCATTATAAGTGCATTCAAATCAATATCCTTAGTTGGGAATTTAAATACCAGGCGTGCCGCATGGCTTGGAGGGTCGGGCCAGAATTCACTCGCCTCTGCAATCTCAGGGGCAAACTCAAACTCCGGTTGTATTACATCATCCTTATAATAAAGCTTAGCAGTATAGTTAGCACAAAAATTATACTCATCACCATAGACGGTAACTGAAAAGGTGAAATCATCTCCAATCTCCGCTGCTTGCACAATATCATGCTGAGTAAATTCCCTGCGTTCCACAGCAAATTTCCGCGCCTTGTATGCAATATTGTGGAATGGGGTAAACAATGTTGCTGTCCCTATTCCTTTTTCTTTACAGATAGTCCATGGTTTTGAAAACAAGGCAATTTCCATACTTCTATTTTTTTGCCCGTATTCAACGGCCTCTTTTATTTGTTCAGCAGACAGTTCCAAAGAAACAGCGTATGTTAGCTTTAATAGTAACAAGCACAGAATCGGAGAAAAAACGACGGTTAAAGAAAATATGTTTTTCATCACCATTTTTCATTCTTACAAATTATTTTTGTCATTATTCGGCGCTCTGTTCTGTTGCCGTAGTTTCCTCCGCCGGTGCCGCCCCGGATGCTGCTTCCGCCTCTTTTTTCTCTTCTGCAGATGGTTTCACGACATAATTCCTGCCGGTCTTCATAAGGCTAGCTCCACCTACGATAAACATAATGCCGAAAACTACCGCACACACAAAGCATAGCACCCCACCTAGATTATTCACCAATCCTTCCACTTTTTGATTGGCCATAATCTTTTCAGATTTTTCCGTAATTATTTTATCCAACTTGTCAATCATTTAATATTTCCTCCTTAAGATCATTCACAATTCCACAGGAAAACGCAAGAAAATAGCGCTACGAAGCAATAACCGAATCCCCTTATTAAAGTGAGGACGAAGGGGTGTGAAACAAAGTTGTAAAAAAAATTTTTGAATAATAATACTAAAAAGTTCTTCCGAAAATTATGATTTCACATCCCTTAATGTTTCACCAATTCATTGTACATTGATAATTCACGGTCAGCATCTTCCTTCATACCTTTTCCACGATAAATGGATTCTAAATTTTTATGTGCCTTTGCATATCTTGGATTAATAACAATAGCCTTTTTGTATTCGTTGATTTGGTTTTCATACATCTTTTTTTCACCATATGCAACTCCCAAATTAAAATGGGCCTCAGCGCTCCTGGGATTCAACTCCAATACTTTCTTGTATTGTTCAATCTCGTCGTCCAGCAAACCTTTCTTACCATAAGAAACCCCTAAATTAAAGTGCGTATCTATCGATTGCGGGTCGATTTCAATCGCCTTTTTATATGCCTTAATTGACTCGTCATACATTTCCTTCTCACGAAAGGTAAATCCCAGATTGTAGAATGCTTCAAAATTCTTTGGATCAAGTGTAATAACCTTTTGATATGTCATAATTTCTTCATCAATCATTCCTTTGGCACCATATGCGATCCCAAGATTAAAGTATGCGTCTTTATATTGCGGATCCAATTCTATTGCTATTTTATACGCAGCAATCTCTTCATCAAACATCTTTTGTTTGCTGTAAGCCACGCCTAAATTATTATAGGCCTTCGAAGAGTATCTGTTTAACTCAATTGCCTTTTTGTATTCTGTAATCGCTAAATCAACCAGCCCACGGTCATTGTATTCATTTCCCATCTGATAGTGCACATCAAAGTCGCCAAACTCATCAGCACCGTAATTATCAACGGTGTAGACGAGGTTCAAAAATAGCAAGGTAGTAAAACAAAATTTTTTCATTTATTTTTAAATCAGATGTGAAATAACCAATACATTTTTTCGTTTTTTGAGGAAACTTCTTTTGCAATCGTATGAAATTCAGATTCAGAAAGATCATTCAATTTTTTACCATATTTTTTTACCGTCTCACTGAATTCCAATACCTTTTCAACAAGAGTATCATGAGTTTCTGCAGAACCGCCCACAATGTAAAAATCTTCACCGGTTGTAATTCTTTTATGATTGTCCTTGTTGTCAAAGGCGAGACCGTAAAGAATTGCATTATCCTTGCATGATTTATTCTGATTATTCAAATCATCACTCCTTTCCGCCAGTATAGAATATTGCATGTTATCGTATTATCGCGTAAAATCTTTCTTTTTTCGCAAGTATTTTACTCCCCACTTCGTCCTCTCTTTTATAGGGAGATTTGGTTGCGGCTATGCTGCGTTATGAATTACCTTGCTAGAAAAGGATACCATTCCACCTGAAAAATGTCAAGTTAATATGTCCTATCTTACTCTCGTAGAAACAGCCACTTTCATGAGATTTGCCGATGCTCCTCCATTTGTGTTATCATTAAAAAAGGATATATAGTATATCGCTTGTTTTAAGAGGCAGACTTAGAGAGCGTTCTTCTGGCAATCTCAAAATAAATCACTAAACCAGTAGCATCCAAAAGTGTAGCAATAAGCGGGGCAGATACAAAGGCAGGGTCCAGTTTTATAAATCTGAAGAATAGAGGTATCGCAAGGCCAACAATATTGCCAACACTCACTACGATACACAAGGAAACGCTCACGATTGCAGCTACTGTTATTTTTCCCAATGATAGTGCGGCAATGATAAAGGCAATAATACCCATGATAAGCCCCAGCGAAACGCCAACCTTAAATTCACACAATAAAATCTTCCACCATTCTTTCGATTTAATTTCTCCCGTAGCCAAAGCACGAATTATTAAGGTAGAAGACTGCGACCCTGTATTGCCCCCGGTTCCCGTAAGCATGGGAATAAAATAAGCGAGTGCAATCACGGAGCTGAGGACTCCGGAATAACTTTTTAGAATGGTTTGTGAAATAGTTGCGGCAATTACCAGGATAACAAGCCATGAAACCCGGTTGATGATTCGTTTTGAAAAGCCCACCCGAAAATATTCTTCTTCCGTAGTGTGAATACCGGCCATCCTCTGAAAATCCTCTGTTACCTCTTCCTGTACAACGTCCAACACGTCATCTACGGTAACGATACCGACGAGTCTGTCTTCATTATCCACTACGGGAACTGCCAGAATATCATACTTTTGAACTACCTGAACTGCCTTTTCCTGATCATCGGTAGTATGAACGTAAAAGACGTTTTCATTCATAATGTCTTTAATAAACTGGTCAGGGCTGGCAAGAATAATATTCTTCAAAGAGGCAACACCACGAAGCTTTTTTGTCTCATCAACGATATAACAAATATAAATCGTTTCTCTGTTTGGGCCAGTTTTGCGTATGTGTTCCAATGCTTCTGCTACAGTCATACCCATTTGAAGATCTACATATTCCGGGGTCATGATACGGCCAGAAGAGTTATGAGGATAATTCAGAAGTTCGTTGGCTTCCTTGCGTTCTGCCGGAGGGAGGAGTTTCAGGAGTTTTTCGACCACATGGGCCGGTAATTCATCAAAGAGTTGTGTCCGATCGTCCGGCTGCATCTGCACCAAAATTTCTTTTGCATGCTGCTCAGTAAACCGTTTAAGAAGTTCTTCCTGTTCCATCGGTTCAACAAGGGCAAAGACTTCGGATATTTTACGTTTGTCAAGTAGTCTGAATCCCATGACACGCTCCGTAGGATCAAGCTCACGGAGGATATCCACAATATCAGCGGGATGGCGCTCCCGAAGAAAATCACGCAATCCTTTGAAATCCTTGGTTTCGATAAGTTCTTTTATTTCGGGAAGAAATATCTTCGTCCACTGCAATTCCATTTATTCTACCTTTTCCACACCAAGAGCCTTTGCCATGCCCAGAAGGGTTCTTCCCAGCAGCGAGCGCTTCATTTCGATTGCATGAAAATCGCACACTTCATCACAACAAAAACATCCGATACATTTCTTCTTATCAACAATCACCTTGCCACTCTCTTTCGACATAGCGCCGGCAGGGCAATTCCTTATGCATTCATAACACCGCGTACAGTTCGAATGATTTACTGTAGAAAATGTGGAACAGGTACTGTCAAACATCATAGCCAGAAGGAAGTCGGGCAGATATTTTCCGGCAAAATCCTGGGCACCGCTGGAAGGTTTTTGAAAATCAGGAACGGATACGTCATTAATAGTTTCACCGGCTACGTTGATGGTATCGAGCACACCAACACCCAATCCACGCTGATGTGCAAACCGTATAGTCGGTATAGCCATGGGTTCAAATCCGATAATACTGCTCGCTGCCGCATCCAGAGCAACACTGTCCTGGCTGGCTAAAATCAAACCCACCTTTTTCGGTTGGCCGGCATTGGGTCCATTTCCCTCCATTCCCACAATGGCATCCATTACAATAAGATGGGGTTGTACCATATGATAAATGTCTACCAGAGCTTTTGCAAATACTGTTGGTTTAGGCGCAATCAGGTGCACGTTCTTTTTTCCATTGCCTGGAATGCTGCCCAGCATGTTTTTTATCGCGCCGGTATATTGCGTTAAACCATGGGTTTTCAGTTTGGGCACTGAAACCACAAAATCCACCGTTCGCAGTGACCTGGCAATACGGAACTTATCTAAAACTTCATAATCTTTATTGTAAACGTCAATATACTCATCTTTATCAAAATTAACAATCTTCGCACCGGTATCCTCTGCGATTTCATTGATGCGGGTAATTCGAAATGCATTAAAGGTAGAAGCGTTCTTTACGCTGCCGGAGGAATCTCCAATAGAAACATCGCAACCAAAATCCTTTTGAAATATTCTAACAAGAGCCCTTATCACGATGGGATGCGTATTTACAGCCCTTTCCGGTGGTTGAGAAGAGGAAAGGAGATTAAGTTTTAAAAGCACCTTCATGCCAGGTCTAATCATCTTGTCAATGCCATTGAGCAAGCTTAAAGACTTATGAATGGAATGATAAACCTTTTCTAAGTCATAATCGCTACATTTAACGATCGATACGGTTGGCATAAAATAACCTCTTCTAAATGTATCAAGAAAACCTGTTTAAATAACAAAAACTGCACGCTGGAAACCAGTAATGTACTCATTGACTGCAAAGCCATAAACCAATCCCCCCGTTAAATTGAGTGATTACAATAGACCTAAAGGGGTGTTAGGAGGGTACGAATAAAAAATTGTTAAAAAGAATAATTTCTCACGTTACAGTTAACAATATAGCAAAGGAAAAGAATATTACAACAAAATACTCAAAAGAATTTATTCATAGCCTCTGCCCTTGCCATATCCTTCTTATATGCTTCTATCTCAGTTAAATTATTTCTGAAAAATTTATTTTTAAGCTTTAAAAATGGCCTCCTCAAGTACTGCCGATAATAATAGGCGAGAGGATAATTTTTAATAAAGGCCGGAGTCGTGCAAATATAATTTGCGTATTTCCTGTTGTATTTCCATCTGAGAAACTGGATGTCTTCCGGTCCTAAATAATTTGTTTTGATATTTGCCCAAAAGCAATTGTACCGGCTATAATCATGGATATTTGTCACCAGTCCGGCATTCAACAATTCATCCCGCATGCCGGTTTTGGGATAAGGAGTAAGTATCTGATCTGCAAAGAAGTCTATTTGCAGATCTACAAAAAATTCATAATTCCTGGCAATATCTTCTTCCTTATCATTCGGGTTACCGATAATCATACCACCGACAATCATGATGTTCTGTTCATGTAATCGCTTAACCGCGAGTTTTGTTTTTTCAATAATATTTCCCTTCTTCATGAGTCGCAAATTTTCTTCTGAGACGTTTTCGATTCCAAGGAAGACGATACGGAAGCCAGCCCGGGCCATCTTTTCCGCAAGGGTATCGGAGGACGCAATGCCTGAACTGCTTGCCTGGATGATATACCGAACATCATCATGTCCGGCCTTAACAATCGCATCACAGAGAGATTCAAATCCTTTGATGTCTAAAGTAAAGTTATCATCCGAAAAGATGATAAAGTTTGCTCCCTGCTGCTTGGCGTCAGAGATGTCAGCGAGCATCCTTTCCACGCTAAATCTTCGGAATGTCTTACCATACATCTTGTCCATGCTACAAAAATTACAGGGCATAATGCATCCGCGGGAAGACTCTACTATATCCAGGGTAAAGCCGTAATATTGATATCCCTTCCATATCCGTTTGGAGCGATCCGGTATTTTGATCTTCGACAGGTCTTCCAAAGGACGTGGGGAGTTGTGAGTAAAACCATTGTAATTACGATAGGAAACGCCCGGAACACTATTAACAGATCTCTCACCGTTTATAGCCTTTAACAATTCATCAAAACACAAATCTCCTTCTCCGCGAATGAGAAAGTCAAAGGGGGCAGACTCATCGCTTTTGCTTATTTCATCGTACATAAGCGTGGCGTGGTACCCGCCCAGGATAATTTTAATATCTTTATTGAGATTTTTTATAAGACTCGCTATCCTTCGGGCCGTTGAAAATTGAAAACTCATGGCCGTCAGCCCAACCACATCCGGACGATATTTTGCAATCAGGTCTTTAACGGTTTCAGGAATACGTTCCCTCCGGAGAATAAGATCTGCTATAAAAACGTTATGCCCCTCAATATTGCCTGCAATCGATGAGATTGCAAGGTTTGGCGGCTTCCACCGCTTTGCATTGAAATGAGGAGCACAATCGGGCATGGACATTAAAAGTATGTTCATATCTTTTTCTTTTTCGCAGATAATTATTCAACCAAATTCTTCCTGTTGTTTATCACGAAACAAACCAGAGACTTTTCTTGTTACATTTTATCAGTATTTTCAAGTCATTCAAGGAAATTCAATCCTTGCTTTTTTGGTAACTCAAGTGGCTTTAAGTAAATAAATGAAATTAATATTTAGTTATATACAGGAAAGAATACTTCGCCTCAAGAGAAAGACCTTAAAACCTCCATGGCAGTTCCATGTCTACCGGAGACTATTTACCATTTATTCTATAAGCGATTTTCACCATTACGCAGCCAGTCATCTCTTCTGAAGTAATGCCGGCTGTTACCGGTAAAGTTGCTACACTGTGAATCGCACTCTTCGCTCTCACTGGCTATCCGTCTCTTCAAATATCTGGCGAAACTGATTCCTCACATTCATCCAGCCCAGCCTCATGCCACCGACTTTGGCTACTATCTGTAGAACCCACAGCTGGGTTATGGGTTAGCAGAGACAAAAAAGACAAATTTTCCGCGAACAATCGGCAATGGATTTACGAATATTCAGAGTCACCAACTCGTCCTGTAGTTGAGTATGCTAATATTTGTCCAGGCTAACAAATAAAAGTCCGATCTCGTTTTTGGCTGGATCGCGGAGGCATGGTAATCTTTGTAGCTTTTCTGCATTTCCTTCATTATTGAGACATACATTGCTCAGGTAAAGTGCCCTTGAAGTACGAAGTGCCCGAGTGGTTAAAAATACCATCTCTACAAGCCTAATCCTTGTGGAGAGGTTTGTACCTACGTAGTGTCTGAGCGAAAACACATACTTTTGTCATTTCAATCGAACGGAGAAATCTTCAAACCCCTCAATTTCAATACTCAAAAGATTTCTCTCTCCACTGGAGGTTAAAGACTTTGAATTTCTGGCTAGTCTCAACATATTCAATAACGCATTACTGAACGATGCCGTGTATAAATTCAACGCTATGAAGATGCCAGTTTGGTTTATACTGGAATCAATAAACACAAAGGAGAAGTTATTGGCTTATAGGATACGGTGCTGAGTCTTAATGATTATCAATCCGTTGTATTTGAAAATGTGACAGAATATAAAACATGATAGATTTCAAGCAATTTCTGTAAGTCAAACGCATGCACCTGACGTGTGGAGCCTTTATGGAGAATGAGAAAAAGGGTTAATTATCCTCCACTTACGTTGAACTGCCGGGAATTCGCACAAAACTTTTTATTTTTCCTGAGGATACTGCCATTGCTCCTTCCCTGGCGGCTGTTTAACTTTACTCGTTCGTATAAAGACTGGCCGAAAAGGCCTAGGTATTGACATAGAAAGGAAATACTGAGAATTAGCAAAAAGCCGCCTTTTGATAAAAGAACAAATAAATCATCTCCATTTTGATATCGCAACGGGAGGCTGATAATGACAAAAAAGCATTAGCGACTTAATCATGGATTTCTTTCAAAAAACACCTAAAAAAGACCTCAAACATGGATCTGTTGTAGATCGGGTTACAGAATAATATCTTAAAGATAACCCTGTACCGTCAAGGAACACTTGAAGTGCAATCCGCAGACTTGCAGCAAGAAGGAAAATTAATCAAGGTTAGCAAAGGCATTTATCGTTATAATCCTGACCATAATTAAAGAAGTTGAACTATTTGATTATCTTCAGAAATTAAAGAGGAAACATTTAAAAGAGATATTTATAAAAGCATCGTATGTGGATGAGTACGAAAAGAAGGCGTTGGGATCTGTGCAAACCATATTAAGCTGGATGACTTTCTAAGATTTACTCGGTAACATCCGATAATAGCATTAAAATTTTTGCAGACCATAAATCCGAAAGACCTCAGCGGCGGCAATTTTGTTGATAACGGACGAACCTTATGCATGAAACATAACCTTCTAAAGAAAAATTAATCACAAACAGAGGCACGGAAAAGGTATTTTATTAAAATCAATAAACAGGCTGTTACTAATGGCGATAAAGGGATGAAGGATTTTTATACGTGCATTTGATCTGCATAAAATAAACAGCTAAATAAAGGACCACATGGAAAACATGAATAAAGGCAAGGACAAACAAATCGCTCGAGCAGATGCCAATAAAACATTGCACTGCTTAGCTCGATCGTTATTTGTCTTAGTTTGTCAATTTTTTCAAAAGTGTCTAAACATAAAGGAGGTAGGCAAATGGTTAGAAACGGAATAATGACAATCCTTCGTTTAAACACAGGAGGTCATGCATGGCACGTCGGAATCTGAGTGCGCTCGAGGCGTTATTTGATATTCTAACGGATGCGCCTTGGTGGACAAGCTTGCTTGTTGGAGGTATTTCATACGCGGCCTTGCGCTTTGCATTTCCAATAATCTGGTCTAACCCGAAGACTATGTTGGGTATATTAGCGGGCGCGACCTCGCAGTTTGCGTGGATATCAGTAATATTCGCATTTCCTGCTATGGTCTCGATGTTTCAGTCAGCCGGTAAACGGCGCATGCTAGATCGGCAGAATGGGATTGGATCTATCCGTTCACTCCCATGGAAGCGGTTTGAGGAGCTAGTCGGGGAAGCTTACCGTCGGCAGGGTTTCACGGTTTTCGAGAACCCCGATAAGGGCACAGACGGCGGTATCGACCTGACAATCAAGCGTGGGAGCAATACCTATCTCGTCCAGTGCAAGCACTGGAAGACCCACAAGGTCGGGGTGAAGGTCGTACGAGAGATGCTTGGGCTCATGGCAGCGCACGGCGCAACAGGCGCGATCGTTGTAACCTCCGGTGTTTTCACCAAAGAGTCTATTGACTTCGCGACCGCGCAGCACATCGAACTCATCGACGGCGATGGCCTCGTCCGCATGATTAGTACGTTGCAAGCGACGCCAGCAATTACGGCGGTATCATCCGCACTAACTGTCTCCGCTCGCACGTGCCCAAGATGCGGTAAAGACCTGGTGCTCAGGACCGCAAGACGCGGCGCGAATACGGGGGGCAAGTTTTGGGGCTGCCAGAACTTTCCGAACTGCCGCTACACCGAAGTGGCGTCTGGCTAACAAGTGTTTCCAATCGACTCACACATGCGTTAGGCTTGGAATGCGGCCGCTTGTTCACTGCTGAAGTACTGAAGCGTTGGACTGTTCTTGGTGCAATGAACGTAAAGTAAAATAGCAATAGACTTTTTTGTATATAGGAGAATAACTGTGGCTAAGTTTCTTGATACAACTGGTGTTTCTTATCATCTTCAGCAATTGATAAACCAATCTAATGATACACTTATTTTGATTAGTCCCTATTTGAAAATCAATGAACGTTTGCGCCAATCTTTAGATGATAAAGATCGCATGAAAATCGATGTTCGGGTAGTATATGGCAAAAACGAGTTACAGCCCGACCAAATTATCTGGCTCAAGTCGCTTAAGTCCGTGCGGACGAGTTTTTGCGAAAACTTACATGCAAAGTGTTATTTGAATGAGAGCGAAGCAGTAGTTACTTCGATGAATTTGTATGAGTTTTCGCAGGTCAATAATCAAGAGATGGGAATTTATGTCACGAAAGCCGATGACTCACAGTTGTATGATGATATTTACAATGAAGCACGGCGACTAATCCGTATCAGCGACGAAGTTCGCCTGTCTGTTGAAAAGATTGTAGAATCTAAGGGCAAGCCGACAGAAAAAAAAGGCGACAAAAAAGCTACGAACGGCAAAAAGGGGTTTTGTATCCGTTGCAAGAAAGAAATTGCACTGGATCCTTCTGCTCCTTATTGCGCCGAATGTTATAAGAGTTGGAAAAAGTATGAGAACCTTTCGCATCAGGAAAAAAGTTGTCATGTTTGTGGCAAAGATAACGCTTCAACAATCAATAAGCCTGCTTGCTGGGATTGCTACAAACAACATAAAGAATTATTTGCGATAAAAAGTTAGGAGTATTGTGAAGCAAGAACAACCTGGCAAAGCGTGTGCGGCACGTAGGAGATTCTGCTATATTTTCAAGTTTTTTTTGTCTTCGGATTTTTCCTACTTTATACCCTACACAAAACTCTATGGGTTAAAGTGTCCAACTATTATTGACACAGAGGGAGCCTTTATAGGGTTCCAGCGAACCCTAAACTTCAAGGATGCCCGCTAGAAATATGAGAGAATGACCTCCCGCGAAGAATAAAATACGATTTGCAAATTTTTATCCGAACAGCACTGAGAATTATTCAAAAAAATTTGTTCATCTCGGCAAACCTCTTCATATCTTTTTCAAACATGTCTCGTTCTGTTTTACCTATTGAGGCAAAGAAATTTTTAATTCGGTAAAACGGCCTTAAGACGATTACCCGCAAGAGGTTAACTATTAAGAAATTAGCCTTAAACGCTGGTGTTGTTTTAAAAAATGTGGAGTATTTCCGTTTATATTTCCATCGTAAAAATTGTAAATCATCCGATGAAAGGTACTTTGTCTTCACATTCGCCCAAAAACCATTGTATTTTTTATAATTATTTACATTGGTGACAAGTCCTTCTTTGATTAAAATATCACGCATGCCTGTTTTCGGGTAAGGAGTAATAATCTGTTCACCATAAAAATCGATATCGGCCTTGTCAAAAAATTCAAAGTTTTGGGCAATATCTTCTTCCTTGTCCTCTGCATGACCAAGAATCATCCCACCGACGATAAGAATGTTGTTGCAGTGCAGGTAATCGATGGCCTTCTTTGTCTTTTCCAGCATACCTCCCTTATTCATGATTTTTAAATTTCTTTCAGATACATTCTCAATCCCCAGGAATACAATTTGTATCCCCGCACGTGCCATTTTTAGAGCTAATGTTGGAGATGATGCAATACCTGATGTACTTGCCTGCACAATATAACGGAGATCATTGTGCCCTGCTTCGACAATGGCGTCACATAAGGATTCAAACCTCCTTACGTTTAAAGTGATATTATCATCTGAAAAAGCTATATATTTCGCCCCGAATTTTTTGGCGTTTGCAAGGTCTTGCATAATTCTATCAAAGCTGTATGCCCTGAACGTACGTCCATACATACGGTTCATGCTGCAAAAATTACAGGTCATTGTACAACCACGCGATGTTTCGACCATATCCAGTACTTTCCCGGAAAAGAGGTAATCATTCCAAATGCGGACATCCCTCCGCGGGAGCTTCAGGGTATCCAAGTTCTCTAACGGTCTTGGTGGGTTATGCAAAAATCTTCCATTATGACGATAGGACAGACCAGGAATATCCTTCCATTCGCGCCCGCCATCCATTGCTTCCAATAAATCACGAAAGGTTTCTTCACCCTCTCCGCGTACGATATAATCAAAAGGATTATCATCGTCAGCAGAAGCAATTTCTTCATACATAAGAGTAGCATGATACCCGCCAATGGCTATTTTTATATCTTTCCACAAACTTTTTATAAACATTGCGATCCTTCTCGCTGTATCAAATTGGAACGTCATGGCACTTAATCCTATTATGTCCGGTTGATAATCCTCAATAGCTTTTTTTAGAGAAGGTAATAAGTTGTTTCTTTTGAGTACCAGATCAGCAAGTGCCACATCATGGTGTGGCTGAATATTTCCCGCGAGAGAAGAGATAGCAAGGTTGGGAGCCCTCCATGTCTTAGCAGAAAACTGGGGAACCGTGTCGGGCATGGAACACAATAAAATCCTCATCTTAAAAAACCTCACATTACAAAGTATTTGTGAAAAAAACCTTCTACAAAGAAGGTTCTCAGTGTTGATTGGATGTTAAGCACCAACAATGGTAAAATCTAATACACGAATATTTTACTTTGTTAAAACACATTGTCAAGATTACAAACAAAAATGCATTTTTTAAATCTTTTTCGATTCAAGACAAACAATATACCATTTTGAAAGCTATAATTGATGGATAAAATTACCGACAGAACGATTATCATGATCAATCTTGTGATTGATACAAAGATGAGCTTTTACCTATGTATCGTCAGGCTTGCTGCAAAATCCTGGTGTAAGCATATATGCAATTTAACAAGATTCATGTAAATTTATTTTAAATCATGTCGATATATAAGTATTATTGTTTATTGATGTTATTAACAGATAGCATTAATGGAAAGATGATTATGGCGTTGATTGCGGGACGTCATATCTACGTACTTCAGTCCCCAAGAGGAGTTTTTCAAAAAAACTACCAAGGCATATCAAAATGAATTATGAAGTCATTCTTCCCAGAAAATAACTCTGCAGAGAATAAGCAGCATGAACGATGCTGCGGAATACACGCTGCAATGCGAGTATTAGCAGAGTCGTCCACACCGGATGAAGCTATTTCAAAAATCCTTCAAACTATTAGCGAAAGCCTGGAGTGGACACTTGGTGAATTCTGGACTGCTGACAGTAAAAATAACGTGCTGCGCTGTACAGAAATATGGCACAAACCGTCAGTAAATATTTCGGAATACCATACACTAACCAGGCAAATCCTCTTTTCACCTGGAGTGGGATTGCCTGGCATAGTTTATCATAGCAAAAAGCCTGTCTGGATCCCTGACATCGCTCAAACCACCTATCTCCATCATGCAAAAATTGCTACGAAAGAGGATTTTCATGGCGCAATAGGTATTCCCATTACATACGAAAACGAAATTCTAGGTGTTTTCATATTTTTTAGCCATAAGATACAACCGCACAACAAAGATCTCCTCATGATATTAGCCTCTACTGGCAGCATGGTTGGCCAGTTTATAAAAAGGATACGAGCAGGAAATGCTTTGCGTCAGGCATACAACAACTTAGAAATGAAGATTAAAAAACGAACATCTGCCCTGGTACAAGCCAACAAAAAACTACAAGTAAAAATTATCGAACGTAAACTAGCTGAGGATGCACTGAACGCAAGCGAAGCCCGATACCGCGGACTCTTTGAAAATTCGCCTGTTTCTCTTTGGGAAGAGGATTCCTCCGCAGTGAAAACTTACATTAATCATTTGCGAGCAGCAGGAATCAATGATCTCAATACCTACTTTGATAATTATCCAGAAGAGATCTATAAATGTGTCGCGATGATGAAGGTTCTTGATGTAAATAAGGCTACGTTAAAGATGTACGAAGCCACCAGTAAAGAGCAGCTATTAACTGGTTTGGCCCATACCTTTGACAAAGAATCATTCCTCGTATACCGGCAGGCATTGGTTGCTTTGTCGGAAGGCCAAACATTGTTTGAAGCGGAAGCTACTACCCGCACGCTTCGTGGTACAAAGAACTATGTGTACCTGAGATTATCTATAGCTCCAGGATACGAACACACGTGGGAAAAAATCTTTGTTTCTCTTACCGATATTACCGCCCACAAGCAAACTGAAAATGCTCTCAGACGCAGAATTGACTTCGAAAAAACCGTTGCCAGCATATCCACAAAATTTCTTGTAATTTCAGACTTTAACAACGCTGTTTTCAAATCACTGGCTGATGCAGGTCAGCTGAGCAAGGCCAGCCGGACATACCTCTTCCAGATTCATGATAACGGCAATATCGTAAACAACACGCATGAATGGTGTAATGAAGGGGTTAATCCGAGAATTCAGCTTCGTCAAAATCTGTCCTCTGCTACGTACCCATGGTTGATGGAAAATCTCCACGCCGGCAACATAATTCACATTGCCGATGTTTCTAAAATGTCTTCTGAAGCTGCCGCTGAAAAAAACGAATTTGAAAAGGAGGGTATTAAATCACTTTTAATTCTGCCCGTTTATGCTGAAAACGAGTTGGCAGGATATGTTGGTTTTGAAAACGTCGTTAGTATCGGCCCATGGCACGAAGAAGATATTGCACGGTTACGCATTATGGCAGAAATCATAGGAAATGCAATAGCGCGGAAGAAGTCCGAGGCGCTTATCACACATATGGCTTACCATGATCCTCTTACCAACTTACCCAATCGTAATTTATTTCAAGACCGTCTTCAGGGAGCAATAGTCCATGCAAAGCGCACGGGTAAGATTATGGCACTTATGGTCATTGACTTGGATAATTTTAAAACCATTAATGATTCATTAGGGCATCATGCAGGTGATTTGCTACTTCTGGCAGTTGCCGAGCGACTGACAAAATGCGTGCGGGAAAGTGATACGATTTCCCGCACCGGAGGGGATGAATTTATCCTCATCCTTCCAGAAATTGTTTATCCTATAAATGCTGCCATTGTCGCCAATAAAATCCTTGATACTTTATCAAATCCTTTTTTAGTGGAAGGGCACGAACTCAATATCACCGTTAGCATAGGCATTAGCCTTTATCCTGTTGATACCAGCGACAGAGATGATCTGATCAAAAAGGCAGATATTGCTATGTATCTCTCAAAAGAACATGGTAAAAATACCTACCGATTCTACAAGTCAGATATGAATACCCATGTCTGAAACTATCTCGCTGGAGTATTGTACATATCCACGCCCCAAGAGATATATCCAAAATTTCAATTTAAATGGAACACAAGAAAAATATCTTGCAGAACCCAGATCTTTCATAAGATCAGAACCACAGACTACAAAGAGATTCACTGTTTCACAATTTCTGTGAGCCTATGGTTTTTGTTAAAATCTATGTTTGTTATAACATATTATTTGAACAAAAATTTATTAGCATCGGCGGACCCGTCAGGCAGAATCTAAGCTGAATCACGCCTTTCCTAAGGTCTTTTTACCAGGCTTCCATTCAACGGGACAAAGTTCTCCCGTCTGTAATGCCCTTAAAACCCTAAGAACCTCTTCAACACTTCTACCAACACCCAAATCATGAACTAATTGATATTTTACTTTACCCTCAGGGTCTATAATAAATGTCCCTCTTAAGGCAATACCTTTGTCTTCAATGAGTACGCAATATTTTCTCGAAACTTCTTTTGTCATATCACTCAGCCATGGAAAATTTATTTTTCCAAGTTCTTTTAACCACGCCTTATGAGAAAACACACTGTCAACACTTACTCCTAATACTTGTGCATTTAACTCTTTAAATTCACCGTCTCGTTTTGAAAATTCAGTAATTTCCGTAGGACAGATAAAAGTAAAATCAAGGGGGTAAAAGAAAAGTACAATCCATTTACCTTTATAATCATCCAAACTTACCTCTTTGAACTTTTCATCTACAAGCCCTTGCAACGTAAATTCAGGCGCATTTTGCCCAACTCTTACACTCATAGGATCCTCCATTTTCAAAATGAAATTATTGTTAAATAGATATAAATTTGTATTGTAAAGATTAGATATTTTTTGTCAAGAGATTTTCTAGGATTCTCGATTTATTTTTTAATGACAAAAAAAGTCAGTGCCATTACCTGAAAAACCAATGCAAGCAAGAGATACGCATGAACATCGCCACTGCGGTTGAGGTAAGCAAAAATAAGTGAGCCAAAAACGAAACATTGAATAACAGCAGCCAGAATATTCAACCATGATGCGGATGCATAAACTAAAGTCCGGTTTATATTTTTTACTTCGTTTAACAGAGATTCCATGATAAAATCTTTCTCCTCATATCCCTTTTCCTTTCTGATTTTTATGGTGAAACATTCTCCGCAAAACAAACTTCCATCTTCCTGGTACACGACCCGCCCAGAGTCCATATCATGCTTCGACAGACTCCTTTTGCAATTAGAACAAAGTTTAATTTCCATCATATCTTTCTTTATCTTTTCCAAATATCTATTTTATAACAATGTTTACTTTAATAAAAGAGATTTGGTTAGGCCTTGCGGCGGTATACGCGTGATACTCACTATCTGCTCCGTATCTTCATTTAAGACCATATCTGTCCAGCTTCCGATAAAGGGTCCGCTCTCCAATGCCAAGCATCCTTGCTGCTTCTTCTCTATTTCCACCTACCGTGATTAAGGTACTTTTGATGAGTTCCCTCTCCGCCTCTTCAACAGTCATACCAGCCACAAAACCAGGAGAATACGATACTTCATTACTTCGTTGTAATATATGGTCAGGAATATCCTCAACACCTAAGGTATCTTTTGTACTTACAACAATCATACTCTCTATACAATTTTTTAATTCCCGTATATTTCCCGGCCATGAATATTTATATAAAATTTTTCTGGCATCGGGAGATATCTGTGAGACATTCTTAGCGTGTAACTGTGAATATTCCCGCAGAAAGGCATCGATGAGCAAGGTCGTGTCCTCAAGCCTCTCACGAAGAGGCGGCAATTTAAGAGAAACAACATTTAGTCTGAAGTATAAATCGTTCCGGAACCTTCCTTCTTTTATGAGTTTTTCTATGTCCTGATTTGTAGCTGCGATCAAACGGACATCAACCTCAATAGGCTCATTACTTCCGATACGTGTAATCATGCCATCCTCTATAACTCGCAATAGTTTAACCTGAGTAGAAAGTGGCATATCACCAACCTCATCTAAAAACAATGTGCTGTGATGAGCACACTCGAATTTTCCTTTTCGCTGATAGAGCGCTCCCGTGAAGGCTCCCTTTTCATGTCCAAAAAGTTCACTCTCAAGGAGGTTTTCCGGAATTGCTGCGGAATTTAAAACGACCATTGATCTATTCTTTCTTGGGCTGTTGTTATGAATAGTTTTTGCAATGAGCTCCTTCCCCGTCCCGCTTTCACCAGTTATCAGAACCGTGGCTGTAGTGCTAGAAATCTGTTTAACGATATTCAGTACTTTCTGTATCTTTGGGCTATTGCCAATAATTCCAGTCAGACCAAATCTTTCGTCAAGTTGTTTGTGAAGTTCTTTATTACTCCTTACCAGCGTCTGTTTTTCAACGAGTTTTGCAATCTCCGCACGAAGATGGTTAATATTAATAGGTTTTAGGAGATAGGTAGCGGCCCCTTTTCGCATTGCATCAACCGCAGTTTCTACGGTACCATAACCAGTAATCAGAATAACTTCGGCCTCAGGCAGTCTCTCCTTTGTTATTTTGAGTATTTGCAGGCCGTCTATATCATGCATAATTAAATCCGTTATTACAATATCCACCTCTCCAGTTTCTATACGTTGCAATCCTTCCTTACCACTGGTAGCAATAAGGCATGTATATCCAACCTTCTGAAGCGCTTCTGCCGTCGCAGATGCATGCTCTTTTTTATCATCAATAACCAGAATTACTGTATGGTCAGCCATATATGTGTTTTAATAAATATTTACATCTACCGGTAACTTTATAGAAAAGTTACTTCCTTTATTCTCTTCACTTTGAACAGAAATTGTCCCTTTATGTTCCTCAATAATGCGCTTTGCAGTCGGAAGTCCAAGACCTGTCCCAGTTTTTTTCGTTGAATAATAGACTTGGAATATTTTATCAAGAATATCTTTTGAAATACCCGTCCCCGTATCAGTAACATCGATTTGTATATATTTTTTATTCCCGGATGTACGAATCATAAGTTCCCCACCATGTTCCATTGCCTGTTCTGCATTGATAACCACATTTAAAATTGCCTGTTTAACAAGGTTGATGTCTAAACGACAGGGAGGCAGATGAGCATCGTAACTTTTGAGTATCAATATCTTCTTTTGTTTTATCTCCGGGGTGATAAAGTCTACAACTTCATCTACAACTTCATTAATATTGCAATCTTCCAATGTTAGTTTTTGTCCCTTTGCATATCTGAGAAAATCATTCAGGATTTCCTCCAGGCGTTGTACCTCTCTTTGCAAAGCCTGTATCCGTGTATACACCTTTTTGTTGTTTTCCCCTTTCAGGTTTTGTACATCTTCCATAAGAAGTTGCAGATTGATACTGAACGTACTCAACGGATTTTTTATCTCGTGAGCAAGC
This sequence comes from Candidatus Brocadia sapporoensis, assembly GCF_001753675.2. Lineage (GTDB taxonomy): Bacteria > Planctomycetota > Brocadiia > Brocadiales > Brocadiaceae > Brocadia > Brocadia sapporoensis. The sequence goes on along the minus strand of NZ_MJUW02000086.1, from coordinate 47,207 downwards.
CCGCCAGCCAGTGTTCCCACAAAAGCGAGTCTTTCAGAATGCATTGCCCTTTTCTCTAGCTCTCTGGTCTTATCGATAGCCCTCCGAATGGAGAAAAACGCCAATGGAATAAAGATCATGCCGGCTATTGCTGCACCAACTAAATATTGAATCACATTTTTTAAAGAAAACAAAAAAATAAGCCAGGAAGATGTTTTGGATCACTATCTCCCTGGCTCAAAGATACAGTCTATAGGTAAATTAAGAATTAAGACGCATTACTTTTTGGGCTTGCAAACCTTTTGCCCCGTCTACGATATCGAACTCCACCTTTTCTCCATCTTCCAGCGTCTTAAATCCTTCACTCGAAATATTTGAATAGTGAACGAAAACATCCCCTCCGCCTTCTTGTTCAATAAAACCAAACCCTTTTTTTGCATCAAACCATTTCACTTTACCAATTGCCATTCTCTTGTTCTCCTATTGAATAAACACAACGTCTACAAAGAAAAATCTTTTTGCACCTATTTTTTTATCCTTTATGCCTTCTCTATCCTCCCCAAAAAAACCGAAAGATAAACGATAAAATTTTTAAATTTATTTTCAATACATCTTTCATAGCAAATATTTTAAAACCGGCTTAATCCCAGTAAATCCCGTTTTACAGATTAAAAGATCCTTTTACTTTACACTAGAAATTTGGATTACTCCTATTCTTTCAATGCAGCTTTTCGGCTTAGCTTAACCCTTTTTTGATCATCTATTCCGATAACTTTTATTTTAATTTCTTGACCGACCTTTACAACATCTTCGACCTTTTCAACGTAGCCATCAGACAATTCAGAAATATGTACCAGTCCATCGTGCCCCGGGATAATTTCCACAAAAGCACCATACTCTTTTAAAGAAAGAACTTTTCCCATATAAGTTTTCCCTACCTGGACATCTTCTGTCATGCGCTCAATCCATATTTTTGCCTTTTGTGAGGACTCGGCAAGAATCGACGAAATAATAACCGTACCGTCATCCTGTATCTCTACCTTTGCGCCGGTTTCTTCCTGTATTTTTTTAATATTTTTTCCACCTGGACCGATGACCATCCCGATTTTTTCCGGATTGATTTTAATATGCACTAATTTCGGCGCATACACGGAAATTTCTTCCCTTGGTTTATCGATAACCTTTGCCAGTTCCTGGAGAATGTAAATCCTTCCTTCTTTAGCCTGCGCCAATGCATCCCGCATAATTTTTTCAGTAATTCCTGAAATCTTTATATCCATCTGGAGTGCGGTAACACCTTTCAATGTTCCGGCAACTTTAAAATCCATATCACCCAGGTGATCTTCTGTCCCTAAAATATCAGACAGAATACATACATCTTCATCCTCTTTCACCAGGCCCATTGCGATACCAGCCACCTGCGTAGCAATAGGAATACCAGCATCCATCATGGAAAGAGTTCCACCACAAACCGTAGCCATTGAAGAGGATCCATTGGATTCGGTAATATCAGAAACAATTCGTATCGTGTAGGGAAAAGTCGTTAACGGGGGAAGCACTGCTTCTAATGCCCGTTCTGCCAAAGCCCCATGACCAATTTCACGTCTACCTGGCCCACGCAATGGTTTCACCTCACCAACGCAAAAAGGCGGGAAATTATAATCCAACATAAACTTCTTTGAATATTCTTCCTCAAGGGTATCTACCCGCTGTTCATCCATTGTCGTGCCCAGTGTCGTAACCACAATAGCCTGGGTCTCACCTCGTGTGAACAACGCGGAGCCATGGGTTCTTGGCAAAATCCCCACTTCACAGGTAATGGGGCGAATATCTTTTAGCCCTCTGCCATCCGGCCTTTTCTTTTCCTGCACAATTTGGTCACGCACTATGATAGTCTCAAGTCTTTCAAAAATAGCCTTAATTGCTTTTCTTGTAGGAGCACCTTCTTTTTCAGTACAATACTCCTGTATAATCTGATTCAGTATTTCATGCAATGCTCGTTTTCTAGAATCTTTACCCGGCGTTTGGTTTTTCTCTAATATTTCTGTGTAATATTTCTGTTTAATTTCATCCAGGAGATTCATATCAAGTTTCAAAAGTGGAATGGGTTGCTTTACTTTTCCACATTTGGCCAACAGTTCTTTCTGTACTTGAACTATTTCTTTTATATAGGCATGTCCGAACATAATTGCATCCACCATCTGTTCTTCAGAAACCTCCTTACCTGATGCCTCAACCATGGTAACCGCATCTTCAGTTCCGGAAACAACAAGATCTATCATACTTTTTTCAAGCTCGGAATGCGTAGGATTTACAATAAACTCTCCGTCGACTTGACCAACCCTAACAGAACCTGTAGGCCCTCCGAAAGGAATACATGACACCGATAGGGCTGCAGATGCCCCTATCATAGCAAGAATGTCAGGATCGTTCTCTTTGTCTGCAGAAAGCACCATGGACATGATCTGAACTTCACGAAGATATGTTTCCGGAAAGAGTGGTCTTATGGGGCGATCTATTAACCTCATGGTTAATATTTCTTTTGAGGTTGGCCTGCCTTCTCTTTTAAAGAAGCCGCCGGGGAATTTTCCTGCTGAATATGTCTTTTCCCGATAATCAACGGTGAGTGGGAAAAAATCCGCTTCGTCATTTTCTTCTGCTGATGATACTGCCGTAGTCAATACTATCGTATCGCCATACCTTACTACCGCTGCGCCATTAGCCTGCTTTGCAATTTTTCCTGTTTCTATAATAAGCATCTCTTTGCCGATCAATTTCTCGACCCTACAATACGTCATTTAATCCCTCCTGCTTTTGTATCTATATCTTGTTTTTGACCAGCAAAAGATATGAACAATTCAAATTTTTTAAACATTTTTAAATAAGTCTATTAGGTTCCTCCTAAAGATTTTCTGCTATTTTCTAATACCAAGCTTCGCAATGAGTTTTTTATATCTTTCGTTATCTGTGTTTGATAAATATTTCAATAGTGCCGACCTGTGCCCAACCATCAAAAATAACCCTCTGCGAGATGTATGATCTTTTTTGTGTTTCTTTAAATGATCACTCAAATGATTAATTCGTTCTGTTAACAACGCAACCTGGACCTCAGGGGAACCGGTGTCGCTTTCATGAACCCTGAGATCGTTAATAATCCTTTTTTTTACTTCTTTATCCATCATTACTTATATTCCTTACATAAAATCTACTTTAAGAAACACTCCTTAATCATTATCACATTATCCATAAAAACTTTTTGATAAGTTTTTTAACTATCTTCGTGCTCATTTTAAGGAGGATTTGTTTGTATATTTTCCACGGTATGATTCTATACCTTTGTTATGTAACTAACAAAACACGTAAAGCATGCAGGAAAATCTGAAAGAGTATATCAGAACTTATCCATCATTTGCAACAAAAATATTTCCCAAATTATCACTAGCTCCCGCAACAAGATCCCCTTTGTAAATTATCATACTTGAACAATAAGATTGTCTTTGTATTCTCTAGTCCACTGCTTATTTCAATACATCTTTTTCTTTCAGCTTAAATACATCATCTATTTTAGTTTTATAATCATCACCGAGTCCCTCTGACATGCTACTGTCCTTATTTTTCATAATAAACAGTCGAACATCGTCGGGATATGTTTTTATTTTTTTGTGCAGCGCCGGTATTATTTGTTTCTTTATCAATTCAGAGAGAGAGCCTTCAGTAAATTTCAATACTCTAAAATATTCTTCAAGAAAGGCCATTGGCAACTCCTTTTCCTTCTCGCCATTCATATATTCATAACAGAGATGGGCAATATAAAGAATTGCTACATTATTCGTATATTCAGCAGGAATTTCGGAAGGCGGAAAGAATTCGGGAAAGGATTGATACTCAAGGCTCTTGCAAACAATATCAGGAACGTTCCATTCCTTTAATAAGAGAGAACCAATGGCAGCAGGGTCTAACGAATCAATAAGCAGATTGAGTTTTTGATGCTGGAGTTTTAGCAAAAGAATAACACTTTTTCCTATATCATGCAATAATCCAATCGTGCTCATAATTACGGCATTGCTTGCTTCGCTTAATTTTGCGATTTCGAAAGCTATTGTAGACGTAATAACAGAATGACATTGCAATTCCTGAAACTGCGGCGTGTTTGGCATGGTGCTTTTGATGCCATTATCGAGTACTAACTGATAAACTTGATTGAATCCTAAAAGCATAATCGCATGTTGAACGTCCGATATCTTATTTTTCACACTGTAAAAAGCAGAATTGATTGTTTTTAATATAGCACCCACCAGCGAGGGGTCTAATTTTGCTTGATCAACGATTTCTTTTATTTGCGCCTTTTCGTCATGAAGCAACGTAAATAACTTGTTGGTATACATTGGCAATCGGGGAATATTTTTTAGGATGTCCTGAATTATTTCTGATTGGGCATAACTGCTTTTATTGGAATGAAGAAATTTTTTTATTTTTACCTTAAAGGAGTTATTTTGGTCTGCTAACTTTGCTTGCTGGGAAATAAAATGATCCATTCTTTCTGAGAATGCCTTGTTGATATTTTTATAAATACATATCTGCGTTCCCGGCTTCAGCTTTTGCATATCTAAACTGTCTAAAACCATAATGGTCGAGGGCTGTAAAACCACTGCGGAAATGGTTCTTACAGTGCTTTTTGTAAAATCAATATCGCCCAGTCCGTCACCCTTGAAGATTGTTACAATATCTCTTTCCTGACCATCAAATTTCCTCGTTACTTTTATCGATCCTTGTAATATAAAGCATAAAGATTTATCAGCATCGCCTTCCTTGATAATGATATCCCCCGTGTTAAAATGTTTTATTCTTCCGATATTACACACTTCAAACAATTCTGTATCGGTAAGGTCCTTCAGAAATCGGTTTGTAGAAATATCATTCTTTTTTTCGATAAGAAAAGCCATATACAGTCTCCATACTTTTTAATATTTATCCTCTTTTGTCATTAGGATTAATTAATTTGGCGATATTAGATTTTTTGAAGTAGCGGGATATCAGAGTTTTTCAGACTTCCCGCTGGGCAGTTTTCTCTTCCGTTTTGCTTGATAGATCACCCCTAAGGCGAAATGTGATTTATCATCGTTTGGATTAAGTTCCAAGGCTTTTTGCAAGGATTTAATAGCCTCATCAAGTTGCTCTTTCTTTGCATAAACTACGCCCATATTATAGTAAGCATCCGAAAATTGCGGGTTAACTGACACAGCTTTTTTAAATGCAACAAGAGCATCATCAAGGGAATCCATTGAGGCATAGGTAACTCCTAAATTATAATATCCCTTTTCAAACTTTGGGTTAAGCTCCACAACCTTTTTGAATACCGCCACAGCATCAGCATATTGCTTCTTTCCATAATAAACAATTCCTAAATTATACTGTGCCTCGATATACTGTGGAGATGCGGTAACCGCCTTCTCTAAACTTTCGATAGCCTCGTCTAGTCGACCTGTCTCGTAATAAATTATTCCGAGATTGTTCTGTGCTTTTATAAAATTGGGTTCAATCTCTAACGTTTTTTTGTATTCGGTGACAGCTTCTTCCACCATTCCTTTTTCGTTGTATAGAATTCCAAGGTTATAATGTGCCTCAGCGAGTTTTGGATTTTTTTCTATCGCCTGCTGAAATGATTTAATTGCAGCATCTAAAGATTCGTCTTTATCCTGCTCCTGGCCGTAACATACATTTATTAGAATTAACAGGATAAAAACGATACTGATATACATTCTCATAATATGGCTCCTTCAAATACTATCAAGTTATGTCTTCGGTTACAGGGTGGCAATGGGCTTCGTCGTGATGGTTCGACAGACTCACACTATGCACAGCGCTACATCCTGAGCCTGCCGAAAGATCCGTCGAACGACAAACTTGTTTGTCCGTGCCGCCTGTGACCCGCATAAATAAAATAGAAATTCCTATACAATTAAATTAGTCTGTTTTGCAAAAGGGAAAAAACAGAATTTTCTTTTTTCATATTCGTTTTATAGCCCGGCCTGCCATTTTTCTATTGGGAATTTATATCAACCTGGAATCTGTTTAAATAAAACGATATTTTTTTACAGTCAGGGAAATTGACCAGCGTTATAATTATCTTTTTCTGATTCGAGCCATTATCTTACAGGAATTGATTCAATCTTCCCCAATAGAGGCGTTTGAATCTTTTGTTCTTTTAATCCAGTAATTGGCGTGTCTTGTATGACTCCAAGAAGCATAGCATAGCTCATATCGTTTTTTTCTGTAATGCATCTGATTGTCGGTTCACATTCTTTTACACTAAATGGGAAATGCGAGATTTCTTTCACCATCTTACCTGTAAAAGGCTCAATTTTGTATCTTTCATCTATAGATAATGCTTCGCTTGTGATTGCCGGTTCTAATGATGTGACATGTAATAATTCAACGTTCGTATCGGATGCTATGGGTTCTGCAATTGAAGTTTTTAGTTGATCAAGAGATGCTGCAGGTGCTGGTGTTTTGGATTTTGGTTCCATAACTGCCTGAGGATTTTCTTTCTTTATTACTAAAGCAATTGGCTCTTTTTTTATAGTCTTTAAAATCTTATGAACGAGCAGGTCACCCACTAAGAGTTGTTTTAATGAAGCATCCGTTTTTACGACTTTCAAATAATGATAATTCACAAAGATTAACGCAATCCCAAAGCCAATTGCAATTACCGAAGTAATGATCTTAGAAACAAGAGGAAAATACTTCATGACAAGATGGAACAGAACGACAAAAATTAACGCAGACATTCCAACCTCGAGGAGCCCGGCCTGTGGTGAACCTGTTGAGGTAAAATAAACCATGACTAGCACAATGACCAAGAACCATATACATACATGAGCAACCATGTGCTTCCAGGTATTCATTGGCTTAACCTTTGCCGGTACCTTCTCTGCCTCGTTGAATTTAATATGTCTGTCTACAGGGAGGTTCTTTTCTGTCATCGGTACATTGATTCCATTAGAAACATGAATATTTGCAATCGTCCGGAAAATCCTTCGCAGAAACACGATCGAGGGAAAACAATCCGTATCTCGGCATAGATTAAACCATTTCTTAAATTTTGTCGAGAAAATTATAATACAGATTTATTGTCGTTTCAACAGATAACATAATATCTTAGCCAGATATAAATCGTAGATATGATAATTGTTTCAATGGTAATGGGTATTGCATAGATAATAAATTTTTTAAACGACATTGGATATCCCGCCTTTTCCGCAAGGCTTATGGTGATAACATTGGCAGATGCACCAACCGGTGAACCATTTCCGCCAAGACAAGACCCCAGAGCTAAAGACCACCATACTGGCATAAGGGTTGAATGTTGAATAACCGGTTTGACATCTGCAGTTGTTGGTAATACCGCATGGGCTGTATTTGTGATCAAGGGAATCATGCTCGCCACAAAGGGGATGTTGTCAATAATTGCTGAACTGATGGCTGAAAACCATAAGGTTGCAATCGCTGTAACAAACATGTTTTCTGCACTCGGTTTTGTCAGCGAAATCATACCTTCAGAGAGTTTTGAAATCAAACCTACCTTAACGACTCCACCCACGATAATAAATAGTCCAATAAAAAAGAAAAGGGTTGGCCATTCTAATTCTTTTAAGACATGATGTGGGTCTTCCTTTGAGATAACAAGAAGAATGGCAGCCCCTAAAATAGCGATTGTTGCGGGTTCGTAGTGAAGTGTTCCATGCAGAATAAATCCTAAAATGACTATTCCTAATACACCAAGTGACTTTATTAACAGAGTAGGGTTTTTAATGAGATTATATTCGTCTATAGAAAGTATCTTTTGTCGTATCTCTTCTTTGACGTGAAGCTTTCTGCCAAAGAGAAGTTTTATGGTTAGGATGAAGAACGAAAAAACAAAGAAGATCGCTGGGGCCATATGACAGATAAAATTCAGAAATGTGAGTTGTACCTTGCTGGCGATCATAATATTGGGTGGATCACCTATAAGTGTCGCTGTACCACCAATGTTGGAAGCCATGACTTCTGATATCAGGAACGGAAACGGATCAAGCTCCAGTTCATCAGCAACAAAGAGTGTAACTGGCACGAGAAGCAAAACCGTGGTTACATTGTCAAGAAAGGCAGAAAAAATTGCCGTAATACAGACGAAGAGGATAAGAATTTGGAGGGGGTTTCCCTTCGCCAGTTTTACCGATTTTATAGCCAGGAACTGAAATACACCTGTTTTGCTGAGGAGGTTAACGATGATCATCATACCGATTAGTAAAAAGATCACATTATAATCTATGGCATACTCGACATTATAGAACGCCTCGTATTGGCTTACTATTTTGAGTATCATCATTAAGCCCGCACCAATTAATGCAACCTTTGTTTTGTCTATTTTTTCAGAGACAATTAAACCATAGGATATAATAAAGATGGCGGTGGCGATCCAGAAGTTCATGAGCTTATCTTCCTTTTTACAAAATATTTGAATTATCTTTCCTGTTCATATTTGGAAAGGACTTTTGTGATGTGCTTTAACAGCGTTAATCGTGGCACAATTCCAACAACCTTCCCTTTTCTTACTACAGGAAGAGTGTGTATCTTATTTACAACCATGAGTGCAGCAGCTTTAATTATGGTATCTTCTTCATTTACGGCAATAGTTGTTGTGGACATTATTTTGTCGATAGTCAAATTTCTATTTTCTATACATTTCCTCTCAAAATAATTCACATCCATTACCGAGATAAGCGATTCGTCCATGTTTATGTACTTAGGGATGAGAACTTTTATGATGTCACCTTCAGTTACGATTCCTACCAGCTTGTCCTCTTTGTCGACGACAAAGATTACGTGATATTTAACGGCATCGAGTATTTTTATAAGATGTTCAAAGGTATCCGAAGTACGGATAAGATTTGGTGACGGGTCCAAAATTTCTTTTACTTTCATAAATTTTATTCCTTCAGTTAGAATTTATTTTATCCCACCTGTTACCCAATTTTCTGAGACAAAAAAAACTCCTATATAAGCGCATTTATAGTATTCTCGCGTAAAATCTTTCTTTTTTCGCATGTATTTTTGCCCCCTTTCGCCCCCCCTTGACTTTGTCGTGATGGTTCGACAAGCTCACCATGCGCGGCGCAATATGCTGAGCCTGCCGAAGGATCAGTCGAACGACAGGAAGATTTGGTTGCGGATATGCTGCGTTATGATATTATTCTGTTTTGGTTTCGTAGGAGTTCTTCTCCCATTGTGGTTATCGTTTATGGTAATTTTTGCACCTGACACAACGCCGGAATAATCATCGTGATTCTTGTTTGACATTCCATTCTGGTCTTGGTCAAGATACAGCGGAATTGTCCACTGTGTATTGCCCCAGCGAGCATCTCATTTTTCATTATCCTCTGCCGAAGATAATCGTTGTTTCCGTTAATTCTTGTCTGAGAGCGGAGGTAATTTGATCCGGCAAGAGCCTCCATTTCCAATTATTTTTGGAAGACGACGGCAGATTCATCCTCGATTCTTCGCCCAGACCAAGCACATCCTGCATGGGTATTATCACCGTATTTGCAACGGACATCATCGCAAGACGAATCATTTCCTGATGAATAGTGTCTTCCGTAATTTCCTTACCTAAGTATCTGTGAATTCTTTTTTTGTCCTCCGTGTTCGCCTCCTTTTTAAACCAGCCTTTCACCGTGTTGTTATCATGCGTCCCCGTATAGACAATGCACTGGTGTGTATAGTTATGTGGTATGTAGGGATTTTTGGGCAAATCATCCCCAAATGCAAAGAGAAGTACTTTCATACCGGGAATTCCAAACATATGCATAATTTCTCTTACGTCCGGAGTTATCGTTCCCAGATCTTCGGCAATAATGGGAAGGCTTGGAAAATGCCGGTACAGGATGTTAAAGAAATCTTTTACCGGCGCATCCACCCATTTCCCATGGATTGCCGTCATTTCATTGACCGGAATTTCCCAGTATGAAACAAAACCTCTGAAGTGATCGAGTCTGACAATATCATACAATTTAAGATTATGTTCTATGCGTTTTAGCCACCATGAGTATCCGCTGCCTTTAAGGATGTCCCAGTTATAAACTGGGTTTCCCCACCGCTGCCCGGTTGTGCTGAAATAATCGGGTGGAACTCCTGCTACAAAGGTTGGTTTTTTTGAATTATCCAGCTTAAATATTTCAGGTTCTGCCCAGACGTCAACGCTGTCATCTGTTACATAGATAGGAAGATCGCCGATTATATGAATATTTTTTGAATTACAATATTTTTTCAGAGAAAACCACTGCTTGAAAAAAAGAAATTGAAAGAATTTCTCCATCAGTATCTTGTCATTTAAGGTATTTCTCCATTCACTCATGGCTGCTTCTTTTCTGTGTCGCAAGTCTTCAGGCCAATCATACCAGGCAGCTCCATGAAAGCTATCCTTCAGTGTAACATACAGGGTATAATCATCAAGCCAATGTGCATTTTCGTTGCAAAATGTTTTAAATTCCACATTTTTTTCCAGCGTGTGACGGATATTTTTATATCCTGAACAAAGCATATCCTGCTTAAAGGCAGAAACACGGTCATACTCAATTATATCGTTAGGAAAGACTGAGTGGCTCTTCATATCGGACTTTAAGAGGATACCGTCTCGTATAAGGAGATCAAGGCTTATCATATTCTTGTTCCCCGCGAACGCTGAATTGCTGCTATAAGGGCTATTCCCGTATACGGTGGAGGTGGGATTTAAGGGGAGAATTTGCCACAAAGACTGTCTGGTTTCAGTAAGAAAATCGACAAATTGGTAAGCCGTTTCACCAAAGTCGCCTATCCCATGAGAAGCCGGAAGGGAAGTGACATGAAGTAATATACCGCTTCTTCTGTTCATTCAGTCCTCATGCATGAAAATGGTAATCTTAAGTTTCAGACAGCACTATCGTCAGATTGAAAGATAGCTTGTGTCCAATCTGTCTGAACATTTCTACCCAACGAATGGCATCAGCGTTACCCGATTTCGCCTTTAACAGAAATTCTTTATATATTATTTTTGCCATATCATAATAAACATTTTGTACCTGCCAAAGATTAATTTTAAAAGGCAACAGTAAAAAGATATTCAGATCTTTCTCTATTGTCTGAAGCATATTAAAGTCTGAAGGATTCTTGTGCATTTCATTTATTGCTTTTTCGATCTTGCGGCGAACCAGGAATTCAAGATCCATCGTATTCACAGAGATATTCCATCTTTTTACATCATAAAGAATATTTTGTATCCTGCCTATATTCTTGTCATTTTCAAGTGCCTTTTTTAAATTACGGTTAAGAGTGAACTCCGCAGCGGTATAAAGTGTTCTTGGTATTGACATACCCGTCTGCTGTAAAAAGCCCATTAAACTGCGATTGTTCTCATATAATCCGCAACAGGTTTCCTCGAATTCCTCAATCGTTGCGTTAATGACCTGATTCACAATTTTTCGTTGTTCGTCTTTGAAAAGATGTTTTAGTGAATAGTTATGCATACCGAAATGTTTTTCCATCAACCTTACAATATCTGAAAATGCGCCTTTTTCAAATGTCGTCAGAATTTCGTCTTTCATCGATTCATACTCATCGTTTCCAAAAAAAGTGCGCACGCCACCGTTGAAATCATGATTACCAAGGTATAATACACAGAAGCTTAAACGTTCTGTTTCTTTAATTATTTCAGACCTGATGGAAATTCGTCCCACGGAGATTTTCATTTTGCCGGTCTCTGCTTGATGACAGTCTTCTCTGGTAACCGAATAGCTATAAATTCCGGTGCTTTCAGGGTAATCCTCAAAGATGGAACTTACAGCATAGTGTACTCCAACTTTTTTGGTATTGATTATAGCCGGCTTAACGAATTTCATATAAAGATGTGCCCCGTCTTTATGTTCCGGTATATTACTTTTTGCCTGAGAAAGTTTGTCTAAGAATGCGTTTTCCAAGCTGTCACCAAATACTTTTTTTGACAGTTGAATTGCCCTTCCAGCGTATTGAATGATCTGTATGGTTTCAATACCTGAAAGCTCGTCAAAAAACCATCCGCAGCTTGTATACATCAGTAAGGCGTTTCTTTGAATTTCGAGTAATGCCAGTGCGGAAACTATTTCATCGGTGTTGAGGGTTTTTATCGCGTATCTCTCAAAAAAATTGTTTATATTCTCTTCTGAACGCTTCAGAAGAAGGGTTATATATTCATCCCGTGCTTCCCAGGGATCTTTCAGATATTCTTTTGCCTTTCGTTCGTATTTAATCACGATCTGGTCTCTCAACCAGTCAAAAGCATTCCGGAGAGGAGTCCGCCATTCCTGATTCCATCCGGGATGTACGTTAAAATTACACCCACAGTTGCTCTTCCATCGTTCTATGCCGTGCATACAACTCCAGGATGTGTTATCAAATATTTCAACCTCATGTGTTGGAGGATGTTTTTCGAGATACTCGCCGTAATTTGTTAGCTGTGCCAGCCTATGGGATTCTATATAATTAAGAGCAAAGGCAAGAGACATATCACCATGCCGGTGATGATGTCCATACGATTCTCCATCGGTAGCAATATGAAGAATTTGAGGTTGTTTCCGTGCATCAGAGAAACCGCTTAGCAGTCGATTGGCAAAATCCTCTCCCCGATTTAATAATTTCTCGAATGCTACTGCCCGGGATATGGGACCATCGTAAAAAAAGATATTGATTATCCTGCCTGACGGTAGTTTGTATACATAGCCTCTCGTGGGATCGATTCGTCCTCCACTCACATCTTTCCACTTTTCCGCTCCTATCTTTCTTACCCTAAATGCCTGGTGTGGTGAGAGCAGGGTAAATTGTATACCATGTGCTGCCATAATTTCCAGGGTCTCACGGTCAACTGCCGTTTCTGAGAGCCACATGCCTTCGGGAAAACGTTGAAAACGATACTCAAAATCCTTTATTCCCCATACAATCTGAGTACGTTTATCACGGGTATTAGCAAGGGGCATGATCATGTGGTTATAAACCTGCGCAATGGCATTTCCATGACCGGATCGCCATTCCATACTTTTTTTATCTGCATCAAGTATAGCCCGATATACATCAGGAGCATATTTCTCCATCCATGAAAGAAGGGTAGGGCCAAAATTAAAGCTCATCCCCGCATAATTACTGACGATATCCAGAATACGGCCTTCTGTATCCAGGATTCGGGATGCAGAATTGCAGGAGTAACATTCAGCGGTGATTCTTTCGTTCCAGTCATGATATGGAGAGGCAGAATCCTGCAGTTCAATGGCTTCCAGCCATGGGTTTTCCCTTGGCGGTTGATAGAAATGTCCATGAATGCAGATATATCTATCCATTATCGGATTCCGCCTTCATGTTTAAAGATAAGCACTCCTAAGGGCGGTAAGGTTATAGAAAGAGAATAAGCTCTTCCGTGCTTAGGTACCGGCGCAGCTTCCACACCGCCGGAATTTCCCAGTCCGCTACCCTCATAAATATTTGCATCACTGTTCAATAATTCTTTCCAGAAGCTGCCGCGGGGGACGCCGATGCTGTAATTATTCCGTGGTATAGGAGTAAAATTGCATACTACGAGGATGATATCGTCGGTTAATTTTCCCTTCCTTATGAAACTGACAATGCTAGATTCCCAGTCATGAAAGTCTATCCACTCAAAACTATCAATGTGAAAATCCTGTTCATGCAGTGCTGGCTCGTTTCTGTAAAGATGATTTAAATCCCTGACCCACCGTTGCATTCCCTGATGAAAAGGATATTGTAGTACATGCCATTCCAGACTCTCCTCATGGTGCCATTCTTTGACTTGTGCGAACTCATCTCCCATGAAAAGAAGTTTTTTCCCGGGGTGTCCATACATATATCCAAAGAGAAGTCTGAGATTAGCGTATCGCTGCCACTCATCACCCGGCATCTTTCCAAGTAAAGAGCCTTTTCCATGAACAACTTCATCGTGAGAAAATGGTAGGATAAAGTTTTCAAAAAATGCATACATAATACTAAAGGTAAGTTGGTTAATATGAAACTTTCGATAAACCGGGTCTTTTGAAAGATATGCCAGAGTATCGTTCATCCATCCCATATTCCATTTCATACCAAACCCGAGACCGCCAACATATATTGGCTTAGACACCATAGGCCACGCAGTGGACTCTTCGGCTATCGTTTGAACACTTGGGTAAGACTTATAAACAGCTTCGTTAAATCTTTTGATGAAAGCGATTGCCTCCAAATTTTCTCTACCCCCGTATTTGTTTGGCGTCCATTCCCCGTCTTTTCTTGAATAATCAAGATAGAGCATAGATGCTACGGCATCGACTCTGAGACCGTCTATATGGTATTTGTCAAGCCAAAAGAAGGCGCTGCTGATAAGGAAATTCCTCACTTCATTTCTGCCATAATTAAAAATGTAACTCTTCCAGTCCGGATGAAAACCCTTCTTTGGATCCGCGTGTTCATAGAGATGCGTCCCGTCAAAATAGACAAGTCCATGCTCATCAGTAGGAAAGTGGGAAGGAACCCAGTCAAGAATTACTCCGATTCCCTGTTGGTGCAGATAATCAACGAGATACATAAAATCCTGAGGAGTTCCGTATCTGCTGGTAGGCGCAAAGTACCCAACAGTCTGGTATCCCCACGAGCCATAAAAGGGATGCTCTGTAATAGGTAATAGTTCAACATGAGTAAAGCCCATCTCTTTTACGTAATCTGCAAGATAGTGCGCTATTTCTTTATAGGTAAGGTATCTGTTACCCTCTTCAGGAACACGTCTCCACGAACCAAGATGAATTTCGTAAATAGCAAATGGCTCTTTCAACGAGTTAACTTTGTGACGGGTATTCATCCATGCATCGTCCTGCCATTTATAATTCAGATCCCAGACCAAAGATGCAGTTTTGGGGGGAGTCTCCCAGCGCATGGCGAATGGGTCACCTTTGTCTACGCTATAGTTTTTGTATCGGGAAATGATATGATATTTATAAACCGTTCCGTTTCCAACGCCCTCAATAAATCCTTCCCATATGCCAGAATCGTCTTTTCGCATTGTTAACGGATGGGATTCTCTATCCCATTGATTAAAATCACCTATGACCGACACCCTTGCAGCATTTGGTGCCCATACGGCAAAATATACTCCTTTGTTTTCATGTACTGCCATCAGATGAGAGCCAAGTTTGTCATAAAGCTGAAAATGGCTTCCTTCCTTGAAGAGATAGACATCATGATCGGTGAAAAGGCTCGTCTTACTCATAAAATTATCCGTTTCATATGAAATGATTATATTATCTCGAGCAGTTGTTTTATCCCCTTGAATGGAATAACAAGGTATTCCGGACGATTGTTTAATTCGTGTCCAACTTCATAAATGGCTTTTTTCAAAAGATATACCCGTAGCATAATATCAAGCTCCTCTCTGCCCTTTGGGATAAAAGGTGCATTTCCTGCCGTATCCAGATATGACCGTAAGAAAACGCCACTAATGTATCGACACCATAAATTTATCCAGGGTTCCAAGAATGGAATGTCTTCCGGTCTTGTATGTACATACTTTGAAAGGGCAGCATGGGTAGCGTAATGAAATGATCGTATCATACTCGCCACATCTTTTAAAGGAGACATCTTTAATCTTCTTTCACTTATATTTTTTACCAGTTCTCCCTCAAGGTTAATAATAACAAAATCATTTCCCGTAAAGAGAACCTGCCCAAGGTGGTAGTCTCCATGGATTCTTATTTTCACTGCTGATATCTTCTTCATGAAAATTGCTCTGAAACGTCCGAGGATCTCCTTTTCAAGGTTCAGGATCTCGTTTGCTAATCCTTTTTGGCCGTCAGGAACAGTATTCATGTTTTTTCTGAGGAGCACAAAAACCCTTTTTGTAAGAGCATGCATGGATTGATACAGTGATCGTTGATAGGATGCGGTAAAGGATTCCGGCACGAAATGGATATCTTCTGTTTCAGATGCAAGCGCTAAATGAAGTTCTGCCGTTCTTTTCCCAAGAAGGGTTATCATCTCAGGATAAACACCACCTATTAATTCCTGAAAAAGTATCGGTATCCCGTTAAGTGTTGTATCAAAAAAAGAATGTGGAATAGGAGATATTCCCTGAATCTCATTTTTTCTCGCAAGGATTGTGTCTAAGTATCTTCCTGCCCAATCAAGGGTATATGTCCACGCATCTCCTTCGTTCGGAATAAAAGTCTGGAGCATGCCTAGAGTTACGGATTCACATCCGCGTCTCCTGTATTCTAGTGCTCCCAGAAATGCGGGAACGTGTTGAAAAAAGGTCTTCCCGGTGAGGAACTTGCAAATCTCTAACTCTGGGTTTACCCCTTCGTCAAGGCGCCGGTAAAGTTTACAAATAAATTCTTTGCCGTAAAAGATGGACGAGTTATTCTGCGATTCCTTACTGACATGGGATTGTAACGAAAAGAGTTCCTCCCGTTTACGTTTTTTTATCGCCTTTACTGCAAAGATAAGAAGCTCCCCGTGAAGACCATGTTGGGTATGTCTTCCGGCAAACATCCATAGAAGATGTTTCCTGAATTCTTCATCGTAGATACTATCATAGACAATTCCTTCGGTATTTTTAGATCCGAACTGCGCAATGACCGCATGTGGGTTTTCTGAGACAATGCCATCAGCAGCGTTACCGGATGAGAAAGAAAGGGGAAGAAAGTAGGTATCGGATAAACCTGTTATATATTTTATTTCCAGGAAAAGAAGTTGTACATCGCATGCTTTTTCCTTAATATTAATATTCTCGAAAATTTTGACCTCCCGCAGTCCCTTCATTTTACCACCAAAGCATCCGGACATTTTTAAGTAAGGAAGCAAAATTTCCCTTTCCATTACTTCCTTTGTTTTTCCCTTAAAAATAGTTTCCCAGCTACTGCCGATATGGGGGATTTGTCGTGTTTTACGAAACGATACGGATTCATCTTCTTTCTTTAGGACAAACCAGAAATAGTCATAATGGCCGAGAGTAAGGAGATAAGGAGCACTTTTTATGCAGGGAAATTTATTTCCGCTAAAAATATCTTCGGGCTGATATCCGGAGAATTTTGAAAGATCGAGTTCAACTACTTGTGAAAAACGCGAAAGATTAATTACCGTAAGAATAACCTCGTCGTGATACTGACGAATAAATGCGAGTATTTTTGGGTTGTCAGGAAATAAAAATTCAATAGTTCCCCTCCCAAACGCTTTAAAGCGCTTCCTCATGGCAATGACCCTTCGCATCCACCAGAGCAGCGATGCCTGATTCTTTTCCTGATTTTCTACATTAACGGCCTCGTAATGATATTCTGGGTCTATAATAATGGGGAGATAGAGTTTTTGGGGATTTGCACGGGAAAACCCCCCGTTTCTGTCTACGTTCCATTGCATGGGTGTTCTTACGCCGTTCCTGTCGCCAAGGTGGTAATTGTCTCCCATGCCAATTTCATCTCCGTAATAAACGATGGGGGTGCCGGGGAGAGAAAAAAGCAGAATATTCATGATTTCAATCTTTCTCCGGTTATTTCCAAGGAGAGGAGCAAGCCGTCTCCGTATGCCGAGATTTATCCTTGCCACCGGGTCTCTCGCGTAGACCCGGCACAGATAATCTTTTTCTTCATCACTTACTGTCTCAAGGGTAAGCTCATCATGGTTTCTCAAGAAAAATGCCCACTGGCACGCATCAGGGATAGAGGGGGTTTGTTCAAGGATATCAATGATGGGAAATCTGTCCTCGGTCCAAATTGCCATAAACAACCTGGGCATCAGTGGAAAATGGAATGCCATATGACATTCGTCCCCACTCCCAAAGTAGGTTACCGCATCCTCTGGCCATTGATTTGCCTCTGCAAGTAGCATTTTGTTCTTAAACTTACTGTCAATGTATGCCCTGAGTTTCTTTAAGAATGCATGGGTTTCCGGTAAGCCTTCACAAGCCGTGCCCTCTCTTTCAAAGAGGTAAGGAACGGCATCCAGACGAAACCCATCAACACCAATATCCAGCCAATAATTAATAACTCTCAGGATTTTCTTTTGCACCAGTGGATTATCATAATTCAAGTCAGGCTGGTGAGCAAAAAAACGGTGCCAGTAATAGGCTTTTGCCATGGGATCCCACGTCCAGTTGGATAATTCGAAGTCCTTAAAAATGATCCTTGCCTCTTTATATCTTTCAGAGGTGTCACTCCACACATAAAAATTCCGTAATGCCGAACCTGGTTTTGCCCTCCTTGCCATTTGAAACCAGGGATGCCGTTCTGATGTATGATTCAAAACAAGTTCGGTAATAACCCGTATGCCCTTTTTGTGAGCTTTCCTGATAAGCTCCTTGAAGTCACGCAATAAACCATAATCAGGGTGGACGCCAAAATAATTTGCAATATCGTATCCATCATCTTTAAGAGGAGATGGGTAAAAAGGGAGAAGCCATATTGCGGTTACGCCAAGATTCTCCAGATAATCCAGTTTTTCTATAAGCCCTTCAAAATCGCCAACCCCATCAGCATTGCTATCGAAGAATGCCCGTACATGAAGTTCATATATGATGACGTCTTTATACCAGAGCGGATCATCTGCGAGGTAAACTCCATCAGCAGACATTCATAATTCTCCTTATCTATACTACTCCCCAAAGCCGTGTGGTGCGACTATATCAGGAAAACACAATACAGATTATACTGTATACGCTGCACGATATGTATCGATAGCTCCGCTCAAATATAGTAAACGCAAAAAGAAATTTGTCATTATGAGTATATTCGCATGGTTCCGTGTAAACTCCGCGAAGGAATCCCTGCACTGGAGATTGTTTTGGTCTGTCGTCCTCGCAATGACACTTGTATGTTACATTATATTATGGCACAGTAGTATTTTAATTGTACAGCAATTTTCATTTTATTTAAGTGGGTTACAGAGTGGCACAGACAAACTTTGTTTGTCTGTGTGATATATTCCAAATCCGTGTGTATATTCAAACAACATGGATGAACAAACCTGTCCATGCCGCCCTGTAATCGAAGGCGTAACTTGAAAAAGGATAATTATAAGATCCTGGCAAAGTAAGGAAAGTATTATATCCTTAAGTTGAAAGAGAGACAAAGAAGAATTTATTTCTCTTTTAAAAATTTCTTGCATTCTCTGTTGTGTGTTTAGAGAGCAATTCTTTTGATAAGATGTCTGTCAGAAAGCGAACCAGGAAAATCACAACGGTAACGGTAATAACCGACCCAATCCCGCGTAAATTTGAAATCGGGGTAAAGAAAGATCCTCGTCAGTGTGCGGTACGGTAAACATCAAGATTGTTTGAAGTATAAAAAAACGGGTATAGCTTTTTTTGTGCGAATTGCGCATACCGGATTAACGAAATCTTTCTTCCAGCACCTCTTTCGTATATAAGGAAGTGTACAGTCCATTGGCGACGATGAGCTGTTTGTGTGTGCCCTTTTCAACGATCATTCCGTCTTTCATGACTACAATTATGTCAAAACCCCTGATTGCTGGTAATCTATGGGTAACGACGATTAAGGTTTTGCCAGGAAAGTTTATGAGGATATTTTTCATAATAGCATCCTCTACCCTTGCATCTACGGCGGAAAGACAATCATCCAGAATGATAATCGAGGGGTTAATAGCCAGTGCACGCGCTATAGAAATCCTTTGCTTTTGTCCTCCTGATAAATTAATTCCCCGCTCACCCAGATAACTTTCAAATTTATGAGGAAGCTCCTGAATCTCTTCTTCAATTCCCACAATGCGTGCAAATCGCAGAGAGGTGTTATCGCTACCTTCTGTTTTTGCTCCGAATAATATATTGTCTGCAATCTTTTCAGAAAACAAAAAGGTGTCCTGCGGCACAAAACCAACACGCTCCCGTAATACCTTAATATTTATCGTATTAATATCAACGCCGTCGAGAAAGATACTCTGTTTGTTTGTCGGAATGATGCGGGGAAGCATATTTACTAAGGTTGATTTCCCACTTCCTATAGGACCCACAATGGCGATACGCTGTCCCGAAGAGATTTTAAGGTTAATACCCTTTAATACCCATTCTTTTTCGGGGTCGTAACGGAAGTTTACATCTCGGAATTCGATATTGCCGGTAAAGATAAATTGCTCTTTGCCTTTATCGTTCGTAACGATTACAGGTGTTTCTTCCATTATCTCGTCAATACGCTTCATAGAGGCTTTTCCGCGCTGCAAAAGAGACAAACACCACCCAATGGCAGTCATAGGCCAGACCATCATTGAGATATATCGTTGGAATGCTACAAGGGTGCCAAGGGTAATCACCCCCCCGATGACCATTTTTCCACCAATGAAGAGCAAGATAATAATACCCATATAGGTAATATACTCGAACGTAGGTCCCAAGAGGGATTGAGGAATGGCAAGCTTAAGGTTCTTTTTTACAAAATCTCTGCTTAGCCACAAAAATCTCCTTTCTTCCTGTTGGGACATATTGAACGACTTTACCACACGAATGCTCGATATATTTTCCTGTACCTTTTCGCTGAGCCTTGAAAAGTGTTCCTGTACGTCACGGAATCGACGGTCGATGATGTTCTTGATTTTGTAAGCAATGATGGGTGTAAGCGGCATCAGCAGGAAGGTATAGAAAGACAACTTCGGAGATAAATAGATAATAATCGGAGGTATCACAAAAAAATAAAATATTGCATCAAGTCCGATCAGTAATCCTGGTCCCACGGCCATGCGAACAGCGCCAATATCATTAGTAGCCCTTGACATGAGGTCGCCCGTCCTGTATTTTTGGTAAAATCTCTGAGAAAGTGTTTCAATATGCTTAAAGAAGGCCATGCGGAGGTCGTAATCGCACCGGAATGACGTTCCAATAAAGTTCATCCGCCAAAGGTACCGGCATACCCCCTGGCAAAAACTCACCAGAATAAAGAGTCCGGCAAAGGTTACAATTCTGGTAAGATGTGTCTCTTTTGGAAGGATGTCAATGGTCTTCTTGATGATGAGGGGTGGAAAGATATTGACAATATCTACGACGATCAGAGATATTGTACCGAAAATAAAGTAGCGTTTATACTTCTTTACAAAAACACGGTAAATGATGCTTTTTTCCCAAAGCATCCTTAGCTGCTTGAATAATCGCTTCATTACCGATGTTGTTATATTCTTACACCGACCTTTTTAAATTCCTTTTCGCTATAAAGAATGACGTAGTCATTTAACCCTGTCTTTTCTTTAATGGCTTGAATTACCGCCTCACACTCGTCATCGGTGTAACCATGAATCATGGTAAAGACGTTGTATTCCCAGTCGGGATAGATGGGGCGTTCGTAACAATGAGTTACTTCTTCAAAACCTGACATGATCTTGCCTACTTCATCAACCCGTTCTTTCGGTACCTTCCATACACACATGGCATTGGCATTAATACCGATCTTGCGATGGGCAATAGAGGCGGCTAGACGCCTGATTTTCCCGGCTTCAAGAAGTTTTTTGAGTCTTTGAATAACCTCTTCTTCAGGCATTCCAAGTGCCTGCCCAATATCTTTATATGGGGTCTTCGTAAGCGGCAGTCCTTCCTGAATGTGTTTAATGAGTTTAACATCAGTGTCTTCTTTTTTATTTGTCATAATGATCTCGTTAAATGCAGACAAACAAACACCGGCTTACGACGTACAATAGCGGGGTTTGTCCGCATCATCTTTTGGTATTGTGATTTCTAGTAAATTTTAAAACGAACGCCAATCTTAAATTTTTTAGCCGTGGGTAACGTTCGGACCGTTAAGCCAGTTCGGGTCTCAATCTCTTTTAATCTGCTGTGGAGTTCTTCATCGTCTTTTGCCGACATGGTAAACCACACATTGTAAGGGATATGTTTGTTTTTCCCTTTTCGCAGGTAATTGTGGGAAACGCCACTGTATTCATTGATAATAGCGCTCACCTCATCGATGCGTTCTTCCGGAACCTTTACCGCAGCCAGAGTTGCCTCTCTGCCCATGGCCTGGGTATTAATAATGGGTGCAAGCCTCCTTATATACCCCTTTTCAACCATAAACTTGATGCGTTCGATGATAGTATCTTCATCGATATCAAGCTCTTTGCCAAGTTCAAGAAATGGTCTCGACAGAAGAGGTATATTGGATTGCAATCGGTGCAATATTTTTCTGTCAGTCTCTGTGAGTATCATATTCTTTTCTTAATTTCCTCAACCCCCTGTTGCTCTATCAGGGTACGAAAACGTTGTCCGGTTTTACCCGAAAGTATCATATCCACGCAGACCTCTAATGCCTTCAGTGTCGTGGATTCATCCGACTGAGGCAATATCTCTATGGCAAATTTGGGATGGCGTCCAACTTTTCCGCCGATCATTACCCGATATTTTTTTTCTTCAGCACGTATCGATCCACTTGGACATACCTTAGCGCACAGTCCGCAGTGCACGCATTTTTCCATGTTAATGGATACCTGCGCGTCCTTTATGGTTATGGCTTCCTCCCTGCATGTCTCCACACACTTCATACACTCAATACATTTGGATTCGGAGTCGACGCAAACAGGTTCGATGGCATGAACGCCAAAATCCTTGATTTGCGGCATGGAACAACTATTTGGACACCCTGCTACGGCAAGTTTCATCGTGTGATGGGGAAGAATTTGTCCTTCCGTTTTATCCATGAGTTTTTCAGTAAATTCCAGATCTTCCATCCGCTTCTTGATAGAATCAGCGAGGGTATTGGAATTGATAATAAGAAATGGACAATGAGCCTCAGCGCCCCTGCAGGTTTTTATTTGATAGAGTACGGGATTGCCGTCTTTATCAAAATATTTAGAATATTTTTTGAGGATGGAGAGTTTCTTGTTGTCTATAGGTTTGTGTGCAATTGCAGTCTGTGATGTAGCGTTTTGTTGCTTCCCCATAAACGATTCGCGTGCTGCAATGACCTCCTCTTCAGTTACATGAGTTTTTCCACGCTCACGGGCAAGAGTTTCTACCTTTTCACGGACCGTCTTTTGGACAAAGGGAGGAACTTTTTCCAGCAGTAATGATGCGGACTTATCCCACTCCAAGCGCAATCTCCTTAAAACAAAATTGCCACAACATAATTGTGGCAAATGTTATTAATAAATAAAACAGCCAACTTTTGCAAATTATATGTGTAAAAAAGAAGATTGTCAATTTCAAATTTTGAGATCTTATTTTCATGGAAGCCCACGGTATTTAAATCTTGACATTTTATGGGGTGTCACTTATATTTTCATGTTCCTTGTGGTCGTTAATAATCATGCAAAACGTTTGTGGGCTATGTGCCTTTAAGAGACGATCGTTTCCTGCGGAGATTGAAACAATTATGATTCTGGAGATTTTTTTATGAGTGAAGAACTATTTCAAAGAAAGTTGCTGGATTTAATTGAAGAGATCAAACAGTTCCCTATAGCAAAGAGAGAACTCCTGGAGATGCTTTCAGGTGAGATTGGTAAAAAGTACGAAGATCTTCGAAAGGGTTTGGTAGTATTGCAGGATACCCTGGATTCATTACGATTAAATGTGACGTATTTACTTTTTGATTTGGAGGTAACCAAAAAGGAAAATGCTGCATTGAGGAAAAAGCTGGAGGAACAGGGGAATAATAAGTAGCCAAATCGTGTTCTTTTTGCTGCACATTACCATAATTATGTATTGCGATGGCAAATCTCGATATAACAAATTTTGGTAAAATCGTCCGGAGCTCTGCTATATCCAAACGTTCATAACGATAACACCTCCTGTTTTTCAGCCGTTAAAGAGGACTTCAGGAATCTCCATTATTAAACGGGAGGATAAAGGTGTGAGGTATTTTAGTTTTAAGACAATGCGCCTGCCTTTGAAACATTGGTGATAGTGCACTCGAAAGGCTCTCAATCTGTGAGTTGCCATAATTTATTACAGAACAGCCATCCTGTTCAAAAACTGCATCTGGTGAGCATCACGAGTATATTCACATGGAAGATTATCAAGTAACTAACCTATCAGACCAGACGCAAAAGATTCTAAAGCCATTTCTCCAGGACGTCCTTGCCTATTGCAAGGAAGATATTCTTTCAATATCTGTTATTGGCAGTGCTGTAACAAAAGACTTCCATCCAAAATATTCGGATATTAACACATTAATGATTGTGAAGGAAATCAAGGTTTCATTATTTGATTTTATCGCAATTTTGGGCAAGCGTTATGGGAAAAAAAAGGTGTGTGCCCCCCTGATCATGACCAACGCTTACATTAAAGGATCATTGGATGTATTTCCATTGGAATTCCTGGAGATGAAGTTAATTCACCAGTTGGTTTACGGAAACGATGTTTTCAAGAATATACAGGTAAATAAAGCCGATGTCAGACTCCAGTGCGAACGGGAATTGAAGGGGAAACTTCAGCATATTTGTCAGAGTTACATCAAGGCAATGGGAAACAGGACAGTTTTGACAAAATTGTTTGCGGGGTTGCATTCCAGATATTTCCCGGTGCTTCGCGGTCTGCTTTTTTTGTATGATCAAAAAATTCCTCAAGGGAAAGGGGATGTTATCTTCGCCTTGGAAAAGTGTTTTAATATCGATATGAGTGTGTATAGAAAATTAATGGAGATAAGAGCAAACAATACCCGTCCATCCTCTGATGTCCTGCGCGAGATATTTGAAAAACTGTATCATCTTTTAGAAACGGTTATTAAAAAGGTAGATGAATTTGAGATCAAACCAGTTTAGAAAAAACTTATCCTATTCCATGGGACTTTTTACAGTAATTTTCTGTCTTTGTTTCATTTCGGAGGCACAGGAGATACCTGTTCCCAAAAGGTTTGTGGAAGACAGAGCCAATATTATTGACGATGCTGTTGAGAATGGTCTTAACGGTTACTTCCAGGAACTGGAACAGAAGACTGGTGTGCAAATGGTTGTCTTTACTGTCGATACAACCGGGGATATTCCTATTGAGACCTATGCGATAGAACTTGCCACGAAGTGGAAACTGGGTCAAAAGGGGAAAGACAACGGAGTTCTTGTCGTTATCGCCAGGAATGACCGTGCTTACCGGATTGAGGTTGGGTATGGGCTTGAAGGAGTTTTACCTGACAGTTTTTGTGGTACGATTGGAAGAACATACTTTGTCCCCAATTTTCAGAAGGGACATTTCAGCGAAGGCATATTTCAGGGCATGGTAATTATGGTTCATAAGATTGCGGAAGAAAGCGGTATTAAAATTACCGGTATGCCAGATATTTCGAAGGTGAGAAAAAAATCGGCAGAGCGACAGAATCCATTACATTCGCTCTTATTCCTGCTTGTTATATTGCCAGTTTTCATAAGCTATCTGTTCAATCGAAGACGGCGTTCTTCCTATTGGTGGGGCGGTCCCCCGATTATTTATGGTAGGCCGAGAGATTTTGGTTCCGGCGGCTCAGGAGGATTTGGGGGATTTGGTGGAGGAGGAGGGGGCTCATTTGGTGGTGGTGGAGCGTCAGGAAGGTGGTAAGAGTAAGGCACTTTACGTTTGTATTTTCATGGAACTGACCCGGACTAAAATAAATAAAAATATTATAGAGCATTGTGATAAACGTTTCGTTGTTGAAAGATGATGAATGTGTCATGGACTATGATAATCTTTTCAATTCGTTCCGACAAAGTAATAAGAAAGGTAGACTATGAAGAAGATATTACCGGTGATCGCTCTTATCGCATTTGTGGGCATCATCCTCGGTATTTGGTATGTTAAGGGATATAATAAGGTTATTGCGCTCAACGAAAATGTGAAGAATGCGTGGTCTCAGGTAGACACACAACTCAAGAGACGTTACGACCTTATTCCCAACCTTGTGGAAACAGTGAAAGGTTATGCTTCTCACGAAAAAGAGATCTTTGAAAATCTTGCTGAGGCAAGAAAGGGTTATTTCAGTGCCGGAACGATAGAAGATAAGGCCAGATCAGCAACACAGATAGAGGGCTTTTTGTCACGACTCTTGATGTTCAGAGAGACGTATCCGGAATTAAAGGCAAATGAATCGTTTCTCAAGATGCAGGACACCTTAGAGGGGTCTGAGAACCGTATTTCCGTGGAGCGGAAACGCTATAACGATGCTGTACGGGAACTCAATACCTATATTAAAAGCTTTTATGGCCGTTTCTTTGCTGCACGCACCGGTGTTGCTGAGGCGCGATATTTTGAGGTAGCCGATGCTGAGAAAGAAGTGCCAAAAGTAAAATTCTAATGGGTAAATGTCAGGATAAAAAATATCCCTGTGAGGACTGTTTTAGTTGCCAGTTTTGCAGTGATGAACGCTGCGCTATGTGTTTGTGCAGCAAGCATAAAACAAGACAATTAAGCGTGGAGGAACAGATTGCCATGTATGAGGCATTAAATAAGGATACGCTGAGTAAGTAAGGAAGATCATTCTCGACTGAACCTCATTTGGAAAAAGAGAATGATAAGGTTGTAAAAACATCCTTAAAAAAGAAATATTCTTAGGGTAACACGACTTAATTAAACCTTCGACGACTTTGTCTAAGGTCACACGTAAGGGCGAAGCGTATGCTGATATTAAATCTGAATGCAGTCGTACATCTTTGACGGCAAATGCTTCACGTCTGCTTTGAGTATGTATGTCCCCCCCAATACCCAACAAAAAAAACCGGAATTGCTTTCCCCCGCCGGTAATATGGAGTGCTTTTTTGCCGCTCTTGAAAACGGAGCCGATGCCGTCTATTTTGGCTTACAAGAGTTCAGCGCCCGTGCAAGCGCGCAAAACTTTACCCTTGCCGATGCCAGCAAGGCCATTGCCTATGCCCGTAAGAAGGCTGTCAAAGTTTACATCGCTTTAAATACCCTGATTAAGACAAACGAGATAGACAGGGTGACAGACCTTTTACTTGCCCTGGAAGAAATGCAGCCAGACGCCCTGATTCTGCAGGATCTAGGGCTACTTTTTTTACTACGATCCCGATTTCCGCAGATCAATCTTCACGCCAGCACACAAATGACCATTCATAATCTTGCAGGAGTAAAGCAATTGAAACAAATGGGGTTTCGGCGCGTTGTGTTAGCCCGCGAATTGTCGATTGATGAAATAGGTAACATTGCCAGAAATGCTACGACGGAGATAGAGGTTTTTGTCCACGGAGCCTTGTGTTATTCTTATTCCGGGCTTTGTCTTTTAAGCAGTATGACCGGCGGGAGGAGTGGAAATCGCGGTCGGTGTGCCCAGCCCTGCAGGATGCGATATACAACTTCAACGGATGAAGGGGGTTATCTTTTTTCCATGAAAGACCTCCTCACCATTCCACGGATAAACGATATTATGGCCGCGGGTGTTCATTCTTTTAAGATCGAAGGCCGCATGAAATCACCAGCATATGTAGCTGTCGTAACCGATGCCTACCGACAGGCGATTGACGGTAGACTGCTCGAAGAAGATGAGGCGATTCGCAGGGTAATGACCGTATTCAGCAGGGAAACCACGCATGCGTACTTGTTTTACGGGATGAATGATAAAACGAAAAGAGGTGAAAAGCACAAGCTATCTCATGATCGGGCGGGAAGCAACTGTCCGTCCCCTTCTTACGAGAGAGGAGAAAGAGGAGTGGTTGCAAAATCCTCGACGGATACAAACAAGACTGGGCAATTGTCGGAGAGTAATGACATCAAGGCCGCAAATGCTATTAATTCTTCATATCCGGCAAATTTGGGGTTATACGCAGGAGTAGTAGTAAAGTCAGAGAAAGGGCAGATAGTAATAAAGGCCGATGCGGATATAGGAGTGAGGGATTTGCTTCAGGTATTTGAACATGATTCAGCAAAACCTGTCTTGTTGCATGTTAAGACGATTACGATGGACGGGAAACGGGTATATAGCATAAAGGCAGGTAATGTTGCCGCTCTTAATACGCAGCAGCAGTTCAAACGGGGCGCAAAACTCTATCTGGTTTCTTCTCAAAAAGTCAACGAAAGCGTTACCCCGAAAATTCCAAAAAAACTAGTGCCGGCAAAGATGCCGGTGGATATTACCGCTAGCATAAGACACGATAGAATGATGATAAAAGGCATCATAAGACAATTTTCATGGAGTAAAGATTACTCCATGAAATTAGAGAGTGGAATTAACCGGATAACGGAAGAAGGGCATATCCGGGATTGTTTTTCCCGTTTAGGAGAGACATCATTTGTGTTAGCAAGTATCCGTGCTGACATTTCTGAAGGGTTGTTTATCCCGTTAAGTATATTGAATGATGTTCGGAGAGATTATTTCCATAACCTGTCCATCGCATGGCAGGAGGAGAGGGAGCGAAGATCCCGGGAGATAAAGAAGTGGATAAGGGAATGCGTTTTTCAGGATACCTTAGCACAGCATAACCGCAACCAAACAATCTCACACATGCGCACCCCTATGAAGGGGTATGAAGAAGAATACAAGGATGCTCAGGGCGGGAATGAATGTTCTGTCGACACGTTTTCAGAAGATGCTATGCGGTTGTCCGTTAAGATTGACAAACTGAATTACATACAACACATACCTTTGGAACGAATATATAAAATTTATCTTGCGGTGTCAGATGAAATCTCTTTCACGAAAGAAAGAGATGCCATGAATACCTTGTCACAAATAAAAGATAAGATGGTGTTTTCATTGCCGGTTATTCTGAGAGATAGAAGAGATGGGCTGGATACGTATGAAGATATAAAAATAATCGTGCAGAAGCTGATAGCACAGGGTTTCCGGCAGTTTCAGCTTTGTAATCTGGGTGCCATGGGCTTGTTTGAGGGGGAGAACGTTCAATGGTATGCCGATTACCCCCTGTATTGTCTGAATCCGCTTTCTGCCGCAAAACTCAGAGAATTAGGGTTTTGCCGGCATACCTTGTCTCCTGAGGATGATAAAGAAAATCTCCAGACACTGTTTTCCGCGGATGCCGATCTCATTATTTATCAGGATACCCCGCTCTTTACATCCGAGACCTGTGTGTGGGCGAATATGAAAAGAAGATGTCCCGGCATGAAGGAATGTGGTTTCAAAAAGGTCACCGTTAAAAATGAATATGGCGACCAGTTTGTTGCTATCAATGAACGATGTAAGACGTTAGTTATTAGCGAAAGGCCCCTTTCCCTTTTTCCCGGTATCCCAAAACTTCTGGAGGCCGGACAGCGGGATTTCAGAATCGATTTGTGTTGGCGGGATTATACGCCTGAAATGATAGAGGACATATTCTCCGGAATTCAAAACAGGACGAGAATGAAATATTCAAGCCTAGGAAATTATAATCGTGGATTAAGATAATTTTTAATTGTATGGAAATAACACGAAAAATAAAAATTGCAGGAATTAAACAACAGCAAAATCACCTTACAACGGCTTTTTGTTGACAGCTTCATACTATTGTGCCATTTTCTAAATAACCGATGGTTAAAAAAACCTTACGATAAAGGAAAACCCTGAGTTATCAGAGGAAGCAAAGTACAAGGGTTTTTGTATGGGCGTATTGCATACGCCCCTATATCTGATAAAAAGACAGCCTTACTGCTGAAGATGTTTTCTGAAAATATTTTTGCAGTAAGGCTCTTTTTTAACACCTGTGGAAAACAATATATCATTAAGAATTGAGCGGTGAATATTTCTTCCATTGTTTTGATTTATTTTTAAAATAGTCACACGCAAGATTGTTGTTCTTTGAGAGGATGATTGTAGCGGCGAATTCAAGCAGAAAGCTGATAGGCTGTTTGAACTTATTAAAATTCGGGGTTTTGTTTCATACAAGAATGTTAATCCTTTGTGATTGTGGTTTCCTGCATGGAATAGACAAAGAATATTCTGTTTTTTGGGAGATATTGAAATGAAAAAGAAGCTGATATTTGGACATGGGTTTGTACTAACACTGTTTATCGCTGTTTGTACGAGCTTCATGGATTTAAAGGAGATAAATGGTTGTGGTCTGAGCGACAAAAAATCTAACGACGAATCGTTACCGTTGGATTCTATCCAACCAGATGGACGGGACAAGTTTAACAGCAACACGGCAAAAGGGATCGGGCGACAGGGACGATGGTTTACTTACGACGGTCAGCCGACCTACCTCGTGGGGTTTGATTCTCAGGAACTGGCGTGCGATCCGACCATTGATTACGTTGCAGCGCTGGACCAGTTCGTCAAATACCGGATCAATAAGGTCAGGATCTGGACGTACTGCTGGTTTGGCACGACATCCTTTAAGGCGCTCACACCCTGGGTGAGAGAACAGACGGGTCTTTTTAACCTTGACCAGTGGAATCCGGAATTTTGGGAAAGGACAAAGGATTTTTTGATAAGTGCCAGAGATCGGAAGATTACGGTAGAGATTACAGTATTCGCGCCGTATCCTGGCTGGGCGGCCTGGTGGAGGGACGATGGTGTTCCCGATACGGATCTATTCAAAATCGCATGGAACAAGAAAAACAACGTCAACGGTGTTTTCTCCAGTAATGCACGGGGGTTGTTTCAGTCGGAGTTTTTCAATCTCAATCATCCGGAGGTCTCGCACAGCGGAAGAAGGCTTCGGGATTACCAACAGGATCTCGTAGACAAGGTCATCTCCGAATTTGGTGCTTTTGAGAACGTGTACATAGAGGTCTGCAATGAATTCGGAACATACGATCTCGATGTCGATACCTGGCATCCATGGCAGCTTGAATGGGCACGGCGCATCAATGAAACAGCATCGAATATGGTCGCAGTCCACGCTGGCTGGGATAAAGAAGGACCGTTCAGACCAAAACACTACTGGGATAGCAAATTTGTTGATATCATGAACTTCCGTTTAAGAGGGTCGCCGCAGGAAGTATCGGATGCCCTGCATTATAGCCAGCTAAAGGGTAAGATCCTGAGTGTGAATGAAACACCTGGATTCCCGGAAAATAAAGAAGACTTTCACAACGACCTTGATAGACATACCCGGTTTGCATGGGCCATATTCATGGCTGGTGGGCACGTGGGGTTTTATGAGGACAACTCAAGCCGGATCGGGAGCCAAGGGTGGGT
Source organism: Candidatus Brocadia sapporoensis (assembly GCF_001753675.2). GTDB lineage: Bacteria > Planctomycetota > Brocadiia > Brocadiales > Brocadiaceae > Brocadia > Brocadia sapporoensis. The sequence continues at coordinate 16,176 of NZ_MJUW02000086.1, read as the reverse complement.
TAACGGCGCACAAAGGCTCAAAGCGCTACGCGAGATTGCCGAGAAGGTGAGTTTCTGGAAGCTCTCTCCGGTGAATAAAAAAGGGGTAGAGTACGACCGCCTGATCAAAAAAGGACCAACGGGTGCAGGACATCAACTCTTGGCAAACCCTGGTTCCGAGTATGTAGCCTACTTCTGGGGTAGCCAGTCCGCGAATGCTGTTCGTATTAGACTGCCTGCTGGCGCGTATTCCTATAAATGGTACGATGTAAGAGATGCGAGCCTCATAAAAGATGGAAAGGTGGTGAGATCCACGCCCGGGGTTGTGAAGATTGCATCCCCTGCAATCACGGCTTGGAACCCGGATAGCGGACTTGCCTTAATTGTCAAGGCATCCAAAGGGAAGGAGACGGCGATATGGAAGCAGTCTCACGCACAAATAGCATCACAATAGAATTTGGATATCAATGTTGAGGAGAAATAGGGAAATACAGGAGAAATGGATTTCATTTTACATAACAGGCATGCAATAAATGCTGTCAATTTAAAATTTTCCGTATTTTTGTATTTTTTGGTTGGTTCATCCATGCAGATTGAACCATCAAGGCCAGCAGGATAGATGATCAAGCCGGCAAGGTGTTTAATTTGCTCCGGTCGTTTCTCTTATTTGAATGGTATTATCCATCATGCGCAGTTTGTGGAGGAGTTTATCTTTCATGAGCAGCCGGAATGTTACTCGCTGTTCGTCAAAACAGCTACTTAAAACGTGCGTATGTTCGTGAAGATAGGCAATTAATTTTCCATTGCCTGTACTGCAGGTAAGTTCCACGTCCAGATAATATTTTTCCAATTTTTCCTCAATCTCTCGTTTCAGTCTTCCTATTCCCTGATGTGTCTTTGCAGAGATCGGGATGCAATCCTTATAACGATTCTGAAGCAGGGGGATCATTGACTCGTTCTTTATCGCGTCTATTTTATTGAATACCATGATTGTTGGTTTTTTATCGCATCCCAGCTCTTTCAATACGGTATCCACGGACTCGATCTGTTTATAAGCCAGAGGAGAACTAATATCCACAACATGGAGCAGGAGATCGGCGTGACGGGACTCTTCAAGGGTTGCTTTAAACGATGAGACAAGATGATGGGGCAGCTTTTGGATAAAACCAACGGTGTCACTAACTAATATCTTTTTTCCATTTTCTAATTTGCAGATACTTGTCTTTGTATCAAGCGTTGCAAAGAGTTTGTCTTCCACGAAGGTATCAATCGTCGTCAGGGCATTCATTAAAGTCGATTTTCCTGCATTCGTGTATCCCACAATAGATACCGTGAAAAATTCCTTCCGTGAGGCAACGATTCGTTCCTGCCTCTTTTCAATTTCATGTAATTTCTTTCTCAGGTCGTGGATCTTTCTTAACACAATGCGTTTATCAACTTCCAGTTGTTTTTCGCCAGGGCCTCTTGTTCCAATGCCGCCCTCGATCCTGGAAAGATGAGTCCACATCCTCTTTAACCTGGGTCGTGTGTACTCCAATTGGGCTAGTTCTACCTGAAGTTTTGCCTGAAACGTCTTTGCACGGGTAGCGAATATATCAAGGATTAATTCACTCCTGTCGATTACTTTTTTTTCAATAACTTTTTCAAGATTCCTGACCTGTGCCGGAGTAAGATCATCGTCGCAAATCAGCACATCGGCGCTGAAATCCTTTGCAATCAGGGATAATTCGGCTGCTTTTCCTTTCCCAATATAATATACAGGATCGATATGTGGCCTTTTTTGAACTACCGTATGGATAACATTTGCACCAGCAGTTTTTGCCAATTGCTGAAGTTCTTCCAGTGGTGCTTCATCCTCACAATGATTTCCTGTCAGCATAACCCGAAAAAGAATGGCACGTTCAGCCTTTACGGTAAATGCAGTGTCTTTTAGTTTCACGTACACCTCATTATAATATTAGCTTTTAAAACCCTTTTGAATGGGAGGTTTTTATCCTTCCTATAATAAACGGGGAAGGACCTATCACCCTCTCCGTTTACGGTGAAGGATGGGGTAGAGTTCCTGTATCTCGTGATCAGAATATTGTAACAGTTTATTTTTTTGAAAGGAATTTCCAATGTATTTTGTGTGTACTGTAAGAGACGAAACATTTGCTGCCTTGTAACACACCCCCCGGCCCCTCTTTTTAGAGGGGAGAGCAAGAGTCCCCTCTGGAAAGAGGGGATTTAGGGGTGTGTTTGATACGAACAAACGCCTTATCTTTTATAAAGGGCTGCAACCCTAATGTTGCTGGGATTTTTTAAAAAACCTGAATTGTTACAGAATATTTTTGTTTGCAGACCTGCTGCGCTAAGGTTGACATAAAATGACCCTCGCATCTACAGCCTTCGCACCTTTTGGATAAACCAGGATGGGATTCAGATCTATTTCCCTAATTTCCTCTACGGTAACCATAATGTTCGATACTTTTACAATAGCCTGAGCCAGTACGGTAATATCCGCAGCCTCTCTATTTCTAAAACCCTTGAGAATACGAACTCCCTTCAGGCATTGAATCATGTCAAGCGCCTCGTATTCCTCTACCGGAGCAATGCGGAAGGAAACATCCTGAAATACTTCAACAAAGATACCACCCAGTCCAAACATCACCGCCGGGCCAAATTGCGGGTCTCTCAACCCTCCTACAATGACTTCTGTGGAAGGCGTTGCCATTTCCTGAACAAGGACTCCATGAATCCGTGCATCAGGCACCCTCCTTATTACGTTTCTTAGAATCTCGTCATAGGCATCCCTAACACCGTTATCATCCCCGATTCCAAGCCTTACACCACCCACATCCGTTTTATGGCTGACATCAGGTGAAACGATCTTGAGGGCAACAGGGTAACCAAGGGATCTCGCCACTTGAATTGCTTCGGCATGGGAAGAAGCAATTCTGTGTTTAGTGGTTTTTATTCCAAATGCCTCAACGAGATCCTTAGCTTCTGGTTCAAGTAATTCGTATCGTTTCTGAAGCAGTGCTTTTTGTATGACACTGTAAACCGTCTTTTCAAGGTTTGCCATTAATTCATCCACATTTGGCGCAGCAATACAAGCCTGCCCGAAACACATTAAACTGTCGAACTTTCGAGTCTGGTCTAATCGTCCTTAATCGAACCGTTAAACTAAAAAACCATATTGACACCGGAATTTTGTACGCCATACCGGTAGGAAACAGTATCTCATGCTTGTTATACCCCCCCAAACAGATGCCGCAGCATTTGGTTTAGGATTGAGCAAATTATAGCGCAAATACTTTCAATTACAGACTATCATATCGGGCAATATGCAGTGTCCAAGGGAGATATATTCAAACAACACTGTCATTCTCGTATAAACGGAAATCCAGAAGGAAAAGCGTGTCGATTGCACACGAGAATGATATAAGCAAACACAAAAAAACGTTGTTATTGCGAGTGAGGCAATCCATGCACTGGAGGTTGCTTCGGGCTGTCGCCCTCGCAAGGACACTTGCATGCATACCTATTTGTTACGTTTACTTATAGTACAAACAATTTACTTTGAAATGTTACTCTTTACCTTATTCCAAACGGCATCCATTTCCTCTAAAGTGCATTTCTCGATGTCCTTCCCCATGGATGTGAGTTCTGTCTCAACCTTCTTAAAACGATCGACAAACTTATAAATAGTCTTGTGAAGCACATTTTCCGTATCGAGCTTCAAAAATCGGGCGAGATTGACAATGGAAAACAAGAGATCTCCAACCTCCTCTTCGATATGCTCCGGTTTCTTTTCCCGGATTGCCTCTTTGACCTCTCTCAACTCTTCATCCACCTTAGCAATTACGTCATGTATGTTCGTCCAGTCAAAACCAACCTTGGCAACCTTTTTTTGTAATTTTTGAGCCTTTTGAAGAGCTGGGAGATGCCTGGGGAGACCATCCACAATAAATTTTCTCTCCTCAAACCCTTTTTCTGTTTTTTTAATCTGCTCCCATTGGTGAATTACCTCTTCGGGGGTGGTTGCTGTGGCATCACCGAAGACATGAGGATGACGGCGTGTCATTTTATCAATACAGAGCGCCATTACGCAGTCAATATCAAATTCTCCCATTTCCCGGGCAATCTGACAGTGAAATATGATATGAAAAAAAAGGTCTGCCAGCTCTTCTTTTAATTTATCGGGGTTTCCTGAGTCTATAGCATCAATCACCTCATAAGTTTCCTCTATCAGATGTGATTTCAAAGAAACGTGATTCTGTTCCTTATCCCAGGGACACCCGTCCTTGCTCCGTAATTTTCGCATTAATTCTATCAAGTCCTGAAATGATGAAATGGATTTATTTTCATGTGTGTTCATTGGAAATTTCTTTATTTCACAAGTAATTTAAAAATAAGTAAAAGTTGTCGGTTCGGTGCAGAACATTGTGAGGTGTTGATTTGTGTTTCTATCTTGTATTCTTCAACCGACAACGATAATCTTTTTACATTCCAGCACCATAAATTTTAGCAATTATCATTATTGAAGTCAAACGAGGAGATGATAACAATTGTCCGTTCCAATGCTGCCTATCAAAGCAATTCCCTGCACGCTTACTCAAAATTAGCATTGTTTGGTTAACCCGGATTTCTTACCGATATGTTAGTTGTTCCACAATTTTTATGGCATAAGATGTATGCAAATAACAGATTATACACAACAAGAGGAGGGACAGAAATGAGAACAAGGTGTAAAGACGCAATAGAGTGTCAGGAGTTAAACGGAATGGAGGTGATATCGCAATTTAAGGGAGAGCAAATAACGGCAGGCACAGACAGGTTATTACGAGGGAATTAGAACAAACGCAAGAGTTACCTTTTGAGTTATGATTGCTAACCAGGAGAGGCGCACTACGCACTGCATGGGGAAAAGAAGGAGGAGCGCAGCGAAGTTAGGATGAAATGATAGAAAAGAGAATGCGATAAACGCTCATCGTACTGAACGACAGGCTCAGAAAACTAAGAAATATGCTACCGTTTTATGAATTGCATAAACGCCTATGTCTAGCCTTGAAGGGATATTACAACTGCTGCGGCTTTGCAAGAAACAGTCTGACGTTGTCCAAATTTAGCTATGCCGTCAGAAGGCTTATGGTACAAATGGCTGAATAGGCGCAGCCAAAGGAAGGTTTTTAATTGAAATGATTTCCATGTGCTGCTGAAAAGGCGTCCCTTACCAAAAAACCCAGCATTGTGAAAGGTTACAGTTGGATATGCTCTTCTACTCAGTGAATCTGTTTGAAGGGCCGTGTGCAGTAATTCTGCATGCACGGTTCTGTGAGGGATGGCAGGAGTAATTCCGCCGTCTACTCGACCCATATTTTTTTTATGGAATACTAACGGCGCAGTACTCATAATTTTATTAAAGGTTATTGGAGTTTCTCCGAAAATAGTATTGCGCCGCGTGCTTAGTGAGTGTTCGGTTGCCCAAGACAACTAAAAAAATATTTCGAATGAAGTTAAATAATCTTTTTTCTTTTTTTACTGGAATAATTCTTGATTATTAATTGATGACGTTGTATGATGTTGCCGTTTAAAAATTTATGCAAAGAATTACTCATGGTATTTTCAAAAAAATACACATGTGCCAAAAATTGAGAAAAAATTGACACCATTTAAAAAAGAATGACTTGAAACCAACGTTGTCCGGTTAAAAATTTGCAGGTACGGTTTGGTCATACCCGAACGCTTTTATCGAGTATCCAGTGAACTCTGAACCTCCTGGATTCCTGCTAAAAACATGCGGGAATGACCTCTCGAGAGCAATAAAACAAGACGCGCAAATTTCTAACCGGCCAACGCTGACTTGAAACGAAATTATTTCGAACCTTTTAATGTCTATTTTTTTGTTTTATGCAATTTTTTCGTAAAAATATTTTGATCGTATTTTCACGTCAGCCTTTACACAAAAAATAAATAATCAATAAGCCATGTAAAATTAAGAACATAGATTAAAGTTTGTAAACCATTCATGGCTATTGGTGTAATTTTTGTTGGGTTTTTTGAGCAACGTATTTCATTAATTTCAAATGTTGTTTGAGATCACGGATTTTAAGAGAGGTTTTAGGAGACATTTTTTGTAAAAATTCATTCATGATTTGGATACTTACCCCATTTAAATTAATCGGAAGTTATACTCATAGATTCATACGTGAATTAGGGAAAATGGTTTGTTTTATTGCCACATCCTTTTTTTGGATGATGTTCCCTCCATATTTGATACAACGAATTATTAAGCAAATCAATTTTATTGGTGTTAAAACTACTCCTGTTATCGTGCTGACGGGTTCATTTACGGGAATGGTTCTGGCATTACAGACGTATTACGCCTTAGCCAAGTTTGGCGCTGAATCAAGTGTAGGTCCGGTGGTAGCGTTGTCTTTAATACGGGAGCTGGGGCCGGTCATTTCGGCCTTAATGGTTACGGGATGCGCTGGTTCTGCATTAACGGCTGAAATTGGTATCATGAGGATAACTGAACAAATAGACGCCCTCGATGCCATGGCTTTAAACCCTCACAAGTATTTGATCGTTCCCAATATAATCGCAGGTATCCTGTCACTTCCCCTTTTAAATGCTATCTTTGTCGTTCTGGGTGTTTTTGGGGGATATACTATAAGCGTAGGACTCATGGACTTATCCAGCGGGACCTATTTCCAGGGTATTAGAGATTTCATAAAAACCCGTGATATTCTTGAAGGTTTGTACAAGTCAATAAGCTTTGGATTTTTAATAACATGGATAAGCTGTTATAAGGGTTATTTTACAGGATACGGGGCGGAAGGTGTGAGTAAATCAACCATTCGATCGGTGGTGCTTTCATCGGTTATGATTTTGATTTGGGATTATTTTATGACTTCTGTGATGGTACTTAATAATTAGAGATGATTAAGGTTGTAGACTTATACAAAAGTTTTAAAGATCAGGCGGTGCTCCGTGGTGTTAACTTAACAATCGAAGAAGGATGTTCCATGGCTTTGATTGGCGGCAGTGGTCAAGGAAAATCGATATTATTAAAACATATTATTGGTCTCATCAGACCCGATCAAGGCAGGGTATTGATAGACAATCAGGATATCGGTAAAGTTAGAGGAAGGCCGCTGAAGCAATTAAAAGAGCGATTTGGCATTGTTTTTCAGGGGGGAGCCCTTTTCGATTCGCTTACCGTTTTTGATAATGTTGCCTTTCCGCTTAGGGAAAAGACCAGGCTGAACGATTCGATAATCAGGGATAAAGTGCTACAGGAGTTATCCCGGGTAGGACTCTCAGACGCAAAGAAAAAATATCCGGCTGAAATCAGTGGTGGTATGAAAAAACGGACAGCCCTTGCCCGTTGTCTTATTATGAATCCTGAGATAATTCTTTTTGATGAACCAACCACCGGACTTGATCCCTTGATAAGTAAAGCTATCCATAGATTGATCAGGGAGTGCCAGAAGAGCCTCAAATTTACCGCAATTATTGTAACCCATGAGATTCCTGCTATTTTCTCTATTGTGGATTATGTTGCTATGCTGTACAACGGAAAAATTATTTTTACAGGAACTCCGGAAGAAATAAAGACCTCCTTGGATCCTGTGGTTCATCAATTCATTCACGGAGAATTGGAAGGCCCTATCTCTTTAAAATAACATGTTCCAATATTCAAAAAGGTGATTAAATGAAGAAATTTGATGTGGAAATTGTCGTTGGTATCTTTGTTTTTATTGGGATGCTTTGTCTGATTTTTATTTCGGTAAATCTGGGGAAAATTGATCTGATCGGGGGGCATTATTATCCGATAAAGGCCGTTTTTAGCACCGTCAAAGGACTCAAGAAAAATACCGAGGTAGAAATATCAGGAGTTGCCGTGGGTACGGTAGATAGTATTAAACTCGTTAATTACGAGGCCGTTGTTAACTTAAGGATTCGGGATGATATAAAACTCCAGGATGATTCTATCGCCTCTATACGTACTAAAGGACTGCTGGGGGAAAAGTATGTAGAAATAACACCCGGTGGATCGGAAAAATTGTTGCATCCTGGAGATACCTTGCATGAAACAGAGCCACCAATTGATTTAGAAAAGTTAATAGGAAATTTTGTTTTTGGAAAAGTGAAGGAATAAAGAAATGAACAAGAGAAAAATGATATCTTCGATTTGTTGTGGCGTAATTTTGTTAATATTTATATCTCCTTTCCTGTGGGCTGCGGAAGATCCGGGAACCCTTGTTATGGAAACAATAGACAGGGGTTTAGCAGTACTGAAAGATCCTTCCCTGAAAGGAACGGAGAAAGCGCATACTCGCAGGCAACAATTGTGGGAAGAAATTTCTCCTATCTTTAATTTTGAAGAAATGTCGAAAAGGGCACTTGGTCAGTACTGGAAAAAACGTTCTCCAGAAGAAAAAAAAGAATTCGTGGAACTCTTTACCATCATTCTGAAGGATGCCTATATCGGTAAAACCGATACTTATTCTGGCGAAAAGATTGTCTTTGTCAAGGAGAAGCAAGATGAGAAAGACTATGCCAGTGTACAAACCAAGATTATCACAAATACCGGATCTGTAGTATTGGTGGAATATCGTATGCAAAGTAATTCTGGGAAGTGGAAGATTTATGATGTAGTTATTGAAGGAGTAAGTTTGGTCAATAATTACCGTAGCCAGTTTAACAACATCCTCATGAAATCATCGTATGAAGAGCTTGTTCAAAAAATAAAAGGGAAAAACGATAAAGAAAAAACCTAAATGAAATGAAATTGTTGAGGATAAAGTTTATTATTCTATAAGAGGGGTCAAATGATGAAAAAATGTATAGTTGTAATGTTAATTTTCGTTTTGACAGCATTTTTTTCAGCGAAGGCATTGCCTGCGGAAGATTTACCAATTTCTGTTTCTGAAGAGCAATCTGGTGGGAAGTTAAGCGAAGACCGTGTTTCTGGAAATAGTGACGATGATGGAGAGTCATCTGAGTCAGGGCAATCCGAGGTGGAAGCGGAGATTCCGCCGGTAAAAGATACCCTTCGGCCTTTTAATAGAGCTATGTTTGTCTTCAATGATAAAGTTTTTCATTATTTCTTTAAACCAATATATACCGGGTATAATTCTATGATACCGGTACAGGCACGGGTAAGTGTTAAAAATTTTTACTCCAATATAAGGATGCCCGTACGCTTTTTCAATTGTCTTTTTCAGTCCAATTTTAAAGGTGCAGGTACAGAAATGTTGCGTTTTGTTATTAATAGCACTGTAGGAGTGGCTGGATTTCTCGATCCTGCCAAATCGAAGTTTCATTTTGAGAAACAAGAGAGAGATTTTGGACAGACTCTTGGCAAATACAATATGCAATCCGGCACTTATATCGTATGGCCTATTATTGGCCCATCAAATACTCGTGATACCCTGGGGCTTTTGGGCGATGCTGCGTTGGATCCATTAACATGGGTTTCCTTTCTTTTTCTCCAATCTTTTGAAAGCATAGGAAGTTATACCTACGAATCTGTCAACAACCTTTCAATAGATAAGGGAGATACGTATGAGAGTGTAACAAAACCAGCTATTGACCCTTATATTGCACTTCAGGATGCTTATTTGCAAAATCGGATAAAAAAGATTAAAGAGTAAGACTGAGATACCATATTTTGCAGTTACATAAGAAATGCATTATTACGTGATAGTTCGGATTTTTTTTTAAAATATAAATATGGCCACAAATTGGAATTCATTGAAATGTTGGCTTTGATTTTTTTCCAATTTTATTTTCTGTGCCGTTTAAAATTCTTTTAATGTTGGATTTATGACGTATGATTAACAGTACAGAAATAAATACGGAAAACATTGTTAAATAAAGCCCTTTTCCAAAAGGGGCATTCCCAAGTACCAGCAAGCATATTACCAATACCACAGGACTTAGAATAGAACCTAAAGATATGTAACGGGAAATAGCGACAGTTAACAACCATACTGCGCTAGAAATCATGAGTGGTAAGGGTGCCAACCACAAAAATACACCAAAGCCTGTTGCTACGGCCTTTCCTCCCTTAAAACCAAGAAAAACAGGATATGCGTGGCCACATACCACACCAACTCCGCATAATATCAACGAGAGAGGGTGTTCTTGACCTGCCAGATAGTGATCAAAGATAAACACTGGAAAAAATCCTTTCAGCATGTCTAAAATAAATACCAATATACCATAGGGTTTGCCCATAACCCTGGTTACGTTTGTTGCTCCCGGATTACCACTGCCAACCTGCCGGATATCGATACCCTTAACCATCCTGACAATGAGAAATCCAAAAGGAATGCTGCCAATGAAATATGAAATAATCGGACCAAATATATCTTGCGCGAACACGGAAAAACCTTTCTCGTTTTTATGGGATTGCGTGAAAATAACGCAATATATGCCACCAGAGTTTGTGTGCAACATGCCGGGAATGGCGCTTGAGGATGTATCTTTTCCAATCTTTATCGAGTGCATTACCGCAGAGCATGTACAATCTAAAAAACCGGATCTTGTCAACCTGAGAAATTACACTCATTTTTTGATACAGAGACGTATTGGTTTTACTTGACACCCATCGGAGTTTTTCGATTGACCGATCAAGGCGCCGGAGATTTTTTATTCTTTGGTTGATATTGAGAGTTTCTGCAACCACCGATTTGTCCAGGTCAATGATATAGGAATGGAACTCTCCGTCTGCATCGTGTTTGACAAGTATATTTTTCAAGTGTAAATCTGCGTGAAATATGCCTGCGTCGTGCATGTTTCGTACAAGCTTTGCAAGCGCACGGATTATGGGTCTCTTAAATCTTTGTATGAATATCAGGGAAGATTCTGTTATCAATTGGACAAGGTCAACAGCATCAGTTATCTCCCTGGTGACAAAGTCTGCCTTATAAAACAAACCACAGAACCTTCTTTTAATTATAGCAACTACTTCAGCGGACGGTACATTATTTTTAAAGGCAATTTCGTTGACCGCCACTTCATGTACCGGCCTCTTTTTATTGTAAAAGACACCGCCAGAAAGTTTTCCGAATAAACCGCCGTGCCGGTAATTTCGGATAACAAGTCTTTCCCCGTTGTTTCCGGCTACGGGAATGGTCTGATACGTTCCTCTTCCAATTTTTACGGCATCGGTATCCGTCCTTCTATCATCTAAAGTTTTCATATTAAAAATCACAGCGGACAGTGTCTCTTTATATTGGTCTTTTACCAATAAAGTCGTATTTCCTTTCTTCACAGTAGAAAAAGTGTGTAATATTATTGATTTCAGTAACATATACGTTATGATTTAGGAACGTATTATTCTTAAGCATGCTTTTTTTGAAAAATTCATTTGAATTTAATTATATATCAGCACGAGAATGAATACAAACGTAAATTGAATTCTTATTGAAAACCGGATGTGTCATTCAGGTATGAAAGAGACATTGTGATTTCAAAGATGAGAAAACCATTTGATAATCTCAGGAATATTCTGGTTATACGGTTGGGTGCCATGGGGGATATTGTTCATGTTATACCTGCTGTAAAAAACCTAAGAAGAGCGTTCCCTACTTCTTATATTGTATGGTTAGTGGAAGACAAAGTAAAAGATCTGATTGAAGAACTTCCGGAAATAGACGAAGTCCTTGTCTTCCCCAGAAAAAAATGGCAAACTGCCCTTAGGCATCCATATAAATATTTAAAAATAGTTTCTGAATTGCGTATTTTTTTACGGAAGCTAAGGGAAAGGGAATACGATGTTGCTTTAGATTTTCATGGTAATTTTAAAAGCGGTTTATTGACCTTTCTGAGTAATGCAAAGACACGGGTTGGTTTTGCGAAAGGAGTTTGCAAGGAATTTAATTTTATTTTTACGAATTTTCGGATTAAACCTCAACAGAAGAGGATGCACAGAATTGACAAATATTTTAGTCTTTTGCAGGGCATTGGGATAAGAACATGTTACCAAAGACCGGTATTTTCGATTTCAGACAACGACCGCCTTTATATTGATGATTTTATTTTCCGGAATCATCTTCATGAAAAGCCCATTGCGGTACTCCATCCGGGAACAAGCATGTTTGGTAAATTCAAGCGCTGGCCTCCTGAAAACTACGCTTTTCTTGCTGATAGATTAATAAGAGAAATGAATTACTCCGTTATATTTACCTGGAGTATGCCGGAATACGATCTTGTAAAACATATTCTCTCGTTGATGCAGCATCATGCCACGATGGCATGCAGGACTACATCGATAAAACAACTGATAGCTTTATTACAACGCGCACACCTTTATATTGGCGGTGACACAGGACCCACTCATCTTGCTTCATGCATGGGAATTCCTACCGTAGCAATCTTTGGACCTAAGGATCCTTCGATTTATGCCCCTTACGATGGAAACGCACTAGTGGTAAAAAAAGATATCCCCTGTAGCCCGTGTGAGAAACGAACATGTGACCACGTTACCTGTATTTTTTCCATTACCCCGGAAGATGTTTTTAAGGCAGTTCTTGATCTGGCAAAATTACCTATGACAGCAGGTGCGAAATGACTCTGTGTCTGCTGTTATTCTGAAGGTAAAATCCAGGGAATAAATGGATATTATCAAAAATATTTATTGAGAAAGAACACGAAGAAAAGAAGTTTGACTTTTTTCATATTGCTTGATATTATTACCTTTCTTTAACTATTCGCAAAATTCAAAAAGGAGCTTGTTAACGGTGGAACCTGCGGGTATTTTCGATTCTATTAAAACCCTCATGGATGAGGTTGAAACACGATTCCATAAAGAATTAAAACCGAGCAACAATTCCTTGACGGATCTTATTATCCACATTAGCAAATATAAAGGAAAAAGATTACGGCCAGCCTTGGTATTATTGTCAGGTAAATGTGTTGGAGATGTTGGGCCTCAACATATTGACATTGCGGTTGTAGTGGAAATGGTTCACACTGCGACACTTGTTCATGACGATATTATCGATGAGGCATCAATGAGAAGGCACGTTGAAAGTGTTAATTCCAAATGGGGAAGAGAAATATCCATTCTTTTTGGTGATTATCTATTTTCCAGAGGATTTACTATCCTTTCCTCCCTTGATTCTCAGATTGCAACCCTCTTGCTTTCCAAGACGGTTAACATTATGTCTGAAGGAGAGCTCATCCAGCTTCAAAGACGGTATGATATTGGACTAAGCGAAAATGATTATTTTGACATTATCGAACGAAAAACGGCTTCTTTATGTGCCGCCAGTTGCCGCTTAGGTGCTGCGTTTGCTGGATCCAATCACAAAGTTTCTGATATGTTGTCCACATATGGTTTAAAAATTGGTATTGCATTTCAAATCGTGGATGATTGTCTCGACGTGATGGGCTCGGAAGAAGAAATTGGAAAGTCATTAAACACGGACATTCAAAAAGGCAAACTCACCTTACCTCTCATTCGTTTAGTGAACCAACTCCCCAAGAATAAACTCGAATCGGCCAGAGAACTGATATTTCAACATGACGCAAAAGAAACAAAAAACGCCATTATGGAATTGTTAACCGAACATGATGCTGTCGAATATGCCTTTGCTACAGCAAAAAATATGGTGAAACAAGCGCAGGAAGAAATTGCTCCACTTCCTGAATCTCCATATAAAACGACGCTCATGGACCTGGCAGATTACATAGTTACAAGAAGGACGTAAAAAGCTCAGAATATATAATTAGCTTGCTCTGCAGTTGAGAGCAAATAATATGGGCATCCTTGTATTTGCGGCATCTGGCAAGAGGCTTACGAATATCATAAAACCATAAATAAAGTTTTGTAAATTTATGGTAAATTTTTATTTTTCATTTTTCCATATCTGCGAAGCTAAATTTCATTCCATCACCAGCAGCAATAATTTTTGATCCCGTCTCTTGCGATAATCGTTCAGCAACCTTGCCGGGTTGCGCCTTAATCATTGTCATCCCAAAATGAGTTAATATCGTCACTTTCGGTTTCAGCGTTGTGACAATTTCTTTCACATCTGCAATGCTGAGATGGTAAAGCCACGTTTTCATGTCTTTATCCACAGTATAACGAACCACATTGATAATCAAAATCTCTCCCTTATAATGTTTCAATAATTCCGGGAAATAACGGGTGTCTACAATCAATGAAATAGTATAGTTCGGAGTAAAAAAATTTATACCGTATGTCTCGCTTGGATGATGGTGTTTTAGAGGTGTTTCAAAAGATACCGTATCGGAGAGTTTGTATCTGCCACCTTCTCTGATAATTTCTATCTTAGGAATATAACTTCTTACATATTGTAAAACTATCGGATCTTCTGTCAATGCATCTTCTGGCGTATAAAGAGTACCGCGCTTCTTGAATCCACCCTCAGTCATCGCTTCAATCATGACATTCACGTCAGCGGCATGGTCAAGGTGTCGATGAGTAAGAATAATAGCATCCAATTTCATGGGATCCATCTTGGGTCTGCTTGAAATGCATCGCACCAAACATCCCGGTCCGGGATCAACCAATACATTAAAACCCTGAAGGGAATACCACATTCCACCCGATGCGCGCAACTGTTTGGACACGACAATCCTGGCGCCAGCCGTGCCAAGAAATTTGACATAATCGGTTTCAGGAGTATTTTCCATATTAGACAATAATACTAAAATTATACTTGAAATAGGAACACAAAATAATAGTAATCATGTCGTTGCTGCTGATTGACGCAGACTACATCGTTTTCGATAAAATCGAAAGAATGGCTCTTTTGATTCCCGAACCTGTTTCGCATCAGAAATCAAGCAGGCTTTTTACCTCTTTGACGGTCTGCCTTTTGATCGTATGAGTGTATATCATGGTCGTCTTTACAGCGCTGTGTCCCAGCATCTCCTGAATAGTGCGGATATCGTAATTGGCCTGCAAGATATGGGTGGCAAAACTATGCCGAAAGGTGTGGGACGACACCCTCTTAAACATCTTTGCTTTTCTCACAGCCCGCCGTATCGCCTTATTCACATGCGTTTCATGGAGATGGTACCTTCTGTATTTGCCCTCATCGGGGACAAGCGTCAATGTCTTGGCCGGAAAGAACCACTGCCAGATCAGATCCTTTCCGATGTTTTTATACTTCTTTTCAAGAAGTCCGTCAACAAATGCTCCTGCATAACCGGCATCGAGGTCTTTTTGATGCAGTTCCGTCACATAGGTAATATGGTTTTTAATCTGCAGAAGGATAGATCTTGGAAGCGGTACTGTCCTGTCTTTCTTCCCCTTCCCGTCATGCACCGTCAATATCCCTGCATCTAAATTGAAATTGTGCAGCCTGAGCTTCATGCATTCAAACAGCCGGAGGCCGCAACCGTACAAAAGCCTAACCACAAGGTCGTAAGGATAATTAAGGTTGCCTATTATCAAATCTACTCCCTCCCGGGACAGCACAACAGGTATATATCTGGTCCGCCTGGCCCTCACATTATCGCTCTGGTCTCCAAAATCGGTTTTTAGTACTCGCCTGTATAAAAACAAAAGGGCATTAAACGCCTGGTTCTGGGAAGAAGCCGAGACGCGGCATTGCACAGCCAGAAAGCGTATGAAATCCTTCACATCGGATGGATTCAATTCAGAAGGTTTCTTGGTTTTTGTAAAGGCTTGAAACTTCCGCACCCATGTAGAATATGATCTCAATGTCTTTGGGGAATAATGCCTTACCTTAATCTCTGCAAACAGGTCTGAGTAAACCTTGATCCACTCTTTCCCTGACAACGGTCCCGATTTCGATACCCCTTCTTTGCTGAAGAATGGGGCGGGAGAAGTTATAGAATCGGAACGGTCCTCCGGTTTAACATTCCCCTCACCCCTCACAGGGAGCGAGGCAGCGCCTGCCCCTGAATGGTTTACGGGAAGGTGAGGGGCAGATTGCAGCTCACGTAATAAAGGGACACTGCTCGTGCTGCCTCCTCTTGCTTTACAGGAGATTGATGTTTCTCATGCAATTTGACCATGGAGGCAAGTAGAGGAGGCAAGTAGGGTCACATCTTAAAAGTTAAATAATAGTACAACCCTCTTTGATTTAATATTCAAGATGTGATAATCATATAGAAGGCTCCTTCACAAAGCGATGCGAAGTTGTATTATAGAGGCATCGTGAAATAAACTCTTAAACCAGTAAAGAGGAGGAGCAGATATGA
>NZ_MJUW02000114.1 GCF_001753675.2 Candidatus Brocadia sapporoensis | reverse complement strand
CTTGTCGTATGCTTTTAGCTTGAACCAACTCGCTTTTGGAAAATAGTGCCTGCTATGTTCCTTTATCACATAGTATTTGTTAAAGAACAGATTCATTTGACCCGGTCTGTCCGTTTGTCCGTGTGGAACTTGCACAACGTCGTTTGTGAAACATTCATTTTAAAATAGGGATAGACGACTCAAGTCTTATTATTGTAGGTACAGAGTTTTTTTACACATGACAAAAACAGAGATAAGCGCTGCTTATCCGTGCCACCCCGCTAGATTATGGTATGTCTGTATCACGTTTATAATTCACAAAGTGTGCGCCTCCTGAGTATGCAGACCGTCTCAAAGGCGATCTCATCTGTGAATATTTTTCAAAATACTAAAGTGATACCATATTTGGAATTCTGGAGCGGGTATAATGATGGGCGTGTTTATACTGTCATCGTTGGTCCTTTTGATCTCAATGAGTTCAGATTATGAGTGGGTTTGTGCTTTTGTTTTTGACTTCTCCCAGGTAAGTTTGCGCATGAAAGTCAGATCGACTTTCATCTTGTATTCAATCGTGAACTTCAGTATAGTTAAACCTTTGCATTCATGACACAATAAATTTTTCGGGGTTGAGTTGTGGTTTTATTTATACAACATATTGATATTGAAGGTCCTGGCACTATTGCAGATTTTCTGGAAGACAATGCGATACCGTATGTGGTTGTCGATCTCTCGCAGGGAGACAAGGTACCTAAGCTGGAAAAGGATTTTCATTCGGTTGTTTGTCTCGGCGGCCCCATGAACGTATATGAAGAGGAAAAATATCGGTTCCTGAAAGAAGAGGATTTTTTGCTCAAAAGAATTGTTGATGAGGGGGTGCCCTTTCTGGGAATTTGCCTGGGCGCTCAATTGATTGCGAAGGCAACCGGTGCCCGGGTGATCAAAAATCCTGAGAAAGAAATTGGGTGGTACAAGATCGTTCTGAATGAGAATGGATTGAAGGATGATTTGTTTAAAGACCTTCCGGAAGTTTTCAAGGTGTTTCAATGGCATGGCGATACCTTTGGCATACCGTACGGGGGAAAACGATTGGCCTTCTCAGAACTCTGTCAAAATCAGGCGTTAAAATACGGCCGAAATATATGCGGTATCCAGTTTCACGTAGAGGTGACAAAAGAGATGATTGCCCGGTGGGCAGATGTTTACAAAAATGAATTGGATTCCCTTGAAGGCCTTGTGTCAGACAGACAAAAGATGCTGGACGATTACGCTGCTTTAGAGAAGGATTACATGAGACAAGCGGAGCAGTTCTATGTGAATTTTTTCACGACAGCAGGTTTGTTGAAAAAGAAGTTTTTTTCTTTTTAACCATACCCATAAAAGTAAAAGATCAAATCAGGCACGGATACAGATAAAAACAGAGACAATTCATGGACGGCTTGAATTCGGGTCTTTTATATTGACGAGGAAAGTAAAATCTGTTAAGGTAGATGCGCTTTACACGAACAACTGCATCAATATTCTCGCCCAAAGCTACCCTTTTCTTAAAAACAAGTAGTTGTGTATAAACCCATGATAAATAGTTTTTTATAAAAAAAACTGCAAATTTGATGTATCGTTTATTCGTCATATTAGTAAGTCTGTCGTGCCTGGCAGGGTGTTCCGCAATCTCGGAGAAAATTGCGATTGAAAAAGTACAACTAAAGACGGCTGTGGAACTTCGTCGGAAATTGGATGAATGGACAGAACAGCTACATTCCCAAGATCCTGCCATTCGAAGCTCAGCGGCTGTTTCTTTATTGGGTCTTAATCTTCTTAATGCGCAGGAACCATTGATAAGAATTTTGAAAGATACCAAGGAGCGTGAAGACGTTAAGATCTCCGTTATTAAAGCATTTGGATTTACCAAAGACGATCGGGCAACGGATATCCTGATTTCTTTACTGGGAAGTGATTCGGCTGCAATACAAAATGCCGTAGTCGAGACCCTGGGGGAATTAAAAACAACACATTCCGTTCTGATGATGTCGGAAGCAATGCTGGATCCTCAACGGCCACTCAATGTGAAAATGTTATTAGCAAAGGCGTTGGGAAATACGAACGATCGTGATGCGATAGAGCCTTTAATTAAGATGCTTGCGGTAGATGACCCTGGTCTTCAGGAAGTTGCAAAAAAATCCTTGGAAAAGATCACAAAGCTTTCCAGTCGCAATGATGCCGGGTGGTGGAATGAGTGGTGGGCGCTCAATAAAACAAAGACCCGTGAACAGTGGCTCGAGGATCTCGTAATAAAACAGGAAGAGCACGAGAAACAATTGGAATCAAAAATAGAACAAATGAAGCTTGAGGTCGCTCAAAAGTCAATCAGACTGCTTGAGACCCGACCTGATAAAATGGACCCAAAACCTTTAATTGAGGCTATGAGAAGTGACTACCCGGAAGTGAAAATATTTGCGGCAAAAGAATTGGTAAAACTCAAAGACCCTTCCGTGGTTGATGTATTAATTCAGACAATTTCAGACCCGTCAGAAAAAGTTCGGATAGAAGCAATTCAGACCTTGGGAGAGATTGGCGATGAGAGAGCTGTTAAACCTCTGATTGGCATCATGAATGATGAAAACCTTGAGATCAGAGAAAAGGCGGTAAAATCACTCGGTAAATTGGGGAAACGTGAGGCAGTTGATGCTCTTATTTCGGCACTCGGTAATAATAGTGATTTGTCCGTGATTCGTGCCATTATAGAAGCGCTGGGACAAATTGGAGATCCGCGGGCCGTTGGCCCCTTGCTTGGATTTTTAACCCATAAAGAACCACGAATACGGGAATGTACGGCTGCAGCGCTGGGGAAACTCCGCGATAGCCAGGCGGTAGATGCTTTGATCGCTGCCTTGAATGACGAACAGGAACGAGTCCGTTGGTATGCCGCCGATAGTTTAGGCAAGATCGGAAATCCTGTTTGTGTCGATTCCCTCAAGAAACTCCTCTCCGATGCCAGTGCCCGGGTGAGGGAATCGGCAGTGACGGCGCTGGGACAGATCGGGAATGAGCAGGCAATAGAATCCCTGATGAAGGCATTGCAGGATACGGATAAGCGTGTTGCAGAACAGGCTGCGGAATCTCTGATTAATATTAAAAAAATGAGTTTTGATAGTATGGATTCTGTTGCAACAACCTTTTATGACAATAAAGATTACAAGAGGGCTGAATATCTCCTCGAGAGACAAATTGCAGACTATTCAAAACAACCTGAGCTTCAGGAAAAGATTGCGCAAACGAAATTTAAATTGGCGAAAACGCTGTTTGCTCTGCGGGATTGGCAGAAGGCCCTCGGTTTTTACGAAGACATAGTAAAACAATTTCCGAATGACGATACCATAAAACCGGAACTTATTCAGTGTTTAAAAGAGACAAAGCAATATGACCGTGCATTAGAATGGTGTTCAACCTGGGTTAAAGAAAGTTCGGAGAATGCCCAATGGTGCTGGCAGAGCCGTTTGGACATAGCCAGAACAATCTTTGCGCAGGAGCGGTATGAAAAGGTAAAGAGCCTTATCGATAGCTTGAAAGCAGAAGATCCCAATCTTGGGGGGGAGCAATTTGGCCCTTCTTTTCAGGAATTGAGCAAGCAGTGTTCTGAGAATTTAGCTCATCCGGATAAGGCAAGTCAGAAGATGGGGTCAGTAGAAATGTCTAATCTTCGCGAGAAAGAGTAATTATCTCTGGGGCATGGGTAAGAATTATGAAGATACTTATTGTTGGTGCGGGTGCAGTTGGTTTTAACCTGGCGAAGCAATTATCAAAGGAGGGGCACGATATCTCCGTTATCGAAAAAAATCACGAACTCGTAAAACGGATTAACGAAAAGCTGGATGTTTCTGTTGTGCTGGGGAGCGCCTGCTCTCTCATAGTCCTGGAAGAGGCTGGGATAAAAGATGCCGATATGGTGTTGGCGGTTACCAGCAGTGATGAGATCAATATGGTGGTATGTATGATCGCCCACAATTATGGTGTCAAAACCAAAATTGCCCGGATAAGAAGTCCGGAATTTAACGATGAGCAACCGATCATGCACCAAAATGGCTTTCACATAGATCATGTGGTAAATCCTGAAAAAATCACGATCAATTCTATTTTGAATATCATTGGAACGCCGGGGGCCACCTACGTAGCCGATTTTACTGAAGGAGATATCCTTTTACGGGGGTTTTGCGTACCTGACGATGCCCCCATCGTAGGAAAAAAACTCTCTGAATTAAAAGAAATTGAATCTACCGATTCGTTTCTTATCGTTGCCATCCAACGAAATGAGGAGATGGTCATTCCGATGGGTGAAACTAAAATAATGCCACGTGACAATGTTTTTGTGCTTGTGGCAAAAGCGGCGTTACCGTATTTTCTTCCGATGGTTAACCGGCGTGCAGATGAGGTAGAAAAGGTCGTTGTCTATGGTGTAAATCGTGCAAGTATCGAACTCGCGAAAAAACTGGAAGAGCTAAAGATTCAGGTTACCATAATTGAACCGGACAGCGAAAAAACCCAACAAGCGGCAACCGTCCTTGATAAAACGATTATTCTCCAGGGAGATGCACTTGACATCGACCTCCTGAAGGAGGCATCCATTGACATCGCCGATTTCTTCGTGGCCGTATCCGAGAGCGAGCAGACCAATATCTTGTCTTCGTTGTTAGCCAAAAGGCTTGGTGCAAAGAAGGCAATTGTGCTCACCGTGGACCCGGCGTTTATGACGATTATTAATTCGTTAGGAATGGATATTGTCATAAATCCCCGCCTTATTACGGTAGGTTCTATATTGCAGTATATTCGACGCGGGCACACGCTTTCCGTAGTAAAATTTCAACAGAGCGAAGCTGAGGTGATAGAACTTGTAGCTGCGGAAGGCTCAAAGATTGTGGGTAAACCTCTCAAAGAAGTATCCTTTCCACAAGGTTCTATCCTCGGCGCTATTGTGCGCGAAGGTGTCATGCAGATACCGACAGGTAAAACCATCATTAACCCTGAAGAAAGGGTCATTGTCTTTGCCCTGCCCAACGCCATTGAAAAGGTACAGTCCCTCTTTATCGGTAAAAAAGACCGGGCATAAATTCATCCATGGATAAGGCACAGAGTTTATGAATTTTCCTATTGTTTTACATACCGTGAGCAACTTGGTGCTGATGCTGACGGCAATCCTGCTTATTCCCTTTGGCGTGGCCTGTTATTATAATGACGACGCCGCAATGTGGGCGTTTGTTTACTCCATTATCATCACCGGTATTTTGGGTGGATTCAGCAAGGCAATATTTAGAAATAAAGATGCAGAAATCAGCGTTCGGGATAGCATCGCCATTGTAACGTTTAGCTGGATCGTATGTATTTTTCTGGGGGCATTTCCTTTCTGGTTTTCTGGTGTATGCGCCACGTATTGTGACGCAGTTTTCGAGGCCACGAGTGGTTTTACCACTACCGGTGCATCTATTTTTAAAGATGTTGAAGCGCTTCCTTATAGCATTCTTTTTTGGAGGTCTTTTATTGCCTGGCTGGGAGGCATGGGAATTATCGTTATCTTTGTTGCCTTGCTGCCAGCCATGGGTATCAGTGGCTATCAGCTTTTTAGCGCCGAGGTCAGCGGTCCAACTGCCGATAGACTGAAACCAAGGATTGGGGAAACGGCGAAATTACTCTGGATTATTTATCTTATCATTACCGCCGCTATGATCGTAGCCCTCTTCTGTGGGGGTATGCCGCTTTTCGATGCTATATGCCATTCCTTTGCCACCGTATCTACAGCCGGTTTTTCAACAAAAAATACAAGCATTGCCTTTTATAACAATCTTTATATAGAAATTGTCGTTGCAACGTTCATGTTTATTTGTGGATGTAACTTTGCTCTGTATTACAAATGTTTTAAAAAAGAATTCAAAAAGGTTCTCAGGAACTCGGAACTGAAGTTTTTTGCAGGACTCATTCTGGCGGCTATTATTTTTGTCGCGGCAACCTTGTATCTTAGCGGGCCAGAATGCTTCAATGGCGGGATCAAGGATAACCGGTATTACAGTCTGGGAAATTCTTTCCGATACTCCTTTTTTCAGATTATAACCGTGTGCACGGGAACGGGCCACGTTTCCACGGATTTTGATCTGTGGCCACAGGCATGCCGCTTTCTGCTGATTTTATTAATGTTTATCGGGGCATGTGCAGGCTCAACCGGCGGTGCCATAAAATGTGTACGGATATTACTCTTGCTAAAGTCGAGCTTACGGGAATTAACGCGTGTGTTGCGGCCACGTATGGTAAAACATATAAAACTCAACGGGGAATCGGTAAGTGAAGAAATTGTCGCAGAGAGCTCGGTATTTTTTGCCGTGTATTTAGGCTTCTTTGGTATCGCTTCCCTGGCATTAATGACGATGAACACGGACATAATCACCGCTTTTTCAGCCGTAGCAACCTGTATGGCCAACTGTGGACCAGGCCTGGCAAAGGTTGGTCCTACGGCTAACTATAGTAACGTGGCTTATGCAGGTAAGTGGGTCTTGAGTTTTTGTATGCTTCTCGGCAGATTGGAAATTTATAGCTTAATCCTCCTCTTTTTGCCGATGACATGGAAACGGTAGAATTCTATAGTATTACTAAGTCAACATGTTGACATCTTGCATTTTAATATTTAAGAAATCCGGTGGAACCATGTTTGTCTTCCATCAGAGGGAGTCAGGGAGGGAACGAAGAGTCCATCTGAACAAGCAGTCGGCCTTGGGCATTCTGCGGCTTTGCCGGTAAACTTTCCTTTTCCTTCGGAGGACATGCGCATGGTTTTTTATGAAGATTTGCCTATTGATGCATAGCAAGAGGGCATCTTATGGACTTCGTGGAGTTTGTCCCGAAGGGGCGTGATATTAAAGTTGTAGTATCATTTTTTCCTGAGGGTAAGGATGTGTATTGTGGTTTTCCCGGAGATTTTCTTGTTTGGCGTGAAGGCAGGAGATTTCCTTAACAGTCCACGAATCTCGCTTCGAGAAGCCTTTTCTTTAACTATGAGGTATGGAATACGGCTCAAACCAGGAATCCATGCTGCTTCTGAGCCCGTGAGCTTTTTGTGTCCATGACGTCTTAATAGCCGTATGCCGTGTGCTTTACCTCTTAATGTTGTTACCGGGCTCTCCCGGGTTTTTTCATTCCTTCCTGCATCTGCTGCTTCATGGAGATGCTTTTTTACATGAAATGTCCAACACTATCAAGGCATCTTCATATGCTCTTTCGTAGACGTAAGAAAGCCCTTTGCACCATCACTGCCACGGTCTTTTTTCTCTTACAACATCCTTTGTCTGTCTTACGATAAATGTATCCAACGAACTCTTGCCTGTGCCTATTGTTTATGGATTCAGGATATCGTATTGCATCCTCTATGGCTCTTACGTGCCGCATCCCATAACAAATTCGCACGGAATTGGAAAGCGTATATCGCTCTCCAATTCCGTGCACAAATGGTGTTACGATAAAATTTATCAATTTCGGGTTGAATTAACGGGCAGCAGTTTGGAGACACTCCGAAGATTTTAGTCTCGGGATTTATTGGAATGATCAACTTTTAACAATGCCAGTCATTTGAGGCTGAATAGTCTCTTCCTCTTTTATTTTAGGGGCTCCTTTTGCAGTAGCTATTTTTATCATGGAAAGTATCATGCTGACAAAGATAAAACCCCAGGCCACATATGCCGCATAGATAAAATATTTTGATATATTGGCGATAAAGGGAATCTGAATAGCCTGCGAAAGCCTTACTGTGCACGCAGTATACATACCCAAAGGGAAGACCATAGCCCAGTAAAGAGGATTATATTTAAACGGGGTTTTATTAATTCCATATTTCCATATCCCAATAATAATCAAATATGGTATCCACCATGTGCCGAATGACCAAAAAAACAGGGTAAATCCTTTTGTAAATCCCAGGAAATCGGTATAAGATCCCGCCACTTTGGGGGTGTTTATACATAAAACTGAACCCGCCAACGTTGTAATAGCAAGCGCACCCATATTAATCCAATAGGGTGGTATCAAGGCATCAGGAGATGCCTTGAAAAACACCAGACGGTATATAATGAGTGTAATTAAGGCCATATAAATAAACGAACCAATCATCCACCATACAAAAGACAAAAACATTACAAAACCTCCATAATCTCCGAATTTTGGAGCAAGCATAGCGCCCAGTACTGCCACGGATTGCGTCCCTACGGTCGCAGTCAGCCATCCTCCATGCAACACCACTTCAATCCTTTGATCGCATTTAACAAACAGGACACCAAAGGTGGATAATGAAACAATCGTCCATAAAAAAACGCCAACATACCAAAATATCTTGGCAACTTCTGGTTGATTTGCTATCCCCGCAAACTGAGATCCCAGTATATTGGTGCCCGCAACTATAGCAAAAAAGACCAGGCTTAATTTTGGATTGGAAAGATCGTTATAAAGATTATCCCAAAACATCACTGCCCGGAGTATTTGCAATGACATAATAATTGCGTACGCAACGATGTTAAGATAAAAAAGCCCATAAGCTATACCGCTAAATCCCAGCAAATCAGATGCAATGGAGATTATACCGGTAGACATCACCATTGCAAAATAGATTGTCTGGAATGTCCTTATGGTATCTCTGATAACACTCATTAGCCTTCTGTCTCTTCTTCGTTAAAGATTCCTAATAAGACTAATCACAAGAATTTATTATGCACCCAATCTTGCAAACAATGCGTGGCCTTATTGCAGGATTAGGCCGGAAATAATAAAATTTTTTAAGGGATTCATGGTGTTTTGAGGATGAAAACACGGAAAAGAAGGTTCACTTTTTCTATGAAGAATATAGCACAAAATGGAGAAAGAAAACAACCGAAAATCGAGACAGGAATGAGTGAGGGGGATTAACGGTACATGCAGGACTGTTACCCGTGCTGATCCTTATGGGGAAATTGTTATTCAGGCAGAGAATACAAGCCTTCTTCGCCCCCCTTTGCTTCGTTATGGATAATATAATATCTGTTCTTCTGTTCCCTTCTTACAGATACAAAATATGACCAATCTATTGTCTTGCATCCTTTGAAATTATTGCTAGAATACACACCATCAGAAATGAAACGTGCGGAGTCAAAAGAAACGATATTGGTACGGAAATGAAAATTTCTACTCTCTTATGAGCTCTTGGCCCATATGGGCTTACCGTGCAATATGCTAAACAAAAGGCAGGTATTATGACTATAGCACAAAAACCATCCGACGGATTCTCCCCCACAAAAAAGCAACTTATTACCATCTACTTTTTAGCAACAACGCTTTTTATTGGTAGCATAATAAAAGCGGGCATGGATTATCATTGGTGGTTGCCCAAAACGGAGATAGTCAGTAGCCTTAAACCGGAGGATATAAAAATTAAATTCGATATTAATACATGCCCCTGGCATGAGCTGGTTTTACTGCCTGCGTTGGGTGAGACAAAGGCGAAGGCCATTGTTGCTTATCGCGAAAGACATGGCAATTTTACAACCCTGGATGATCTCGATAAGGTAAAAGGCATGGGGGCTTCCGTCATAGCGGCTATCAGAGATTATATAACGGTAGGCTCAGTAACAACCAGTGCACACATGGGTAACCAGGAATAGACCGTATGAAAAACGAACGGCAAAAAATGCTGGACAATCTGTGGATACGCGTAATGCTCGCGGGCATTTCGATTATTATCTTTTTTATTTTGTGTTATTTCCTGAGAGGCACGCTCATTTCCCTTCTCATGGCATTTATTGTTGCCTATATCTTCGATCCTGCGGTTGATTTCTTTGAACGGAAAACGTGGCCATTTACCCGGAAACACATCCAGCGTGGATTTGGTATCGTCTTCATTATCATTGCCGTTCTCCTGACTACCGCCGGATTTCTTACTTACGCAATTCCGAAAACAGCCAGTGGAATATATCAGGTTGGCGGTATGATTAAAGACCATTACCCAAAATATCAGGCTGCCTTGGAATCGTGGGTCGAAAGGTATAAAGATACAGAATTTGGCCGGACAGTTAAATTAATATTGCAGGAATTCAAGGAACCTGTCTCTGTCATGGATTCTGATAAAACGAAATCTGCAAACATGGGTGAACGCGAGGAAGGGAGATCTGTCTCTTCGCAAGATGCTGCCCATGAAAGAGGACCGGACGTTAAAAGGACGATGTTCGTACAGATCGCCTGGAAATTTAAAAAGTATCTACCCAATGTTATGGGGTTTCTTACCAATAGTGTCAGGAATATTTTTTATAGCACCTTTGGTTTTTTTGATATCCTCTTAAATTTCATCATCTTCAGCATCGTATCCGTTTACCTGCTCAAGGACTTTAATATCATAGCCAAGTCTATAAAGGACTTTTTTCCCGCATCGAAAAGAGACTACGCAGTGAGGGTCTTATCGAGGGTGAATGACAATCTCAGGCATTTTCTGCGGGGACAGCTCGTCGTCTGTCTTATTCTTTCCCTTATCTACAGCATTGGTTTGACCATAGCAGGCGTCCCCCTGTCATTCCTTCTCGGCTTTGCAGGGGGTTTTGGCAATCTGATTCCCTATGTTGGCACCGGCACGGGGATATTCCTGGCCTCCGTTCTGTCAGTCTTCCATTTTCACGATTTCGCACACATTGTGTACGTCTTAATGACCTTTGGTGTAGGACAAATGCTTGAGGCAACCGTAATAACCCCCCGGATCATGGGAAAGGGGCTGGGGCTGAGTCCTGTCATGGTGATCCTTTCCATCCTGATCTGCAGCCAGTTGTTTGGATTTTTAGGATTACTACTGGCCGTACCCATCGCCTCAACCGTAAAAGTCTTTGTCGACGAAATCATTTCAAAATACAAGTCTTCTGAGTATTACAAGGGGTAAACTTGCCGAAAATCTTTGACAACATCGAAAATCATTTAGTTCAGGGATTAAATAATACCTTAGAAGTGTCTCACAGGGGCGACTTCTGCGTTGGCTATTTCAATCTGAGGGGGTGGAAAGAGATTGCTGCCCGGATAGATAGTCTCAAAGGGGGTGATGGTAATTGTTGCAGACTGCTCATCGGCATGCAAAAACCTCCCCTTGAAATCATACGTGAATATTTTTATAAAACTGAGCAGGGTCTTATTGACAATCAAACAGCATCCGCCATTAAAAAGAAACTGGCGCAGGAATTTAAGGATCAGTTAACCATTGGCATCCCAACGGAAGAAGACGAGATCGGCTTAAGAAAGTTATCGCAACAAATAAAAGACAAAAAGGTCGTTGTTAAACTTTATTTAAAACATCCGTTACATGCCAAATTATATCTCTTATTCAGAGATGACAAGATTAGTCCCATTATTGGTTACTTAGGCAGCAGCAATTTAACCCTTGCCGGTCTGCTTCATCAGGGCGAATTAAATGTTGATGTCCTGGAACAGGACGCAGCATTAAAACTTTCAACCTGGTTCGAGGATAGATGGAACGACAGGTGGTGCATAGATATATCCAAAGAATTGATTGAAATAATTGATACGAGCTGGGCTGCCGACAGATTAGTTTCGCCTTATCACATCTATCTGAAAATTGCCTACCATTTATCTCGCGAGGCGCGTGCAGGATTGACAGAATTTAAAATCCCAAAGATTCTTCAGGAGAAATTGCATGGTTTCCAGCAAAAAGCCGTCTCGATAGCCGCACATTACCTGAATAAGAGGGATGGTGTCATAATTGGCGATGTTGTTGGGTTCGGGAAAACCCTTACAGCCACCGCTTTAGCCAAGATATTTGAGGAAGACTTCTTCCTTGAAACGCTCATCATCTGCCCCAGGAACCTTACAAATATGTGGGAGGACTACGCGCATACATATCAATTGCGGGCAAAGGTCTTGCCCATTACTCAAGTTCAATCGGCTCTGCCAACATTGAGGAGATACCGGTTAATCATTATTGACGAAAGCCATAATTTACGAAACAGGGAAGGCAAGAGATACAGGGCTATTCAGGAATACATCCAGATTAACGAGAGCAAGGTTATTATGCTCTCAGCTACCCCCTATAATAAAACATATCTTGACCTGTCCAACCAGCTCCGGCTTTTTATTCCGGAAGATAAAGATCTGGGCATATGCCCGGAGAAGTTTATTGAAAGCATCGGCGGCAGGGTTCAGTTTATGGCAAAATATCAATACCCTGCAACAACGTTGCCTGCATTCGAAAAAAGTGATTATGCAGATGATTGGCGTGAACTGATGCGGCTGTATATGGTAAGAAGGCCAAGAAGCTTTATTAAACAGAACTACGCTGAAACCGATCCCGCCAATGGAAGGAAATATCTCTTGTTTTCGGATGGAGGTCGTTCCTATTTTCCCGACAGATTGCCAAAGAAAGTTGAATACGACTTCAATCCCAACAACCCGAAAGATCAATATGCGCAACTATACTCTGACGTCATTGTAGATACCATTAATGGTTTAAATCTTCCGAGATATGGACTGGGCAATTATCTCGATAAAAAGACTACTCTTAAACCAACAAAAGAAGAAACCGTCATCCAGGATAATCTCTCCCATGCAGGCAAACGGCTCATGGGCTTTTGCAGAACCAACCTCTTTAAAAGGCTCGAAAGCAGCGGTTATTCCTTTCTGGTATCATTGAGCCGGCATGTTCTGCGTAACTCTATTTATGCGTATGCAATAGAGAATAACCTCCCCCTTCCCATTGGCGCCCAGGAGGCAAATTTGCTTGACGAGTTCCTGGATGACGTTGACCCGGATAATGCAGGCACAAATGAAGGCGCAATCAGGATTTTACTTCATGAAGAAGACTACTATGTACAGGCCGAAAAAATTTATACATTATACGAAACAAGCTACCATAACCGTTTTGACTGGATCAGAAGCGGATTCTTTCAAGCGACACTAAAAAATATATTGCTCAATGACAACAAAGAAATTTTGAAGATTTTAAAGATCGGCAAGGACTGGAATCCCGCTGAAGACAGGCAATTAAACGCCTTATACGATCTCTGTATAAAAAAACACTCAACAGATAAAATTTTAATCTTTACCCAGTTTGCAGACACGGCATATTATCTGCGAGACGAATTGAAAAGGAGAAATATAAAGCAGATAGAGTGCGTTACCGGCGACAGCGAAGACCCTACAAGTTACGTTTACAGATTTAGCCCGGTAAGCAACGATAAAAAAGAAATTATAAATACCTCTAATGAAATAAGGGTTTTAATAACAACCGATGTCTTAAGCGAAGGACAAAACCTGCAGGATTGTCATATTCTTGTGAATTATGACCTGCCTTGGGCTATTATCCGGCTTATTCAAAGGGCAGGAAGGATAGACAGAATTGGACAGAAGTCGGATAAAATTCTTTGCTATTCATTTTTACCTGAAGAAGGCATAGAAAAAATTATAAAATTGAGAGGCAGGCTGAGAAAAAGGATAGAAGAAAACGCCGAGGTTGTTGGTTCTGACGAGGTATTTTTTGACGGCGACCCTGTTAAAATTCATGACTTTTACAACGAAAAACAGGGCATTCTTGATGAAGAAGATGACACAGAGGTTGATTTGGCGTCCTATGCTTATCAGATATGGAAAAATGCCACTGATGCCGACCCAACCCTGAAAAAGACAATCCCTGATCTGCCTCATGTAATTTATGCCACGAAATCACTAAAACAAGAATACATGAAAAAGGATGAAGGCGTTGTCGTGTACACACGGACGGCGGATGATAATGATGTCTTAGTATGGGTGGATAGAAAGGGGGAAATCATTTCACAGTCTCAACTTGAAATTCTTAAGGCAGCGGAATGTACCCCCAATACCCCCGCATTATATAAAATGGATAATCATCACAAACTGGTGGAAAAGGGTATTGAACATATAAAGCACGTTGAAAGCACTATTGGCGGTCAGCTAGGTAAAAAATCTGGAGCGCGTTACAGGACGTACATGCGCTTGAACCGCTACTATGAGGAATACAAAGGCACCCTGTTTGTAAATGAAGCGCTGAAAAGGGCGATAGATGATTTATACAAATTCCCCTTAAAAGAATTTGCCCGGGAAACATTAAACAGGCAGCTAAAAGCTGGTATTTCGGATGAAGACCTGGCAAATTTAGTTGTATCATTACGGGATGAAGACAAATTGTGTAATACAAAGGAAGATGAAAAGACCTGTAAAGAACCCCAAATCATTTGTTCTTTAGGGTTAATTAAAAACAAAACAAAGTAGGGGCGAAGCATTTTCCTTACCACACAAATTGCGCCCATATCTTGTCACGGAAAATGCTTCGCCCCTACACCGTACAATACAATAATTATAAAAATCAAAATGGCCGCAACCATAAACAAAACACGCTTTAAACAGCTCATAAACGCCTTTCAATTCAAAGAACTCTTTAATGAATTGGGATGGGATAATGTTAGGAAAAAAGAACAGGTAGTCGTCGAAAATAAATCGTACACCCTGGATGCTGTGGCTGAAAAAAAGGGATTTGTCGTCTTTGCCTGCTCACCAGAAAATAATGGCAGAATACCCGATTATCACATCAGAAAGAAGATAGACGGCGTTATAACCAAACTCTACTTTGAACACCTCATTATCTTTTGTGACCAGCCTCAAGGCCATCTATGCTGGCAACTGGCAGTGCGTGAACAAGGAAAGCCGACAGCGCTAAGGGAGACGAACTACTATACACATCAGGAACCAGAACTATTGTTCCAGAAACTCAAAGGGCTTTTCTTCTCCATCGATGACGAGGAAAAGATCAGTATCATGGATGTCAAATCCCTCATACAAGAGCAGTTCAATACTAACGCAGAAAGGGTTACGAAACGGTTTTTCGACCAGTTCAAAAAAGAACACACCTCATTTTTGAATTTCATAAAAGGCATTAGCGAAAATGTGGATAAGGATTGGTATGCATCCCTCATGCTGAACCGCCTGATGTTCATCTATTTTATCCAGAAAAAGGGATTTCTGGATAATGACAAAGACTATTTGAAAAACAGACTGAAAGCCACACAGGAGAAGAAAGGCAAGGACAAGTTTTACTCATTTTATAGAAATTTCCTGCTCGTCCTCTTCCATAAAGGACTTGGTTCTCATGAAAGACCCCAGGAACTTGTCAAGGAAATCGGCATCGTGCCGTATCTCAACGGCGGCTTGTTCGATGTCCACCATATAGAGCAAAACTACGCCAACATCGAGATAGCAGATGAGGCATTTGAGCAGGTATTCAGCTTCTTTGATCAGTACGAATGGCACCTGGACACACGTATTGCCGCCACAGGGAGGGACATAAACCCCGACGTTATTGGCTATATATTTGAGAAATACATTAACGATCGTGCGTCCATGGGGGCTTATTACACAAAAGAGGACATCACGGACTACATCAGTAAAAACTGCATCATCCCCTATCTGTTCGATGAGGTAAAGAGACATTATCCAAAGGCATTCAACCCTGATGGTGAAATCTGGAAATTGTTACAATCAGATCCTGACAAATACATGTATGATGCTGTCAAACACGGCATCGTTGACACCGTAGGGGCGAAGCATTCTCCCGCACAACCCACACAATATTTATCAACAACACAAGATGTCGATTATTCAAAACGATTGAGTACACCGGAGAATGCTTCGCCCCTACCATTACCACAACAATTACCATTGTCGCCTGAAATTGCCGAAGGATTGAATGACGTGTCGAAACGAACACTATGGAATAAACCCGCCCCGCCCGAATATGGACTACCCACGGAAATATGGCGCGAGGTGGTTGAAAGAAGGAGACGTTATGCAGAGATTAAAACAAAGATTGAAAACGGCGAAATACACGGGATAAACGATTTTATTACGTATAACCTCAACATCCGGCAGTTTGCCCAGGACGTCATTGAAAACAGCGATGATCCCGAATTTATCAGACATTTTTATAAGGCACTATTAAACATATCCATACTCGACCCCACCTGCGGTTCGGGTGCATTCCTGTTTGCCGCAATCAACATCCTTGAATCACTCTACGAAGCCTGCATCCAGCGCATGGAGGCATTTGTTGCAGATGCCAACAATGCCCCTCATGAAAGGGGTATGTCCAAAAATTCCCCTCTCGAGAGGGGACAAAGGGGTGTGTCTAAATACAAATTCTTTGAAGACACCTTAAAGTTTGTTAAATCACCCGAACACCCCAACCTTCAATATTTCATTTATAAGAACATCATCTTGAAGAATATCTACGGCGTGGACATCATGCATGAGGCGGTGGAAATTGCCAAGCTGC
This sequence comes from Candidatus Brocadia sapporoensis, assembly GCF_001753675.2. GTDB lineage: Bacteria > Planctomycetota > Brocadiia > Brocadiales > Brocadiaceae > Brocadia > Brocadia sapporoensis. Next base: position 54,547 of record NZ_MJUW02000114.1, on the reverse strand, counting down.
GGTTATTCCTGAAACTGGTGGCGACGGTAGACGTGGATTATAAAAAACCAAACCAGGGACTGGAACCACTGCCTGATATTGATTTTAATATCCGGGCGGGCAATACGCTTGTGGGCTTTGCAAGGCTTGAAGATGTAGAAAAGGTATTCAAACTCACATTTTATAAAAAGGAGATAGAAGAAATAAAAGAACAGGCAGAAATGATAAAGATGGCATATGAGCACTTTAAAGATTCTCAGATACTTATTGACAGTCCTGCGATGAGCGGCGCCAAAAAGGATTTAGAAGAACGACTGAAAAAGTTAAATGAAAAGTTGAATGTCTACCTTGCTCAAATCTATTCTATCGATGTTGAGAGAAAGCCGAAGGACTTTGAAAAATGGAAGGCCGCCCACCAGCCCTTCCACTGGTTTGCAGAGTTTTATGAGATCATACACGACAAAGGTGGGTTTGATGTGATTATTGGTAATCCGCCGTATGTGGAGTATTCAAAGGTAAAAAAGACATATACAATTCAGGGTTATCAAACAGAAAACTGCGGGAATTTGTATGCGTATGTAATAGAAAGCTCATTAAACTTAATTACTAATGGTGGACGATGCGGAATGATTGTGCAATTGCCAATAGTCTGTACAGACCGAATGAAACCACTACAAAATAAAATCGCAAATAGCAATGATTCTGTTTGGTTTGCTACCTTTGACGACCGACCAGCTAAATTGTTTGATGGATTAGAGCATATTCGGGCTACCATTGTGCTATCTAAAAAAGGCAAATTCAAAGTAAAAAATATTTATTCAACAAATTATAATCGTTGGTATTCCGATGTACGTCCACTGCTCTTTGAATTATTAAATTTTTCTGAAATCTCAAAATATATCATGGATGGTTCGATTCCAAAAATAGGTAATGTTACAGCTAATTTGATTCGAGAGCGAATAAATAAATTAGAAAAGGTAGTTTATTACATAAAAGAATTCTCACAACATCATGTTTATTTTCATAATGCTCCTCAATATTGGATTCGCGCAATGGACTTTGCGCCATATTTCTGGAACGAAAGGGATGGTGAGCAGATTTCAACACAGGTTAAAGAATTGCATGCATCAAACAATATTGATGCTTCCGTTGTTGTAGCAATACTCAATAGTTCCCTTTTTTATTGGTGGTTTATCATACTTTCAGATTGCCGTCATTTAAACCTCAGGGAAATTGAAAACTTTCCTATTGGACTGGCTCAAATGTCAAAAGAAACAAAGGAACAATTATCTGTCCTTTCTGAAAGACTTATGAAAGATTTGAAACAACATAAACAACGCAAGGAATGTATGTATAAAGCAACTGGAAAAGTTGTATATGATGAGTTTTATCCTAAATTATCCAAACCCATCATAGACGAAATCGACAAGGTATTAGCCCAGCATTACGGTTTCACCGATGAGGAATTAGACTTCATCATCAACTACGACATCAAGTACCGCATGGGACGGGATTATGACGGCAATGAACCATGAAATGTAGAAACGTTAAACCGTAAACCGTAGGGGCGAAGCATTTTTTTCATCGAATGAATAGTGCCAGAATCTTGTAACAAAAAAATGCTTCGCCCCTACAATCAACAATCGGCAATTGATAATCAACAACCCATGTAATCAAAAAAACACGTAATAAAACACCCATGCAACAAAATAAAAACACAAATTACGATCCTGAAAAACACCATCGCCGTTCAATACGGCTGAAGGGATACGATTATACCAGGCCAGGCGCTTATTTTGTGACCATGTGTACAGAAAAAGGGAAATGCCTCTTTGGGGAAATTTCTGACGAAATCATGCAATTGAACAAATTTGGCACTATGATTCATGCGTGCTGGAATAACATACCGAAACATTTTGCACACATTCGATTGGATGCATGCGTTGTTATGCCAAATCATATCCATGGGATTATCATCATCACCGATGCCAATATCGACCGTAGGGGCGAAGCATTTTCCTCGCCCATGAAATCGTGCCCAGGTCTCGTCACGGAAAATGCTTCGCCCCTACACCCAATAACGCAATCACCTCATGGAACATCCTCCGGTTCGCTGGGGGCAATTATGCAGAATTTCAAATCTGTTTCCACACGAAAAATCAACCAATTGAACAAATCCCCGGGCACTACGCTTTGGCAGCGCAATTATTATGAACACATTGTCAGAAACGAATATGCCTTAAATGCCATTCGCCGGTATATCACATATAATCCGCTTATGTGGCCATATGATATGGATAATCCTGACAGGTGCAATGTATCTGAAGAAGAATTGAAATACGAAACAAAAAAGAGATGCAATTTTACGAATGAGGAATTAGATTTCATCTCTTCGGCTAAGCTCAGGACAGGCATTCGCTACGATATCAAATACCGCACGGGACAGGATTATGTCGACAACGAACCGTAGGGGCGAAGCATTTTTTTCACCGAATGAATTGTGCCAGGATTTTGTTACAAAAAATGCATCGCCCCTGCATTATATTGGGAACAAACAAATACTCAAACAATACAAGATCGCCTTCCTATGTTCCCGCAAGTGTCCTGCTGATATCATCCTCAAATCATATGACTGGGCAATTGAACAAAGGGAAAAAGGCGTCTGTGTTGTATCAGGTTTTCATTCCAAAATAGAGAAAGACGTTTTGCACTACCTTTTAAAAGGAAACCAGCCTATAATACTTGTACTGGCAAGGGGGTTTAAAAAACGACTCGAACCAGAATTGCAAGAAGCCTTAAACAAAAACAGACTCCTGCTCATTTCCCCATTTGACGAGAACGTTAAGCGGGTTACCGTAGAAACAGCGAACCGGAGGAACCGGCTCATGGCAGAACTGGCGGATAAAATATTTGTTGCCTATGCCGCAATCGGAGGAAACATAGAAAGGCTTCTTGCGGATATTTCAGTTACAGGCAAAGAGATTTTGTCGTTTAAAATTGTCTAAGTTGTCGAGGTAAAAAATGTCTATATTTAAGTTAGTATCTCCTTTTACACCACAGGGCGACCAGCCAAAGGCAATACATCAACTCGTAGAAGGTTATCAAAAAGGTACCATGTATCAAACCTTGTTGGGAGTTACTGGTTCCGGAAAGACCTTTACCATGGCAAACGTGATTGCTGCCCTGGAAAAGCCTACGTTGGTCATGACCCATAATAAAACCCTGGCAGCCCAGCTTTATAGTGAATTCAAGAGCTTCTTTCCGGAAAATGCTGTAGGATATTTTGTCAGTTATTACGACTATTATCAACCCGAGGCATATATCCCACAACGGGATATCTACATCGAAAAGGAAGCAACGATCAATCAGGAGATTGACCGTCTGCGCCTGGCTGCCACCAGTAATCTCATGTCACGGAAGGATGTTATCATTGTCGCCAGTGTTTCCTGCATCTATGGATTGGGCTCGCCTGAAGAGTATCAGGAAATGTATGTACATCTGGGCAAGGGTGATTCAATAGAAAGAAACAAACTCCTGAGGAGTCTCATTGATATCCAGTATGAACGAAACGACATACAGTTCATTCGCGGCACGTTACGGGTGCGGGGAGACGTTGTGGAGGTATTTCCCGCCTACGAGGAGTTTGCTTATCGCATAGAATTTTTTGGTGACGAAGTCGACAGGATTTCCATAATTAATCCTACAACGGGGAATACGGTGCAGGAGGTAAAGGAAATATCTGTTTATCCGGCAAAACACTTCGTTATGCCGGAGGGAAAGATCAAAGGGGTAGTCAGGTCTATCGAAGACGAATTGAATGACCGGTTGAAAGAACTTCGTTCAAAAGAAAAGCTACTCGAGGCTCAACGTCTGGAGGCCCGAACACGCTACGACATGGAAATGCTTCTGGAGGTGGGGTATTGTCACGGTATTGAAAATTATTCGAGACACCTCAGTGCCCGTGCGCCCGGCGAAACGCCATACACCCTGTTCGATTACTTTCCCAAAGAATTTTTCCTTATTGTTGATGAGTCCCATGTCTCTGTCCCGCAGATTGCCGGTATGTACCATGGCGACCGTGCGCGCAAGGAGACGCTTGTCAACTATGGTTTCCGCCTGCCTTCAGCACTCGATAATCGCCCCTTGCGGTTTGATGAATGGGAAAAGAGGATCCATCAGATCATGCTTGTTTCGGCAACGCCTGGCCACTATGAGCTAGAGAAAAGCAAGGGCAGGGTGGCCGAACAGATTATTCGTCCAACCGGTCTTGTCGATCCGATAATCTATGTGAAACCTGCCAAAACTCAGGTAGGGGACCTCCTGAAACAAATTAAGAAGCGGGCACAGAGGAGGGAACGGGTGCTGGTAACGACGTTGACGAAACGTCTTGCCGAAGACCTGAGCGAATATATCCAGGAAGAAGGACTCAAAGGCATGTACCTCCACTCGGAAATAGACGCGATAGAAAGGGTAACCATATTGCGTGATTTGAGGATAGGAAAATTTGATGTGCTGGTGGGTGTTAATCTCCTCAGGGAAGGACTGGATTTACCGGAAGTTTCTCTCGTAGCAATTCTTGATGCCGACAAAGAAGGATTTCTGCGTTCCGAAACCTCCCTGATACAGACTATCGGCCGAACGGCAAGGAACGTAAATGCCGAGGTTATCTTATATGCCGATGAGATAACAAATTCCATGAAACGTGCTATGGATGAAACCAACAGGCGACGGGAACTTCAACTGGCTTACAATAAAAAACATAATATTACCCCGAAAACCATACAAAAAGAGATCAAAAAGGGCATCAATGATGAGATTTCATCGCATAAGCTCGTGTACGAAACCGTTGCAGAAAGCGAGGAAGAATACATTACTCAGGAGTTTGTAAACGAACTGGAGGAGGAGATGCTCAGGGCAGCGGAGGCATTGGAGTTTGAACGTGCGGCTGAGCTTCGGGATAAGATTCAACGAATCCGACGAAATAGTGATTAAATGCTAAAATCCGGAATCCCAACAAACGAGATCATTGACATTAAAGAGTATGTATTATACTATTGTTTGATTGTCATTTTCAGATAATTATTTTACCGGTATCATTTTATTGCTGATAAAAAGAAAGGAGAAATGAAGGGATGTCGACAAAAGATAACTTACAGAATGCCTTTGCAGGTGAATCGCAGGCCAACAGGAAATATCTTGCCTTTGGCAAAAAGGCAGAAGAAGAGGGCTTTAAGCAGGTGGCAAAACTCTTCCGTGCTGCGGCGGAGGCTGAAACGGTACATGCCCACAACCATTTAAGGGTTATGGGCGGTATTAAGACAACAAAAGAAAATATTCAGGAGGCCATTGCAGGAGAAACGTATGAGTTCACCAAGATGTACCCCCAGATGATTGAGGAAGCTAAAAAGGAGGGAAACAAAGAAGCCCTGCGGAGCTTTGAAATTGCCAATAAAGTAGAGAAGATCCATGCGGATCTTTATCAAAAGGCATTGCAGCATCTGGGAAAAAATGAAGATGTGGAGTATTATGTCTGCCAGGTCTGCGGAAATACGGTAGAGAGAGAAGCGCCAGATACCTGTCCCATCTGCGGGGCGCCAAAGTCCAGATTTACAAAGATTAGTTAAGCATTTCCTCACGCACAAACAGCGACCCTCCCTTACGAGAGGGAATGCCGTATGCGTGTTATGTTAAGCGGTTTTTGGGGTGGCACGGACAAACTCCGTTTGTTCGTGCCTTTTGCAGATAACATAAACAGGTGCATTCCCGATATCTTGTAAAATTATGCACGAACGATATGAAGGAGTACCTCGTATAAAATAGTAGCAGCGAGGCGTACCTTGCCGTGGGCAATACCTATCCTACCCAGCCGATATTCATAGCGCAGCGAAGCCGCAACCAGATTCCTCCTATCAAGAGGGATGCAACTGAGGGATATAAAGACCTTGCGAAAAAAGAAAGATTTTACGCGACAATACAATAAATCGGGAATGCGCCTTCAGAGAAAAACGATAAGATTGAAATTTGATGCTTGAAATATACAAAAAGCTACCCAGGACAAATTGTGGCAAATGTGGACTCCCTACCTGCATGGCCTTTGCACTGAAAGTACAAAATGCCCTACTCAGGATGAATGATTGCCCTTATGTGACAGAAGAAACCAGGGAACTGGCAATTCAAACACCTGCCGTGACCATGGAGGATAATTATGAGCGGGTGAGTATTGAACTAGAAGCCGAGGCCAAACGGACGAATTTCAAAGAAGCAGCCATTGCCACGGGAGGTCATTTTGATATCTGTAAAGGTGGGGAAATGATAAAACTCACCATGTTGAGCAAGCCATACGAAATGCGAAAAGATGGCCTGTTTGAAAATGATGCCTATTGCCGCGATTCGTGGGCAAAGATTATCATCTATGACTATATCCGGAGAAAAGGAAACAAGCCCTTAACGGGAGAGTGGGTGACCCTGGGATATTTTCCTCATACTGCCTCGCATGTAAAGGCATTTCAACGGAATGCAGAAGAAAAAGTTGCGGCAACATTTAATAAAAATATGAATCGTCTGAAGGCGTGCTGCAAAGAGTTAGGTGGCATAGAAACCCGGGGAAAAATGAAAGCAGATTATGTCTTCCGCTTTGACCTCTTGCCACAGATACCCTTGTATCTGTGCTTTTGGGATGCGGATGAAGAGTTTTCGGCAAGTTGCAAGCTTTTTTTAGATAGCAGTGCGGAAGCTTACATCGACATAGAATACCTTGCCTATCTTGTGGAAAGATTTGTGGAAAGATTTGTTCAGTTATAAAAAATAACAGAGGAAATTCCTATGGCTAACTGCTGGAAGTGTGGTCTTTATCTCGGAGAAAAGGATGAATGGAAAAAGATGACTACCACTAGGGGAGACATCTGCATCCTATGCTATAATAAGGCCAAAGAAATTGATACGCCCCGTATCCAAGCAGAAATGAATGCCTTTTTGAAGGCCAAGGAAAAGCAATGACTATTCACAAAGGGGAGGTGTCTGCGCCTAGATCTGAAACCCAAAAGGTGTATTTGCTGCTCTGCCGCATTTTGACTGTTGTGTGCTGGGTGTACGATATTCCGTCGATACCTTAGAAATAAGTATTTGCAAGCAATTTGTAATAAGGAAAGTTTCTTCCCGGACATTCAGTTTGCCTGAAGTGTCGGTGCATGATCACATTTTCAGCGGGGATCCGGCATCTGTTTTTCAAATACTCAACTAAGGTCGAAAGGGATGCCATCTGAGCTGATGTTGGACGCGATTCATTAAAATTTCCCACCAGGCAAATTCCTATGCCATAGTGGTTGTATTCTTCCACACCGGCGTGGGCGCCGTCTATTTGGTTTTTCCATCGGTTTCCTATCTCGATTTTTCCGTCAGAGGTTCCATTTCCATTGCCGATCACAAAATGATAGCCCAGGCCATTCTCCCATCTTCTTTTCTTTCTGTGATATTTATCAAAATCAGCGGCGCTGCCAGATGCTGAGGCGCTGTGGTGAATAACAATGTATCTCCAGTCCCGTACAAAATAATGATCAAGTTGACTTATGATATAAGACTCTTCCCTTTTCTGAGGTTTCACAGGAATCATGGCGCTTTCAACAGGCCTCGTGGCAGGCATGGGTTTGGAAGCCGGCGGCACATAACAACCCAAGGGTCCGAGGATAAAAAAAGACAGGCAAATACCGATTTTCAACCGAAGACGCATAGATAATACCTGAAATAAATCCAGAAGACGTTGTAATGCTTAATCTCTTTTTGAAGAGAAAATTTGTAACGGAATTAAGCAAACAACATACCTGTTAAGCTTGTCCTTCCATTGAGTCAAGGCATTTCACAGGTTATAGAGTAAATAAGCGCCTGTATTTATACATTACTGACGTAACACTTCTTTTCTTCCAAAGGTAATGGGAAAAAGATATTCAGCGTAGTTTTTTTATGCGGCTTGTTGAGATTTCAAACATTTCTGAACTGATGAGCCAGAGGCAATGATCAGGAACGAGATGCGCCGGATTTAAGATTTATAAATTCTCTGCTAAGGTAATTTTTCTCCTCTTTCTTTTAATAAACCCCTCTTTTTCTAATTGAACAAGATTGTATTTTATCTTTTCCCGACTCAGGTGAAGCTTTTGTGCAATTTCTTGCTCGGAAAGACATGATTTGGTAGTGAGCGCTTTCAGAATCATTCCCCGAATCTGCCGGTTGGAGCCTTGAAAGGGAGGTTGCTTTTGATAATGAGCGCTTCTCCTGTTTGGATTTTCGTGGTTTTGCTTCAACATTACTCCATAATCCATAAGGGCATAATACCATTCACGGGGATGAGAAGTATGCAGGGTCTGTTCTACCAGAGGAAGGATTTCAGCGTCTCTGATATTTGTTCTATCGTGGAAAAAGCTATGGATAAATACTCTGCGTATATTCGTTTCAATAAAAACGGTCGGTTTATGAAAGGCAAATGCAGCAATTGAAGCGGCAGTTGCCGCGCCGATTCCGGGAAAAGTCTTTAACGTTTCCACCGACGAGGGAAGCTTCCCGTAAAACTCATCCGTAACCCTTTGAGCAATCTGCATCAAAGCTATTGCCCGCCGGTTGTAACCCAGCCCCTGCCATTTCTGAAGAACCATGCGTAGTGATGCCCTGGCGAGGCTTGGAAAATCAGGAAATGTACTGATAAACGGTTCATACTTCCCCATAACCGTTTGTACCTGGGTTTGCTGGAGCATAATTTCCGAAACCAGGATCCGATACGGGTCTTGCGTTGTTCTCCAGGGAAGTTTACGGCCATGTGCCTGATAATGCAGGTAAATCCTTTCTTGAAACCTTCGCACCGCCGCCTGTGTCAGTCGCTTCCCGGGACACACCAGTTTAGAAGCGGGATTTCTCTTTTTGCCTTTTCTTAAGTCTCTTGTAGATTTACTTTTCATAATATTTTTATTATAATTGCACAAAATATAATCTGCTATTATTTTTTCATGATTGCCGTTATGGAGAAAAATGCCTTGAGAGAAACGGTCTACGCCTTTAATAACTCCAATATTGTAGCTTCTTACGATGCCGATATGGACATCTGGCATCCAAACCGTGTTAAAATGGCATCCGTCGTGTGTGAGGTCTTGCCCTTTAACAGAACGGAACATTTGCGTGTCTTAGACTTGGGCGCCGGTACCGGCTACCTTTCTCACAAGATCATCGAAATGTTTCCCCGCGCGGAGATTATTGCTGTTGATGCGGCAGCGCTCATGATCGAAAAGGCCAAAGCAAGGCTTAACAATCGCCTTGAACACGTCACATTCCATGTCTCCACATTTCAGGATTTACCGAAAACAATGGACGCCCATTCCTCTGTCGACGCCGTGGTATCTTCTTTTGCTCTTCACCATTTATATCGGGAGGAGAAGCTTACGCTCCTCAACTACGTTCAGTCAATTTTAAGACCGCATGGCTGGTTTATAAATTGTGATGTTTTAAAAACGGCCGACGCTGTACTTGAGGCCAGATTCCGGCGTTTGTACTATCAGGGTATACAAGAGAGAACGCGTGAAATCAGGCACGAAGAGAAGTCCCTGGACGAAATTTCCTCAGCATTGTCTGATAAAGAGAAAGAGTCCGGTGATAACCCGTTATGCCTGATGGACGAGCTTCAAATTATTGCAGAGGCCGGATTCCGCACTGCCGAGTGTTTCTGGAAGGAATATCAGGAAGCGGTGTATGGCGGGATAAAATGATTCGTCTGAATAACATTAGCCTTACCTTCGGATCAAAAGCCATTGTTGACAACGTTTCTCTTCACATCAGAAGAAACGATCGGATCGGTTTGATCGGACCCAACGGTGCCGGAAAATCTACCCTCTTCAAACTCATTGGCAGATTCATTGAGCCGGATGGAGGCGATCTTGTTTGTTCAAAAGATGCAAATACTGGCTACCTTCCCCAGGAAGGGTTCGTCTTCAGGAAAAAGACGGTATTTGAAGAAACCAGTTCTGCCTTTGAGGACATTCTCCACCTGAAGCATCAGATTGATACCATCCACACCCAATTGGAAGATCCTGTCATACGAGGTGAGGACCATCAGATGCTCCTGGATAATTACGCACATCTGCAGCATCAGCTCGAGGTTGTCAACAGCGCAAAGATTGAAGCGGAAACGGGCAAGGTTTTAAAAGGAATGGGGTTTAAGGAATCAGATTTTACAAGAGACATTGGTACTTTCAGCGGCGGATGGCAGATGCGGGTTGCCCTTTCCCGGTTGTTACTGCAGGAACCCAATGTACTCCTCCTGGACGAACCAACCAATCATCTGGATATCGATTCAATCCTCTGGCTGGAAGAATATCTCAGGGGATTTAAAGGAGGTCTGATTATCATATCACACGACCGCGCATTCCTTGATCGAAACGTTACCAAGATCTGGGAATTGGAGAAGGGGAAAATCCATGAATACTATGGAAATTATTCCTTGTATGAGATTGAAAAAAAGAATCGGATGGAATTACAGACAGCGCGTTACGTCAATCAGCAGAAAAAGATCAAAGAGGTGGAACGGTTTATTGAACGTTTCCGGGCGAAGAACACCAAGGCATCACAGGTACAGAGCCGCATCCTTATGCTTGAAAAAATGGAGAAGGAAGAACTGCCTGAAAACACGATAGAGCAGATCAAATTCCGGTTTCCTCCTTCAAAACAAAGCGGCATCTCGGTATTGGGTGTAAAAGATGTTTCACACAAATATGATGGAGGGTCGATATTCCAGGGTATTTGCCTTTCCCTTGAACGGGGAGAAAAGGTCGCCCTTGTCGGGCAGAATGGGTCTGGAAAATCCACTTTACTCCGCATCATAGCTGGTATTGAGCAACCATACGCCGGAACGATCAGGATGGGGTATAATGTATCTTTTGATTATTTTGCCCAGGAACATGCAGAGAAATTGAATACGCAAAATACCGTATTACAGGAAATCGAGACGGTTGCCCCACTTTCCATGATTCCCCATATTCGCCATATCCTGGGTGCTTTCCTTTTTTCCGGTGACGACATCTTTAAGAGTGTCAATGTTCTGAGCGGCGGTGAAAAATCCCGGCTATCTCTTGCCAAGATGCTTCTCAAGCCTACCAATTTTCTCATCATGGATGAGCCAACAAATCATATCGACATCGCGACTAAGAAGATACTCAAGGATGCACTGCTGGATTATGCAGGAAGCCTGTTGATTGTATCCCATGACAGGGATTTCCTTGATGGTCTTGTCACAAAAGTTTACGAATTAAGAAACCAGAAGATCCTCACCCATTTGGGTAGTATGCGGGACTTTCTCGAAAAAAAGGTGTCTGATTTACTTGGGGAAACTGCGGAAGGCAGGGCAACGGAAGTCTTGCATCGTAAGTCTGAAGAAACCAATTCACAAAAGCAACAGTATTTACTTAAGAAGGAGCAAAATGCCAGAAGAAGAAAACTCGCCAAAGATGTCCAAACCATAGAAGAAAAAATTGCCTTCCTGGAAACTCAAAAAAAGGAAATAGACCGTATCTTTTCAGATCCGTCGCTTTATGACGACAAAGCGAAATCTGTGGAGGTCAATAAACAATATAAGGCGATTACCCAGGAATTGAGCGCCCTCTATAACCGATGGGAGGAAATGCACGTGGAGTTGGAGTCCGTAAGTGAATAAATGCTTCAACGGATACAGGAATCCAACGACCTTTGCAGACATCTAATGAGGCGCTTTTATGAAGAAATTGCTCGTTACGGGTGCTCGCGGATTTTTGGGATGGAATGTTTGTCAGGCAGCGAAACGAACATGGGATGTCACCGGGACGACTTTTTCCCATTCAGGAGACATTGCAGGTATGCCTGTCGTGAAAGCCGATCTAATTGATTTTAAAGCAGTGAAGAAGATATTCCGGCAGATACGTCCCGACGCCGTAATCCATACTGCGGCGAAAACGGATCCGAATTTTTGCCAAATCAACCCGGCTGAATCACAGAAGGTCAATGTAGATGCATCTGTTAATATTGCGGGTCTTTGTGCAGATTATGGAATTCCCTGTGTTTTTACCTCAACGGATCTGGTTTTCGATGGTTTGAGCGCCCCTTATCGTGAGGAAGATCCGGTTTGTCCCGTCAATTTTTATGGAGAACAAAAGGTACTGGCTGAGGAGGGCATGATGAAACGCCATCCCATGATTGCTATTTGCCGATTGTCTTTGATGTTTGGCATTCCCGGACCAGGTGCCAAAAGCTTCATTCAGCCCATGATAGAAGCGATAAAAACGGGAAGGGAATTGCAGCTTTTTGTTGATGAATTCAGAACCCCGGTAAGCGTAATCGCTGCTGTATCCGGAATTTTTCTGTCCCTTGAAAAAGTGCATGGATTACTCCACATAGGCGGCAACAAACGTATCTCCCGGTATGAGTTTGGCGAGCTACTGGCGAATACTTTGAACATTTCTGAAGCCAGGTTGATACCCTCCAAACAAAAGGATTTGATCTTGGCGGCGCCAAGACCGCCGGACGTTTCACTAGATAGCACGAGCGCTATTTCATTGGGCTTCAGACCGTTGCCATTGTCTGATGAAATTAAAAAGGTCGTGGGGTGTACTTAAATCTTGCCCATGAACCCATTGACTTCATCTTGTTCTTCTGCTAAGGTACACATGTCTAAAAAGATAGTATAGCAACATGAAAAACCCTACCGTCAAACCCTCATTGACGGGGCTGTTGGATTGCGTTTATCTTGAGACAGTATTTGCTTGAAAAGCTAGAAATAACGCTGTGAAATTTTTCTTACTCCCCTTTTTGAATGCGTGAATTTGCCTTATGAAGTATCGATTTACGAAAGCGGAACGGTTGACTTTAAAGAGGGAATTTGAAAGAGTTTTTCAGGAAGGGAAGGTATTCAAAGATGCGAAGGTTGTCCTCTACGTAGTAGTAAATAGCCTTCCGCATTCCCGGCTGGGGCTGGTGGTAAGCAAGAAGGTAGGAAATGCCGTGCGGCGGAATCGTGCCAAACGATTGCTGAGAGAGGTTTACCGGCTAAATAAACACTTACTTGCAGTGCACGTTGACATAATTGCCATTCCGCGTCAGCCCTTTTCTTCCGATCTGAAACGGTCTGATATTGAAGACGGATTTAAGAAATTACTTATTAAAATTAATGAAGTCTGTGCCCATGAAGTTTATCATCATTAAACTTATTCATGCATATCAGTTTATTATCTCACCCTTCTTGCATCCTTCCTGCCGTTATGAGCCCACCTGTTCCCAATATATGATTGATGCGATACAAAAGAAGGGTATCTTATGGGGCATATGCCTTGGTATATGGCGTGTATTGCGGTGTCATCCCTTTGGGAGTTCCGGATATGACCCGGTAAAGTAAAGCACCCATAACAGAGACAATTGCATGTTGCCGTTCTTTAACAAGTCACGTTCATATCCTGATAGGCTGTGTACTTTTCCGTTAAAGGATGGGATTTTGGCTACGGTGAACGCAAAAGAACATTGCCATTGCGGACGCATTCGCATTGCTCTGTATAAACTCCTCGGGGCAATCCAGGCACTGGAGATTGCTTCGGGCTGCAGCCCTGGCAAGGGTGCTTGCATATATACTTATTTGTTACGTTTACTATAGTAATGTCGCCTTATCATTCTCTTGCAAGTGGAAATCCAGAACACTAGCGTAAAATACTGGATTCCTGCTTTTGCAGGAATGACAACTTTCTTTTGTCGTTAACTCTAAGTTATTTCGCTTGATTCTTTTTAGCTAATTCCTCGTATTGTTTAATTGCGTTATTAGCGTCTGCTTCCAATCCCTTTTTCCTATATGCTATCTCAAGATTTTTGTAGGTCATTGCTATGGATGGATTCATGGAAATGGATTTTTTGAGTTCGTTAATGGCTTCGTCCAGGTGCCCTGTTTCGGTATAAACAACGCCCAGGTTGTTATGAGTAATTGCGTCGTCTGGTTTTTTATCGAGTACCTTTTTATATTCTTGTATAGCTTCAGCATACTTTTTTTTCTGTGTATAGGCTAATCCTAAAACGTAGTGTGCATCAGAAAAATCAGGTTTTAATTCAACAGCCTTTTCCCAGACAAAAATCGCCGCATCCTGTACGTTGTTTCTTGCATAGATGGTACCAAGGTTATACAACGCCTGCGGGTCATACGGATAGAGTTCCAATACCTTTTTATACTCTTCAATCGCCTCAACAAACAATCCCTTTTTATGGTAAGATACAGCAAGATTATTGTACGCTTCCCGGTTAAAGGGGTCTAGTTTCAATGCCTTTTTATACTCTTTAAGGGCATCGTTTATTCTGCCCTGACTGTCCAAAGAAACACCTTGGCGATTGTAGAAATCGGGGTCTTGTATACCACAACCTCCACTCATGCACACGATGATAAAGGGTAATAGAAAAATACAGCGAAAGTTTAAAATAGACATGAAATTTGGTCCTCGGTGATCTTTATATTTAGCTTCCGTATCACTTTCTTCGCAGGAATGATAACTTTCTATTGTCGTTGGCTATAAGAAAATTAATCAGGCTACCTATGGGCCGGGAGTATGTTTCAGCATTTTACCCATCCCTATATTCCCTCTTTCCAGAGAAGGCTCAAAGGATTGAAATTCCTTCATATTAAAGTTATGCAGAATTGAATGCTGGTGCATTGTAATATGAAGGTTTCTTCACTTCAATTGAATTCTGTGTGCGTTTAGCAAGTCTTTTTTGTTATTTCAGCCAAACGGCTAAAACCTTGCCAGACGTCAATGTTTACAATAACTACCCATGGTCATTGAGGCACAGATCCGTGTTCTCCTGCAGATTAAATTTGCATACAAGGAATACGTTTGGTTAAATCATGAGTAGATTTTTGAAAAAGGCAGTGCCGATCATTCGGCTGAGCTCACAATGAAGTCCCTTGTGGTTGGCCTGTGCTGGGGATAAACCACCAGTGCCACGCAATTTGTTTTGTGCAGATTGCAATACGGTTTTTGTCCTATCCGAACGCTTTTATCGGGTATCCAGTGAATCCTGAACTTCCTGGATTCCCCATGATAACATGCGGAAATGATATCTCGAAAGCAATAAAACAAGACATGCAAATTTCTGACTGGATAACGCTGAAATTGCTATTACGTTTGTTTATATAAAAAAATAGTTGGGTTTTGTGTTATAAAATCCGACTTTTTAGGAAATGCAAAAACAAATTGACGCAGAGCAATGCCTTTGCCTTGCTGGAGGCAACCCTATCAGAGTTTTAAATCCTGACAGGTTAATTTTGTTCATATTTATGTTAAAGATGTCAGCATATGTTATCGTCATTGCGAGCGAAAGCGAAGCAATCTTAAGTCTTTTATAACAACGGATTGTTTTGTTTCACCACTCCTAGCAATGACATTTGTTTGTGTTAGATTTTGATAAAGTACTATACTATGGATCCAATATCCTATTTGGGCGGATTGAGAAACGGAAGGTACATGTTATGGGTGAATTGAGCGCATTCGGCAAGATTTTTATAGGTCTGGGCATTCTTATGATTATTGTAGGAGGGCTGTTTGTGCTGGGAGGGAAGATCCCCTTTCTGGGAAGGCTGCCCGGTGACATTGCCATTCAAAGGAAAAACTTTAGCTTTTACTTTCCCATCACAACATGTATTATCATCAGTATCATCTTCTCATTGGTTATGTGGCTATTGCGCAGAAGATAAAAACAAGAAAGAGCCGAACATTACGGTTAATGGCCATTAAGGTGTCCGGGATTTTTCCCAAAAGCCATGAAGCGCCTTCCCCACCACTTGCTGATGGAGGCGATGTTATCTTCCTTGTTACTTGTCTATTCCTTAAAACCAGACAGATGTAAAGGAATAACAGACATGGTTGGATTAATCAGAGCAAGCCCAATCCACCCAATATTTTCATTAGTGACTGGATTTTGTATCTCAACCACACCTATCGGACTTTACAACTTATTTATTGGCTTTCGTAGTTATGCCTTGTTTATCTTTACCGAACGATACAAAAAAACCAAGGGTAATAGTAAGGAATGTCTTTGTTGTGCAAGTCGGGATTTCAGAGTGCGATTAAGCAACATAATCTTGTGAACGTCATAAATATCGAGAACGAAAAAGTGCGATCATCCTGTTAACCTGGGACGATTGACGTACCACGGATATGAAAGCGGGACGCATACACTACAGAAATCCAAAATCTGAAATCTAAACTTTACATACGGTAAGACAATCTCCTTGCTTGTCATTATGACACATTCCTATGAAACAACCGTTTCTGTTTGCCATGGCGGATGGTTCTTTATTCATATACAACCCCATGTGTCGTAAACATTCATTCATTTTTTTCTCTCTTCCATGTAAGCTCGATGGGCGGTTCGGTTGACAGTTTACCGCAATTGATCTGTTTGCAGGAAGGTTGATAAAACTCATTATTATTCGCTCCGGATGGTTTGACATGAAGCCGTATGACTTCGTAAGAAGGCAGGTGGATTGTCTTATACACTTCGGCCCACATCCATTCGCTGGCCGTGATAATCCACTCAAGGCTGCGTATACCATATTGAAGGGGGAGATGGAGCAGATATGCAAGCAGATCCAGAGCAATAAACCCTATCTTTGGCTGTTTAGTCAGAAGCGTACGGATCATCACTACCCTTACAAGCTTTGCAAGATCAGTTGACGTAAAAGAACTTTCACTGATGTCCCGACATGGGGTGGTGATGCTGCGTTTAGACGGTTGTAAAAGTCCCTTCCTTTGCTCTGTTGGGTTTTAGAAAGGGGTTCCCTTCGGTTGTGATTGCTAACCAACAGGGAAGTGCTACGCCCAAAATATGCCTTTTGATAACATGTTCCAGTGTTATTCAAGGAAATCTTTAATCTATTCGATTTTGATGCTGAAAAGCAAAAAACAGTTTTATGAAACAACCGCATTATAGTATCACAGCGTAAAATCTTTCTTTTTCCGTAAGTTTTTATCCCCTCATTCCTCTTGATAGAGGGGATTTTATTGCGGCTTTGCTGCACTATGTATTTTGAGACCTATTGGTGTCAAAAACTACATTCTCTGAGGGATGCAGGTTAAAGTGCGTTTGATTGTACCATCAAAAAACACAGCGCCCTGCATTGGCATAAGGAAATGGATCGGCTATCCGGCTGGAACGCCCTGAAAAACGGTGTCAAACCCATCCCAGCGGATAAAGGGAATTTTGTCCTGGAGATTTATGGCTGGATCTGCTTGAAGGCTCGACAATCCTTGACGGTTTGTCAACCTGTGAAATATTGAACGTTTCGTTGTGAAATTTGCTCGCATCAAAGCTCAATGAGTCTGCAATCTCCTCCGCGAGGAAGGACTTACCTGACCCGGGGTATCCGAAAACAGTTTTTTCGGCTTTTTGACCAAGAGATAGATGGGTTCTGTCTGAGTATTTTGTTTGGATGGATCGAGGGACTCCTTATCAGTTTGTTCGTATGGATCAATGGCATCCTTGCCCGTCGCTTTCAGGTACAAAGGTGAGCGCCTGTCCTGTCGCTGGGTGCCAGATTCCAGAACCGTGAGATGTTTACCCAGGCATCGCCCAGCTCTCCATCTCCATCTTTTGTACCAATGTAGCTGTTTTCTACACCCTTAAAATAGCGGCCTCCTACATGGTCATTACGATAACGGCAGTAAGCAGATAGATCGGTTTCTGGCTCAGGGTATTGGTGCACCGATATTTTTGGGCAAGGGTGTTGGCATGTACAAATTGAGGCGGGAAATGAGGGCAGTATGATCGAGCCGGCTTATAACGCATTTACACGCTTATTCGTGTGAGCCACGTTCGCCGCATACTTTAGCAAGATGCCGTTCTGGCTTCAACTGCTCTTCGGAGATTTGAGATTCCATATTCAAACTCACCTCACAAAGATATCTATTAAGGTTATTCCCATCAGGCCAACGCTGATAATTCCATTCACAGTAAAAAAAGCCGTGTTGATTCTTGATAAGTCTTTAGGCTTTACGAGGGAATGTTCATACAAGAGCAAAGCGGCAACAATACTTACCCCAATCGTATAAACAATACCCAAACCGGTATAATGAGATACTGCCAGCAGCACCCCTACCATGAAAAGATGCAATACGGCAGAGAGTATTAGTGCTCCCCTGATGCCTAGCTTTTTGGGGATGGAATATAATCCCGATTTCACATCATGCTCTAGGTCCTGGCAAGCATAGATAATATCGAACCCTGCTGTCCACAAGACTACGGCAAAGGCCAGCAAGAAAGGCGTAGCGGTCAGCGTCCCCTGAATTCCTACCCATGCACCGATGGGTGACAGCCCTAATGCAAGACCAAGGATAAAATGAGAGAAATGGGTAAAGCGTTTTGTGTATGAATATCCAAAGATGATAAGGGCGGCCAGTGGGGACATAAAAAAAGCCAATTGATTGAGCATCCATGCACAAAAAACAAAGAGAACGATACATAGGATGGTAAATACCCACAGATACCTCCTGCCGATTTTCTTTTGCAGCTCCACACGATATGCTGTTCGCGGGTTGTGCATGTCATAGGCGGTATCAACCAACCGGTTAAAAGACATCGCCGCACTGCGTGCGGTTATCAACGCCGCCAGGATTAACAACAATTGTTTCAGGCCGGGGAATCCGCCTGCGGCGAGAAATGCGCTCATCACAGCAAAAGGAAATGAAAACAGGGTATGGCTGAATTTAATTAAATCGAGTATTGAGACAATCTTTTTCCACGGGTTTGAAAAATTCATATCAATTTTTGTGTTTCATTCTGTTCGTCATTAAATGGAAAGATTATAGTAGCTGGCCGTTTATTAATCAAGGATGCAGTCGGAAACGCGCACTGCAAAGATGCCTGCCAGAGTGACAGCGACAAAAACTTACACTCCAAAAAAATGTCAAAATGACAACGTCAAAATCGTGTTGATAAACAAAAGAAAAATTTGTAGAATAATTTATCTGAGGATCTTTACGATTTATTAAATGATTGTGTTACAAAATGTTATGTCTTTTTTTTACTATAATAAATTATCTCATTGTCTGATTGACAATCATTATATTCCTTTGAAGTTGCCGTGAAGATTTAGTTGGTATATCATTTGCTAAATTTCTGAAAAAATAATATTTTTTATTGATGAGGATTTATTATGATGGCTTTGCTAAATGGGCACTATTCGCTTCTGATAACAGATGACGATGAATCTTGCCGCGACAGCATAAAAGACGTTTTTGAGCCGAAGGGTTACACTACGCATCTTGCCAGTTGCGGGCGGGAAGCTATAAAGATAGCTAGAAACGAAGAGGTACATCTCATGATTTTCGATGTGCACCTTCCTGATTATAGTGGTTTAGAAACATTCAAGATTATTAAAAAGGAGATCAGGCTCACTATTCCCTGTATCTTTATGTCTGGCGAAATAACAAAAGAACTGCAAATTGACCTTATTAGTGCAAATGCCTATACCCTGATACCGAAGCCAATAAACATTAATATATTACGGGAATCTGTCGAGCAGGTTATCGCAAAGTATTACTGGAAATAGTATATAAGGCTTATGCTGTTCACCAGAATTATGAATACGTGTATGCGGTGTTAAAAAGATTTTGTGGATAATATTCTAAAGAAAGGAGCGACGTGAGGTATGAATGTATTGCCATTAGGCGAGAAGCTATTGATAAAAAGAATTGAGGCCGAAGGAAAAACTGCGGGAGGTATTGTGTTGCCTGACTCAGCTAAAGAAAAACCCAGAGAAGGGAAGATTATTGCCGTTGGGAATGGGAAGTTATTGAAGAATGGAGAGCGGGCAAAGTTTCAGGTTAAAAAAGGAGAAAGGGTTCTTTTTAGTTCTTACGGCGGTACAGAAGTGAAGATCGATGGCGAGGAGTATCTACTAATGTCTGAGGATGACATTTTGGCTGTAATTGAATAATATTTGAGGAGGTAGTGATGGCTGCAAAAAAGATTATCTATGGGTACGACGCCAGTGAGTCTATAAAAAGAGGAATTAAGAAGTTGGCTCAGGCCGTTAAGGTTACTTTAGGGCCAAAAGGGAGAAATGTGATTATTGAAAAGAGCTTTGGTTCTCCTTCCGTGGTGAACGACGGTGTTACGGTTGCAAAAGAAATAGAGCTCGAAGACCCCTATGAAGATATGGGTGCAAAAATGGTTAAAGAGGCCGCATCCAAGACGAATGATATGGTCGGCGACGGTACTTCTACGGCAACACTTTTAGCCGAGGCAATCTTTGAGGAAGGTCTTAAGAATATTACGGCGGGGGCTAATCCGGTCGATATTAAACACGGCATCGAAAAGGCTGTGGCTGCGTTGACAAAAGAGTTAACCAGAATGAGCATTAAAATATCCGGCAAAAAAGAGATTGCGCAAATTGCCACGATAGCCGGTAACAATGATGAAGAAATAGGCAGCCAAATAGCGGATGCCATGGAGAAAGTGGGTAAGGACGGGGTTATCACCGTGGAAGAAGGGAAAAGTCTTCAAACAACGGTGGATGTAGTAGAAGGGATGCAGTTCGATAAGGGGTATCTGTCTCCCTATTTTGTGACTTCACCTGAAACCATGGAAGCTGTATTTGAAAACCCTTATATTTTGATTTATGAAAAAAAATTATCTGCAATTAAAGACCTTGTTCCTCTTTTAGAAAAGATTGCTAAATCAGGCAAGGCATTAATTATTATTGCTGAGGATGTGGAAGGAGAGGCGCTCAGTACGCTCGTTGTCAATAAACTCCGTGGAACCCTGCAATGTGCGGCAATAAAGGCGCCTGGTTTTGGCGACAGAAGAAAGGCAATGCTGGGAGATATTGCTGCCTTAACGGGCGCTAAGGCCCTGTTTGAAGATTTGGGAATTCAACTCTCCAGCGTCCAGCTTACGGATCTTGGCAGAGCAAAAAAAGTGGCTATCGATAAGGATACAACGACTATCATAGAGGGCGCTGGCGATAAGAATGAAGTTCAGGGAAGGATTTCTCAGATCAAAGCAGAAATAGGCACAACCACATCCGACTACGATCGTGAGAAGTTACAGGAACGTCTTGCAAAACTTTCCGGTGGAATTGCGCGAATTAACGTCGGGGCTGCTACGGAAGCAGAAATGAAGGAAAAAAAATACCGCGTTGAGGATGCAGTGCAAGCCACGCGGGCGGCAGTTGATGAAGGCATCCTGCCGGGTGGAGGGGTTGCTTTGATCCGTGCATCGAAAGCATTAGACACCCTTTCTGCCAAGGGTGATGAGAAAATTGGCGTAAATATTGTCAGAGTAGCTGTAGAAAGACCAATTCAACTGATTACTGAGAATGCCGGTCTGGAAGGCGCCGTAATTCTGCAAAAAGTAAAAGAAGGCAACGGCAATTATGGCTATGA
Source organism: Candidatus Brocadia sapporoensis (assembly GCF_001753675.2). Lineage (GTDB taxonomy): Bacteria > Planctomycetota > Brocadiia > Brocadiales > Brocadiaceae > Brocadia > Brocadia sapporoensis. Next base: position 33,152 of record NZ_MJUW02000114.1, on the reverse strand, counting down.
TGCCTTTAGTGAAAAGTACACGGATATGGTAGAGGCGGGCATTGTCGATGCTGCAAAGGTTGTAAAAGTAGCGTTACAAAACGGCGCAAGCATTGCTGCCCTGCTTCTCACGACGAATGCTGTAATTGGAGAAATACCTGAGGAAAAAGAAGCGGCAGGAGCGGTTCCGTGCGGACATAAGCATTGATTCTTACGGACACGGATTTCTGCAGACGAGCGGGACAACATGACATGTCACAAATTCCTGGTAATCTGCGGTGCTGTGCGTTACAAACTTGGAATTTTCGTAAAAGGCGGTGCCTATGAACAGGCACCGCCTTTTTTATTTAAGATTGATTTTTATCCTTTTACGATTAAAATACCCTAACACGAGCGTTACTGAACGCGTAGCACAGGAGGATTATCCTCCGCTCAATTACTGACCACATGGGGCCGGCGCTACAATTTTTGTTAAAAACCTCAAATATATGTTACGTTTTTTGTTGAAAAATCTTTATGTTGTCGAACAATCGATATAACACCTATCAATCTCCCCTTTCCGAGCGGTACGCTAGCAAAGAAATGTGCTCTGTCTTTTCGGATCAATATAAATTCAGCACCTGGAGACGACTTTGGATTGCACTTGCAGAGGCACAGCGGGAACTGGGTTTGCGAACGATTACCCATGATCAAATTGAAGAGATGCGCCAATTTCAGGATACGATCAACTTTGATGTTGCCAGGGCATATGAGAAAAAACTCAGACATGACGTTATGTCTCATATTCATGCCTATGGTGAGCAGTGCCCAAAGGCTCGGCCAATTATCCACCTCGGCGCTACCAGTGCTTATGTGCAGGACAATACAGATCTCATTCAGATGAAAGAGGGACTGCGCATTATTTTTACAAAACTCATTAATATCATAAACATACTTTCAACTCAGGCAGTCAGATATAAAGACCTTGCAACCTTGAGTTTTACTCATTTTCAGCCGGCTCAGCCAACGACATTAGGAAAACGGATGTGTCTATGGATACAGGATTATCTTCTGGATATAGAAGAAGTGGACATGCGAATCAAGGGGCTGTGGTTCCATGGTGTAAAGGGGACAACCGGTACACAGGCAAGCTTTCTATCTCTTTTTCAGAATGACGCCGAAAAGGTGAAAAAGCTGGAGGAACTGGTCACCCGAAAAATGGGATTTGAGAATCATTACCCTGTAACAGGACAAACCTACAGTCGGAAAATCGACAGTCAGATAGCGTTTAGTCTTGCAGGAATTGCACAATCTTCCCAAAAGTTTTCCAATGATATGCGGCTGCTTCAACATATGAAAGAGGTTGAAGAGCCATTTGAGGAAGAACAGATCGGTTCTTCGGCCATGGCTTATAAAAGAAATCCCATGCGTTGTGAACGTATAGCAGCTCTTGCACGGTATGTGCTTTGTAATTGTTTGAATCCCGCATTTACTGCTGCCTCACAATGGTTTGAACGCACGCTTGATGATTCTGCCAACAAAAGAATTGCTGTCCCTGAAGCCTTTCTCGCCGTCGATGGTATATTAAATATTGTCCTCAACGTCGCTGCGGGATTAAGCGTTTATCCTTCAGTTATCAATCGCCATCTTACCGATGAGTTGCCCTTCATGATAACGGAAAATATCCTCATGGAAGCCGTGAATGCAGGAGGGGACCGACAAGAACTACACGAAAGAATTCGTCTCCATGCCATGGAATCCGTTCGCTCGATGAAGGAAGAAGGAAATAAAAACGATCTTTTAACGCGAATTGAACATGACCCTTTTTTTTCTCAGATAAAACAAAAATTGAAAGAAATTACCGAACCAAAGAACTTAGTTGGCAGAGCACCACAACAGGTAGATGATTTTATGAAACAGTCAATAAACCCACTTTTGAAAAGATATAGTCATCTCCTTGATAAAAAATTAATCCCCGCCCTGCACGTATAATGAACTGTTGGGAGACCGACCTCCGCGTGTACGATGAACGGACAACAAATCAATAATCTTTCCCTCATGCTGATTACGGATAGGAACCTCTGTAAACAATCATTTCTTCATACCATAAAACTTGCGCTGAAGGGCGGCGCTAAAACAATACAATTAAGGGAAAAGGGGATTCCTACCCATGAGTTGTATTGCTTGGCACGTGAACTAAGAAAGGTAACTTTGGAATTTCATGCAAATTTCATTATTAACGACCGCATCGACATTGCTCTCGCGGTAGAGGCAGATGGTGTGCATTTGGGCTGGCAATCACTTCCTTTTACCGTAGTGAAGAGATTGATTGGTTCTGAAAAACTGATTGGTATATCTACCCATAGCCGTCAGGAGGCACTACAAGCCCGGGATTATGGAGCAGATTATATTACCTTCGGTCCAATATTTAATACACCCTCAAAAAAAGGGCTTCTTTTACCCTTAGGTACTGAAACGATTCGAAAGCTAAAAAATGAGGTTAAGATACCGATTATTGCGCTGGGCGGTATTCATAAAAACAACATAGAAAGTGTTTTGTGTGATGGAGCAGACGGTATCGCTGTCATTTCGAGCATTATGCATGATGACAATCCCGAAGAAGCAACCAGATGTTTATATGAAAAAATTGTACCCTTTAAGCAGTTTATTAATTCATAAATAACGACTAACGAAGACTCCCTTTTTTCGAACTTTTCGGGAGATAGTACCTCTCTTGATATGCTGTTTCTTGTGGTTTTTAAGGTGCCTTTCATTGTTTCCCACGCTTCAGGGGAGGGCACAAAAAAAAATTGAGCAAAAGAAAATCGTCTCAGTCAAAGATCTGGTGCAATCTGGCAGGAAATCTCTAAATGAGCGTAAAACCGGCCCGGATGCTTTTCAAAAAAGGGTATTATCGGGTAATATTTCCGACATAAATGTTTGTTGACCACATCCCCGTTTGAGACGTGTCGCCCCCACCATAAAATGCCTGTCCTCGATCGTAAATTGAGTTATCCAGTTTAAATGGGATTACCAATTCCTCCTCATTAATATCGGTAACAACAATTTTACAAAGAGTTCCAAAGGCGCCAAATTCAAGGTACTTGCGAGGATCTTTGGGATCAGGAGAGGTCAACCGATACCAGCCGTTGCCGAGATTGCTTAATGTCCAGCCCTGACATAACCCACCGCCATTAGAAGAAGTGAGCGTCACCTGATACGGCTTATTGATGCCGACCCAGAAATGAAAATCGTTGATGTATCTGGGGATGTGTTCGCACCACATGAATATTTCTGCCCTGTTGTATTTAATGATAGAAGGGGCTGTAAAACGAATAACCCCCACATTTGTCTTACTGTAAATCAACGAAGGGTCTATTTCGTCTTCCAACAAAGGAGTGCCGGTAACGTCATTATAGGTAATTTCGCCCTTTACCTTGAAACGCCCATCTTCAGGCTTTTTTGGAGAGATATACTTTATTTTATATTGACCCTTTACATCGGTAATTGTCTGTTTAAATCTTTCCTGTAGAACATTTAAATTTTCGGAATGTACATAGGTGCCACCGGTTTCAAAAGCAATATTTTTCAATACATTTTCCTCGCGAAGATCACCAATTCCAACTACAAAAATGTGGACATCCCTATCTTTTGCCATCGTGATGATGTCATTCGGTGTATGGAAACTGCTGTTATCGAATCCATCCGATAAAAATACCATTGTTTTAAAGATGTCCGGATCAGGTTTTTCCGGAAATTGTTGCAATCCTTTCAGAACGGCATCCCAGCAACTTGAAAAATCACGATAGGTTTTACTCGTACTGAAATTGTCAAGGGCATCTTTTGCTGCATTTTTATAAGAGGTAAATGTCTGAAGAACCATTGGCGGTACATCAGGCCGATGGAACTCTACTACCCCTATTTGATGTGTTTCTTCCAGGCTATTAATTAAATCTTTCACACTTACGAGCATCTTGTTAATATCCTCATTTGTCTCATACATTGACGCTGAAAAATCTAAAACAAGCATTACTTGTAATTGAAAATCGTCTTGTGTATAAAGAAGCGCATGGCTTTCCAAATAGTCAATTTCGTTGTCGTTTTCCCATATTTTTATATTTTTCCAGTCGACTTTTTCGGCAGGAAATAGAACCGCATGATTGTTTTGATTCCGTAAAGAAAATATAAATTGAACCGTGCTTGGGAATTGATGATCTTTCGTCTGGTTGAGTACTTTAATTGCTGTATGGGACTGAAAAATCTTTATTGGCCCAACTTCATCAAAGATTTTAGGGTCTTCGGCATCCTCTATCCTGATTGAATAACCGCTATCTTCCCTTAAATCACGGGCCTTCCAAAGAAAAAGGCCTTTACCCTCACTGTCTTTTCTGTAATTATAATTGTGTGCTAATATTCCAATGTTTTCGCCCCTTAAACATAACAAAATATTGACGATATTACTCACACCAGAGGTTGCCGACCATTCTGCCGATACTTCGTCACCAATTGAAAAAGTGGAATTTGCTGTCGGAGATGTAACGATTATTTTATTCTTCTCTTTTTGTGCTAATATCCGAACAACTCGGTCTCCTCCATTTGAAAAAAAACGTAATTCTTCTATTACACTTTCTGGAGGTAGAAAACGTCTATCAATCTTTACTGTTATTGTTTTCGGTTCTTTTTCGACAATACCGGACGTTGGGTAGACAGCCAGCCATCTGGGTGCCTGTCTGGTATCAATTGTAAATTCTAACGGAGTGACACCACGCTGAAAGAAACCTTTAGCCTTTGCTGCGTTTTTTACAGTAAACACCATTTCGTTTTTTCTTTCTCCAAAATCCAAACCAATCGGAGACATGTCAAGCGTCGGTGAGACATTTCTACGCAATATTAAAATGAGAACTATTATCAAGAGCAAGACAAGAGGAAGTATTACAAACATTACCTTCTTTCTCTTTCTTTTTCTTATATCTTCAGGCACTATCTTTTTTTCGTTTTCAAAAGACATTTTTAATCTCCTGCCTTTTTACCATAATATTCAAAGCACTCCTTTTGGAAAAATATCAACATCCTAACACCGCTAATAATCACAACAAAAAACTTTTTCCCGATAAAACGGGGAAAAAAGAAATTAACAAAATAGAAACACACGCTGATTTGCCTGATAAATGCCTCAAAGTGAGCCATATGGTCGATTACGCACAGCACTGAAAGGGTAATTGTTTCAAATTATATCGGCTATATTAACCAAAGAGGAAATTACCGTCAATATATTTTTCAAGATGATGGAAATTACGTTTGGTATGGAAATGGCAATGCTTAAGTCTATTATAAATTAACAGCTTATAACAATAACAAACGACTAAGGCAGTTTAAAGTGTCTTTGATAATCAATGTCTCCATTTACAATCAGGTTGTTTGGACAGCCGTCCTTGCTTAAACCTGGCAAATCTCAGACACGGCCTTTCCTTAATACACTTGGGCTTATTCTGATATCTCCAGTGTGTTTTACTGTGATACGAATATAGGCCAATATGCGTCATCACATTCCGTTTTCTTTTGATGAAGAGCGAAGCTGGTACCGATTTTGTTTAAATCTATTATTTAAATCTTGACATAAAATTTACAGACGCCTATACTATTCGATTATTTTCAGGTCAAATTTATTAAAATCCTTTACATACCAGAATGTCACTGCCAAAAGACGATTAATATTTAGTTTAATTTGAAAGGAGAAACGCATCATGGCAAAAAATGATATTGTAGCCAAAGACATTATGAATAAGAATGTTACTGTGGCAAGAAAAGAAGCATTAGGCAGATCTCTTGCAGAAAAGTTATTAACCGGCAAGTATAGTGGAATGCCAGTTGTGGATGATAATAATAAGATTATTGGAGTTGTCAGCGAGTTTGATCTTTTAAAAGTTATGGATCGTGGCAAATCTTTAGAAAAAGTAACAGCTGAAGAGATCATGTCTGCAAAGCCCATATTCGTAGCAGAAGATACTTCTGTTGAAGATATCATTCGTATTATGACAAAACATAATATTATTAGGGTTCCCGTTGTTAGAGACGGTATTCCCGTAGGCATTATATCCAGGTGTGATATCATTAGGTGTGTCTATGGTGTACTGAGTCCAGAATTTGTCAGAATCAACAGCGAAAGAGAAAAAATCGAGTTCTTCACGGAGTTTAAGAACATAGAGTTTAAAAGTAATGAAGAGTTAAGTTAATGAGTGACTACTATAGTGTTACCCTGTAAAAACTTTTTTTTGAAAAGTTCTTTAGGTAACATTTTTCAGAAGCAGTGGATTTCTTTCTTTTTGAGTTTGAGGGAGACTCCTGAAATTCGATATTCTTTTTTGATGACTTTGTATTTGCTTGTGTGCGGTATTTTCGCAATCAGTTTATGAGCCCTGAGTTTTTTATTACTCTGGTTTTTTGGAGATGAGTTTCTTTGCTTTTGCTTCGGTTTTGACATGGCCGTAGAAAGAGTTTTTCAAATCCCTGTTTCTAAAATCATTAATTATACGAGAGCCGTCTAAAACAACCTCATACACTTTGGTTGCCCTTGGAAATAATGGATTAAACCCGGAATACTGGTTCTGCCCATCTTGGATAAGTTGGGCGAGCTATTCGAGTTTTCTTTGTCGTACAATTTCAGGGAATATTTTTTCACATAGTGTTTAATGCATACTCCTTGCGGTCTCTTTTTGTATTCATAAAGATTTCGTCTTGAAAGTTACCCGTGAGCTTTTTTTCCAAAAAGGTCATCACGTATGAGGCATTGAAACTTATCAGGGCATGCTCTGTCATCTCGGGATAAATATCAATCAGACGTTGCCGTCCCCTGAACATCATATCGGCTGCATATTCCCCTTGATCCGGCACTCCATAATATTCCCGGGAAAACGCCTTCCTTGCAGATCTTGCTTAAATCCAAGGGTATCATTGGCCGGGACTCTTTTTCTGATAGCTGTCTTGTGTTTGTCTTAATCATCCCTGATACCTTCTCCCGAAAACAAGTAATAATGTCTATTTTTTTTGAAAAAAGGAGATAGCAATGTCTTTTAAATATCATTCGATCAAACGTTGAAAGTTCCTCAGTGGTTTTGTTATAATAACGCCCTGGAAAGAGTATATAACATGACGTACGTGTTTTAAGAGTGATGACCCATCGTTGTATCGTTATGGTCTGAGTAAAAAGGTATAAAAACAGTTTCTATTGATGATTTTTTATGGAATAGCTTTCAGAAAGAAGGGAGGTTGTATGCAGCTGTTGGACAAATTACACTTCAATGAGAAGGGGCTTATTCCATCGGTCATTGTCGATAACTTTGACGGTAAGGTCCTGACTCTTTGTTACATGAATAAAGACGCCGTCGAGAAAACCATTGAAACGGGCAAGGTTCACGTGTTTCGTCGTTCTCAGAACCGTTTGATGATTAAGGGTGAGACTTCGGGCCACATTCAGATGGTAAAAAGGGTTTTTTTCGATTGTGAAGGAAATTCCCTTGTTTTTGCTGTAGAACAGCACGTTGCTGCGTGTCATGCAGGGTATAAAACGTGCTTCTATCGGGAATATATTCCAGGAACAGACATCATTCAAATTGCCGAGAAGAAGGTATTCGATCCCGATAAAGTTTATCGTTAATGTGGACTTGACGGAGGACCGGAGAAAATGAAATTCATTGAAAAAACGCTTGAAAACAAGCATATCAAATGTTATATATTCAATATTGTGAATATTCAGATTGTTTTTTGACGGTATAGAACTTTATTCTGCCTTACCCGCAGGAGGGAAAAAAATGTTAAAAAACGGGAAATACGTGAAGCTTTTCCTTTTGATAGCCTTTGTCGGAATGTCCGGTTGTGCTGAGATGAACGAGTTGAGAAATTTAAACAGAAGACAGGCAATCACCATAAGAGATCAATCCGAAGAAATTACAAGGCTTAAGGGACAGCTTTCTTCCGCATCAGACAAGTTAAAGGCAAACGAAGCTGAGATGGAAAAACTCAGAAAATTGGCACAGTCGATTGGCGAAGGTGCTACGGTCAGAGATACGATAGAAGGGCCGGTACTTCTTTTTCCTGAAAAAATACTCTTTGATTCCGGGATGGCGGCAATAAAGCCCCATGGTGAGACCGCTTTAAAGAAGGTGGCAGTCTTTCTCAAAGAAAATCCTCATATCTCCATTAGAATTGACGGTCATACCGATTCAGACCCCATTATAAGGACCAGACACCTTTGGGATTCCAATCATCATTTGTCTGCAGCGCGGGCATTAAGTGTATTTCATTTTTTAACAAAAAGTGAAACCATCAACGAAAAAAGAATTTATGTCGCCGGCTTTGGTCCGAATCGTCCAATTGCATCTAACAGCACAACTGCTGGAAAGAAAGAAAACAGAAGGGTAGAATTTTTAATATTAACCTCCGTCGCTTCATTGCCGCCTAAAGAATCTTCAATACTCACGGAAAGAACATCTGAATTCACAGGGCAATCGGTGCCAGTGCCATCAAAAACAGAATCTACGGAAACAGATATATCCGAAGAAATAGAAGAAGGTGAAGGAAAATAGTTGTTTGAAGGAAATAGTCTCTTCCGGCAGCTTTTAGCTACCGGAAGAAGCGTTGGTTGAAAAATTGTAGTAATTGAAATAACCAGAATCATCAAACCTGCGTTATCCACAATTCGCAAACCAAGTTTCAAAACAACCCCGGGCAAAAGACTCTGCCACTTCATAGATAAAAAACTGTGTCGCGGCACTAAATACTTCAAAACCTGTAATATTACAGCAAGGTAATTTAGAGGCCATTTTGCGTATCGAAAATTATGAAAAATAAAAATCAACTTCGTATGACTACAGAAACAAAAGACAGCCAAAAAAATCAAAATCGAATTTCTATTCATCAGCCAGCACGAAGAGATTCGAATAGGGTTTGGGATTTCTTCTGTTCGGTTAAACTGGCAGTGGTAATCATTCTGCTTCTGGTTGTTGCGTGTATCCTGGGAACAGTGATCTTGCAAGAAAAAACCATGGACGAATATACTGCAAAATATGGCTATGCATTAGCGGCTTTTTTCAAAATAACTGAATTAAACAACGTCTTTTACTCTTATTGGTTCACATTCCTTTTGATACTGTTATGCGCAAATCTCATTTGCTGCACGATCAAAAGATGGAAAAATACTTTCATGCAAACAGGCTTTATTCTTACCCATCTCAGTCTCATTTTGATATTAATCGGTGGCGTGGTAAAGTTTCAGTTTGGTGTAAAGGGCGGCGTAAATGTTTATGAAGGAAAATCGGTAAATTATTTTCTGACACAAATGATTAACCGGCAAGGAAAATTAGATTATGTCAAGAAAGATTTGCCATTTTCTATCGCTTTGGATGATTTCATATTAGAAAAAAATGAGCCAAAATTTCAACTGGTATCCTACATTAAAAGTAGAAATCGTCAGAAAAATTTAGAGGTAAAGGTAGGAAAAAGACAACGTATCCCTGGTTCGAACTACACCGTAACGATCAAGGATTATATTCCCGATGCAGAATTACATCAGGAACCGATAAATACTTCAGACTCAGCGGATAATCCGGCCATCTTTGTAAAACTGTTTGGCCCAGACAAAGTTATTGCTGAGGGATGGTTGCTCGCTCACGATCGTAACTTTTATGAGGATAAAAAACAAAATCTGCGAGTGGAATATATCTGGGTGTCTTCGCAGGAAGAGTTGGAAAAAGCTATTAACTCTATCGAAACTGCTCACCCAAAGATATCTGTTCTGATATCAGAACAAGGACTATCACAAGACTATCCTATGGAATTAAACAAAACCTTTAAACTTGAGGGAACTAATTATTCTCTGAGGATGTTACAATATGTGCTTAACTACGGAGACAGAAGGCCGCTCGAAGAACAACTGACTGATAATCCTGCCGTTCAGGTGGAAATCAATGGTCCGGAAGGTTCAGAAACCCGCTGGGTATTTGAAAAGTTTCCTGATTGGGACAAAATGCATCCGTCGAAGTATAAGAACCTGAAATTGACTTGTGACGGAATCGCAAGCGGACACATGGCCAAAAATATCGTACGGCTTTTTCAATCATCAGAGGGAAAACAGGTGATGGTCTCTATAAAGAACAATCATATCACCAGTACCATTCCTTGGGAATTAGAAAAAAAATATACCATTGCAGATTCGAATCATCAGATCGTGGTATCCAAATATTTCCCATCCTTTAATTTCAGAAAAGAGGTGATTAAAAAATCGGATACGGTAGGCGTGCCGGCGATTTTTGTTGAAGCAGAGGGACCCAGTGGGAAGGTTGATGATTGGCTGTTCTCCAATAATCAATACGCAACTTGGTATACCGATAATAATTTAGCACTTGTCTATGAATCCATGGGAGAGTCGATTAAACATTTTACCAGCAGGTTAAGAATTATAGAAAATGGACAAACTGTTGCGGAAAAGACTATCAGAGTAAATGATCCCTTAACCTACAAAGGGTATGTTATTTATCAATCAAGTTACGACCCGGAAGCAGGAAATTTTTCTGGTTTGCAGATCGTGAAAGACCCCGGAATTTCAATAGTATATTCTGGTTTTGGGTCATTATGTTTTGGAGTAATATTCATATTTTATATAAAACCGTTCCTACGAAAAAAACAAAAATAAGAGGTGGAGGTCTGAAAAAATGAGCATAATCAATATTACGGTAATTGTATATGTCATCGCATCGATTGCTTATATCGCTCGGGAAATCTGGAGATCTATGTACACAAAATGGGTGTCTGTAGGACTGTTGATCCTAGCGTTTTGCTTGAATCTTGTCATGGTAACCAAGCGCTCCATAGAAGCAGGACATCCACCCTTTTCCAATTTATATGAATCGTTAATTTTTTATGCATGCTGCACAGCTTTTGTCTATCTTATCTTTGAGTTTATTTATAATTTCAGGGTAGTTGGCGCATTGGCATCTGTGCTTGCGATGTTAATATTGCTTTACGCAACGCTCCAGGATGACACTATAAGGCCGATTATGCCGGCATTAAAGAGCAACTGGATGCTTGTGCACGTTATTACCTATATGATCGGTTACGCATCCTTTGGTATTTCATTTGTTACCAGCATCATTTTTTTAATTGTTAAAGCGTTTGCTAAAAAAGAAAATAAAGAGGTAGAAAACGAAAGAGAAATATTACCAAGAAACTTTGACAAACTGAGCTATAAAATAGTTGCTTTTGGATTTCCCTTTCTTACCCTTGGTATGGTCACGGGCGCAGTTTGGGCAAAAAAAGCATGGGGTGATTATTGGTCATGGGATCCCAAAGAAACATGGTCTTTGATCACTTGGTTTGCATATTTAGTTTATCTTCACACCCCCCTTGTTTTACCAAAAATGAATATTAATAAGTCTAAGGCCTCTGTTATTTTAGCATGCTGGCTACTCTTTGCTTTTGCGATCGTGAACTTTACCTTCGTAGGCTTAAACTATCTGCCATCTGCAGCTGACAGCGAGCATATTTACGGTTCTAAATAGATTTACAAGCGCTTATGTCTATGACTCGGGCACATGTTTATGTCCGGGGCAAAGTTCAGGGTGTGTGTTTTCGTGCATCTACCAAAGAAAAAGCTCTGGCTTTTGGTGTTACCGGATGGGTTAAAAACTGCGCAGACGGTAGTGTGGAAGCGGTCTTTGAAGGCAACAAGAAGATTGTTGACGAAATCGTAAGTTGGTGCAAGAAAGGACCGTCAGGAGCTTTTGTTCTGCATATTGAAGTATGTTGGGAAGAACACTCAGGTGATTTCGATGGATTTTCGGTAGTTTATTGATAATTGCTCGGGCATTTCTTTCATCGTTTGACCGGGCGTTTGATTAAACTCATGACGAAGTCTCCGACTAAACACTGTGAAGTTCCCGTATGGGCATGCTTGATCTTGTCACAACAAACTCAGGTGTTATTCTATCCATCCGAACACGGCCAGGTTCAGGTAAAAATTGTGTCTTAGGCGAGTATGGGGGCCGTTTAAAATTGGCCGTTACTGCAGCACCTGAAAAAGGCAAAGCAAATAAGGCTGTAATTAAATTGTTAGCAGAAATCTTCCAGATTCACGAATCTTCCATACATATTATTTCTGGCAAATCCTCGCAAGACAAAAGGTTATTGATCGAAGGACTTACTGCTAATGATTTAAAATCCCTGCTACAGACTTACTGGTAGCAGCAATACAGCAAATGAATAAAATACCTTATATGAACAATTTGTTTGGGAATCAAAACCACCGCCAATGATACTTGGATAAACAATCGTTATCATGGAATATAAAAAAACGCTCAACCTCCCCACCACTCAATTTCCCATGAAGGCTGACTTGCTCAAAAAAGAGCCTGAAATCCGGAAGAAATGGGAAAAAGAACAACTTTATGAACGGCTACGAAAGACGCGAGCTGACAAAGAAAAATATATCTTACACGACGGCCCTCCCTACCCAACGGGTGAATTGCACATTGGTACCGGTTTAAATAAAATACTAAAAGACTTTATCGTGCGTTATCACACGATGCAGGGTTACAATGTACCGTATGTCCCTGGATGGGACTGCCATGGTTTACCCATTGAACATCGTGTTATGCAGGAGGTTGGTGAAGAAAGAAAAAATTTGACTAAACCGGAAATCCGAAAAAAATGTAAAAAATACGCAGAAAAATTTGTAAAACTACAAAAGGCGCAGTTCCAGGCCCTTGGTATCATGGGAGATTGGGAATACCCATACCTTACCTTTGACCCTCAGTATGAAGCAGGTATTATTGAGGTATTTGGGAGACTGGTAGAAAAAGGATACATTTACCGGAGCAAAAAACCCGTTCACTGGTGTCCCAACGAACTCGGCCAAACAACCCTTGCCGAGGCAGAACTTGATTACCGTGAAGAAACGAAGAGCCCTTCAATTTACGTAAATTTTAAACTTACGGACCCCATCAGCAATCTATTCAAAGATGCCGGTAGCGATGGCTCTTGTATCATGATATGGACGACGACCCCCTGGACGCTTCCGGCAAACGTTGCTATCGCCGTACATCCTGAGCATGAGTATGCGGCGATCCGTTACCACAATCCAAAAACACAAAAAAAAGAAGTGACGATTCTTGCCCACAAGAGAATAGAAGCAGTCATGTCATCGGTGGGGATTACGGATTATCAATATCTTGGCAAGGTGCAGGGGCGTTTGTTGGAAGGAAGAAGATACCGGCATCCTTTTATGGACAGAACGGGACCTATTGTGCTTGCAGATTATGTTACCTTATCGGACGGAACTGGTTGTGTTCACACGGCGCCCGGACATGGCCAGGAAGATTATCTTACCGGCATTAAGTATCATCTCCCCATGTTGAGCCCTGTCGACGAGAGGGGTAATTTTACCGCGGAGGCAGGTGAGTTTACCGGTCTTAATATCCTGAAAGATGGAAACGACCTGATCGTAAAAAAACTGGAGGCGGTAGGAGCATTGCTTGACAAAAAAGAAATTGTACACTCCTATCCTCATTGCTGGCGATGTGATGATCCGGTTATTTTCCGGGCAACGGAACAGTGGTTTGTCAGCCTTGATTACGACAACCTTCGTCAGCGGGTACTGGAGGAGATAAAACGAACGAAATGGATACCCTCGTGGGGCGAAAGCAGAATGGCAAAGATGGTTTCAGAACGCCCAGACTGGTGTATCTCCAGGCAACGTTCATGGGGTGTACCAATTCCCGCCTTCCATTGTGTGCATTGCCGTCAGGCGCATATCAATATAAACACAATAAATTATGTGAGAGATAAATTTGAGAAGGAAGGGGCCGACATCTGGTTTTATAAAGACGTATCCTTTTTTTTACCACCGGATACGAAATGCTCTCATTGTGGCGGCAATCAGTTTCAAAAAGAAATGGACATCTTCGATGTCTGGTTTGAATCCGGATCGAGCCATCATGCCGTTTTACACAAACGCAACGAATTATCGTATCCGGCCGATCTCTATTTGGAAGGAACGGATCAACATCGTGGATGGTTTCAGCTTTCCTTGCTCCCATCGGTTGGTGCATGGGATAAAGCGCCTTTCAAGTCCGTTTTAACCCATGGATTTGTCGTCGATGAACAGGGGAAAAAGATGTCCAAATCCCGTGGAAATTTTATCTCGGTTGAAGACGCTGTAAAGGAATTTGGCGCTGATGTGCTCAGGTTATGGACTTCTTCTCTCGATTATCAAAATGATATGAACGTATCGCGTAATTTAATTGTCAGATGCTCGGATGCCTACAGACGCATTCGTAATACCTTCAGATATTTACTGAGTAACCTTTATGACTTCGATCCGAAGGTAAATACCATAGCCTATGAAGGATTACCGGAAATAGATCGATGGGCATTGCATATGACACAGGAACTGATTAAGAGCGTGAGGTCTGCATACGAGTCTTTACAGTTTCATCGTGTTTTTCATAATATCTACAATTTTTGTACGGTAGAAATGAGCGCATTCTATCTGGATATCTTGAAAGACCGTTCCTATACCTTTGCAAAGAATTCGGAGGAACGGCGTGCAGCACAAACGGTAATGTATTCCATCCTGTTGAATCTCGTCAAATTATCTGCGCCAATTATTGCCCATACTGCAGAAGAAGTATGGGCGGCAATTATCCATAAAGATGAAGACGTCTCCAGTATTCATTTGACAACATTTCCCAAGGAAATTCCCATCTGGACTGACAATACTCTCCAGGAAAGATGGGAAAGGCTGATCAATATAAGGACCGATGTGGCAAAGGTACTGGAAAAGATGCGTGCAGCCAAATTGATCGGGAACTCATTAGAGGCTTCCGTCGATCTTTATACCGAAAACGAAGAACTCTGGCAATTCCTAAAAAACTATGAAAAAGACTTTCCGATGATATTCATTGTATCAGAAGTAAAATTAGGCAAAAATGTTACTTCCAAAGCAGTCAAAGGCGAGTTAATCACAAACCTCTGGATAGAAGGTCGTGTGTCACAACACAAAAAATGCGAAAGGTGTTGGAATTTTAGGGAAAGCGTGGGGACGATTAAGGAACATCCTTCCATATGTACCCGGTGTGTTACCGCACTTCAACAGCTTTGTTGATATCTCTTATTTCGTAAACCGAACGTCATTCCTCATTTTTTATAAAAGAATGGAGGCAACAGCAATCTCGGTGACTTTAAACGGGAAGGTCGTATCATTTTTCCGAATTTTCAATAATAGCACGGCCTCCATATGGAGCAACGAGTAGTTTTTGTAAGGGTATGTCTTCAACACAGAACATAAACAAAAACGAGATCACGATAGTAATCATCGGTAGAAGCGTATTATCCTCGAAAAGCCTGCTATTATAGAATAGTAGCGCAGAAAGTACCGCCTTGTAACGACCAGAGAAGCCCCTGCCATGTTACGACAACGCCTGCATGAACATCTACCCTGTATGTGAAGCTGAATGTATAGATGTATCGTCGAAAACCTTGAGGCTAGAGTAAGAGGAAAGCGATGAGGTGGCGGATGGAGAAGATTACCCGTTTGCGGGTGAAACGGTAACAACAAAGGCCCTGCCCGGTAAGAAGCGTATATCCGTTATAGCATTAAGCCAAGATACAGATACAAACGGTAAAACTCTATTTGTGATTATTGCCACGAAGAGAACCGGTAATGTAAAGGTCAACTTTAAGACGGCAACTAGTATAACGTTGTATAAAGACCTATACACAAGCAAATGTCATTACGAGAAATGGAAAGTAAAAACATCTGTCTGTCTCCCTAAAGGACTGAGGAAGCAATCAGTATGAGGCTCCCCGCAGTGAGCGTGGTCAGAATCAGACAAGTACCGAAAATATCGGGCGGGGGTAAGAGGATTACCCCCATCAGTATTGCCTCTAAAAAGGCGCCGGTTGCAATACCAAGAAGCCGTGCGCCAAACACGATGCCCAGACAGAGTCCGTTGCCATAAAAGACATCCAGGCCTCTTTTTTTCTACTCTACCAAAAATTTGTTTCGTTGTTGCGGATAGATGATCGATTCAAAACAGAAATCTGGAGAATGTGGATTGTATTAAACATATTTTTTGTTACACCGTTCTGTCACCAAATTGAAGACGAAGTATTTTTGTTATCATGTTTTCCAATAATAAGGCAATATTAGCATTATGGTCAAGTTGTTCAAGGGATGTTTTGATTACCTGGATAATGCGAAACAAAACTTCTTCAGACAATACTTGGCACTTAGAGGTCAACGTGTTTCTCCAATTCGTATGATAAACAGGCATTCCACTCTGTATCTTACAGATAAGTAAGTCCCTATAATACAAAAGAAATGAGAGAATAAGTTCCTTTACCTGCGATCGTTTTTCCTCTAATATCTCCAAATCCTGGATATTCCACTTATCAAGTAATTCTTTTGAAAAGGTCAGATTGTCGTTCATTCCTAATGTTAAAATTCGGTCGACAAGCCAGTTTTTTTTATCTAAAGCATGCGTACTGGAAAGGAGTGCAGCTCTTTCTATGCTGCCATTGGATATACATGCCAATTGTTCTGCTTGTTTCTCATCCAGATGGAAACTGTTTACGAGGATGTCTTTTACTACGATCATCGATAAAGGAAAAAACCTTATAATTTGACATCTCGACCGAACCGTTTCTCTCACGGACTCTAAAGAGGTTACAATTAATATAATAATAGCATGCGAAGGAGGCTCTTCTAATGTTTTCAATAAACAATTTGACGACTCCTCGTTCATTTTGTCAGCAGACTGAATAATTGCAATTTTGTATTTTGACTCCAAAGGTTTAACATGCAGGACATCCTGGAGATGCCTTAATTGCTCTATTTTGATCGTCCGGCTGTTTTTTTCGGGAAGCACGAAAAAGAGGTCAGGAAAATTATCATTGGTAATTCTTTGACAATGACTGCAGGTATCACAGGCATCTGCTCTAGCATGTTGACAAAAAATGGTTTTCGCTAGTTCTTTTGAAAACAGTGTTTTGCCAATTCCTTCCTGGCCTGCAAAAATATATGCGTGTGCCAGATGATCATGTACTATAGCCTTCTGAAATAAGTTTACAATACGGTCCTGGCAAAAAATATTTTTAAAAGACATGTATCATTCGGCTCTGTATCAAGAGATGGTTCTATAGATCTTGGGAAATTTTTTCCTCCCTTCATTCACTTGTACACAAGCGGATGAAGAGAGGAACGATTTAATTGCGGTATCTATGACGCGAGCAAAATCATAAGGACGGTATTATTCGTTTACAGAAAAATATTAATCGTCCTCGTCATCTTCCTCTTCGTCATCTTCATCTTCATCTTCATCATCATCATCATCTTCTTCTTCTTCTTCTTCTTCTTCTTCTTCTTCTTCCTCCTCTACCTCCTCTTCTTCTTCGCTGTCTTCCTCTCCTTCGGTCTCAAGGATCGCCATAATATCACCTATCTTCACTACATCACCTTCCTGCGCAAGAATTTCCAGCAATCTTCCTGACACAGGCGCAGTAACATTAAACGTGGTTTTTTCTGTAATCATCTCAACAAGGTCTTCACCTTCTTCCACTTCCTCATCCTCCTCGACATACCAAAAGGAAACAGTTGCTTCGTCTCCGTTATTTCCTTCTACTTCGGGTAATTCTACTTCTACTCTCATATAACCACTCCTTACGTTATCAAAATAATAACGTTACAAAAATATTAAACCTTTATTAAGATTACTTAAGCAAAATGAAGGAAAAGCATTATACTGAGCGATATTTTTCTTGTCAAGCCTCAAGGAATAAATTAAATAACTAAAAAAGGAAAGATTCGCAGTTTCTTAACTCTTTTAATAATATGGATATAAAATCGCTTGACTTGGTATAAAGGATAGTTTAAAATTCGCTTTTAAATTTAAAAAATTTTTGTTGTCGTTTTGTATTTCTAATCAGATTTAAAGTCCTTCCATAGGGCTTGTTAGAATTATAATTTTAGTATGGTTTTAAACTTTAAATAAATTTTCGGGGAAATCCCAATCTGAGAAAAAATGTCACCGATGATATTAAATCTTTAAAAGAAATACCTGGGAATATGAATAAAAGGCAGTACGTCGATACTTTTTATAAAGTAAGCATGGTTTTACCAAAAACAAGTTTTTGCTGGATTTCAGATGCGTTGTTTAATGTGCCCGATTATCGTTTGTGATAATCATAAGGATCTTAAAAAAAATATTTAATGCGTGCACTTGGGTTAATCTAAGTAATAAGGCAAAAAGATATGTTTTTCATAACACAGCATCATTTTGCAAAAGTGTCAAAACTATAAGTGTTAACGGTACATTTCAAGACATGCTTTTGTTTTTTCCATAAAGAACCTGTTATTCTTTTCCTATTCTATAATTCAACTCATCGACATTTCTCACCGGTGGCATTTCTTCCAAAAGACACAGTTTTTCCGACCTTCGTTTTTTGTTATTATCTCTTAATAGATCCAGGATTTTTATTATTTTTGGAGGATAAGTCCGATAAATCGACTTATAACATAAGATGCAACTATTTCAAATACTTCCATACCTCCTTCTTCCTGCATGCGTCGCTATTGGATACTTCCTGTGTATACTGGTATTCAGAAAAAAGCAAGCGTCCAGCGAAAAGAAGATAAAGCATCTCATTGAGGAGTCCGTCAAGGATGCTGAAAAAATTAAAAAAGAGGCTGGTTTGGCAGCAAAAGCCGAACTGTATCAGCGAAGAGAGGCCTTCGAAAAAGAAACACAAGAAACCAAGATGGAGCTACGGTTACAAGAAAAGAGGCTCAGCAAAAGAGAAGATAACCTTGAACGCAAGATGGAGTTATTAACAAAAAAGGAACGATATATTGATACTCTTTCTGCAAATTTTGCTCAAAAAGAAAAAAAAATAGACGAAAAAAGACTGGAACTGGAAAAAATCATAGAGGAAGAGAATAAGGCTCTTCTGAAAATATCCAACTTATCCAGAGAAGACGCTGAGAAGCTCTTGTTAAGCCGGTTGGAAAAAGAACTCGATGTTAAATGCGCTGAATTAATTTCAAGAAAAATAACTGAATCCAAAGAAAATGCTGAACAGACTGCCATATCGTTAATAAGCACGGCAATTCAACGATGCGCTGCGACTCACACCGCTGAAAATATTGTAAGCTCGATCGAACTCCCTAACAATGAAATGAAAGGTCGTATCATCGGGCGAGAAGGGAGAAACATCCGGGCATTTGAGAAGGCGACGGGCATTGATGTCATTGTGGATGATACACCAGGCGTAATCGTCCTTTCAGGGTTTGACAGTGTTCGTCGTGAAATAGCTCGTCAATCGATGGAAAAATTGATCGTTGACGGACGAATCCATCCGGCGCATATTGAGGAAATTGTGAAGGAGACGGAAAAGGAAATTGAACAAGTTATTCATGAAACGGGAAAACAAACCTGCTTTGATTTGGGAATTCATACGATTCACCCGGAAATAATAAAGCTTATTGGCAGGCTCAAGTACAGAACGAGTTATGGACAAAATCAGTTGCGGCATTCTATCGAAGTTGCGAATCTTATGGGAATAATTGCAGGAGAATTAAAACTAGATGTTCCGCTGGCAAAACGTTGCGGACTTTTACATGATATAGGCAAGGCTATTGGCCCTGAAATGGAAGGCACTCATGCCGTTGCAGGTGCAGATCTTGCAAAACGTTATGATGAAAGACCTGAAGTGGTGAATGCGATTGCCGGCCACCATGAGGAAACACCCGTTGAATCAATTTATACGGTATTGGTAAGTGCAGCCGATGCCATTTCCGCCGGTAGGCCTGGTGCAAGAAGAGAGACGTTAGAAAAATACATCAAACGTCTTGAAAAACTGGAAAATATCGCAACCTCTTTCAGCGGCGTAGAAAGCGCCTATGCCATACAGGCTGGGAGGGAAGTACGGGTGATGGTGTGCCCGGACAAAACCAATGACAAGGCTGCCGCTAAGATGTGCTACGACATTGCCAGAGAAATTGAGGGACAATTGGAATATCCGGGGGAGGTCGTTGTTACCGTAATTCGTGAAACACGTTTCATTGAACATGCAAAGTAGTATATGCATACAGAGTTTGATGTAATCGTGGTCGGCGCCGGGCATGCGGGCTGCGAAGCAGCTCTCGCATCCGCGCGTATGGGAATGAGCACCGCATTGTTCTCTATAAATCTGGATACGGTTGCTCAAATGTCATGCAATCCTGCTATCGGTGGCCTTGCAAAAGGTCAATTGGTTCGTGAAATTGATGCCCTCGGTGGAGAGATGGCAAAGGTAACGGATGAAACTGGCATCCAGTTTCGAATGCTCAATACCAAGAAAGGGCCTGCCGTCCATTCACCCCGTGCTCAAGCCGATAAAAAAGCCTATCAGGTATCCATGAAAAAAAGAGTGGAAAGCCAGCCTAATCTTTTTTTAAGACAAGAAATTGCCGATAATTTCATCGTCGACAAGAAAAAAGTAATTGGAATTATTGGACAAAGCGGCTTACAATACAAGGCAAAGGCCGTTATCCTCACGACAGGAACATTTTTAAAAGGTCTTATCCATATCGGTAAGTTCATCACCTCTGGTGGCCGTATTGGTGAACTTACATCAGAAAAGCTATCGGATTCCTTGCGAAGGCTCGGGTTTGAGGTAGGTCGTCTCAAGACCGGCACTCCTCCACGTCTCAATGGCCGTACGATTGATTATAAGGCACTTACGCCTCAATACGGAGATGAAAATCCCCAACCTTTTTCCTTTTCAACGGAAAAGATAAACCGATCCCAGGTTCCCTGTTATATTACATATACGAATCACAACACCCATAAGATTGTTATGTCTAACCTGTCCCGTGCGCCGCTCTATACGGGACAGATTCAGTCTGTAGGTCCACGATACTGTCCGTCTCTGGAAGATAAAATTGTACGCTTTTCAGGAAAAGATCAGCACCAGGTATTTCTTGAACCCGAAGGGTTAAACACGCTTGAAATTTATTGCAACGGGATTTCCACCAGTATGCCTCACGATGTTCAAGAGGCAATCGTGCATTCTATTACTGGCCTGGAAACAACAGAAATTGTGAGGTACGGTTATGCTATCGAATATGACTTTGTGCCTCCTACCCAGCTCCAGCCTTCTTTGGAAACCAAGCTTATAGAAAACCTTTTCCATGCCGGACAAATTAATGGAACCTCTGGTTATGAAGAAGCCGCTGCCCAGGGAATTATGGCAGGTATCAATGCTGCATTGAAAATACAAAAAAAAGAACCTTTTCTCTTAGACCGGTCGGAGGCATACATCGGTGTATTGATCGACGACCTTGTGACAAAAGGCACACAAGAACCCTATCGGATGTTTACCTCCCGTGCGGAATACCGGCTTCTCTTAAGGCATGATAATGCCGATAGAAGATTGATGAAATACGGATACCGTTACGGACTCATTTCAGAACAGCAGTGGAGCAAATTGCAGGAAAAAGAAGATACCATTACAGATGTTCTGACATATATGGATAAAAAACTGATAGGGCCAGACACTTTGGCAAAAATATTGAGTCGCCCGGATTGCACCTTTGATCATCTGTTTGCTATAGACGCTGAACTTTGCCGGAGACACCTGTCAAAAGAAGTCAAAGAACAGGTTGAAATCGAGATAAAATACAAGGGATACATAGAACGCCAGCATATACAAGTAGAGAAGTTTAAAAGAATGGAAGACTGTAAAATACCTTCCTGGGTTGACTACCAGAATATTTCTGAGTTGAGAAAAGAGGCACGCCAAAAACTTTTGCAAATCCGCCCGGTTTCACTGGCGCAGGCATCGCGTATTTCAGGTGTTTCTCCTGCCGATATTTCCATTCTTATGATCCATCTTGCAGGGAAAGGAAAAAAAATAACCGATTGTATTAATCCAGAGGAGAGTGAAAAGGCAATGCCCCACCAATAGTACACAAATTTCAAGAGTTAAATGTATCTCAGCCAACGAGATTACATGCTTGAGCGTATATACTTTTCCTGAAGATATTTGATGATAGCAAATGTCCTTGATGCCTTACAGTTGTCATTAAGGGATCCTCCGCCATACCAAATATCCTCTTTCTTTTTTTAACAGTATTTAATAAAACTCAATCTTCCGGTGCAGGAAAGTTACTTCTGTTTTTTCTTGAGATATTCATCAAGAGTTTTCGCCAGCAACCTGATGTCCGTTGCCGCTTTTTCTCCTGCATTTTCAACAGAGATCAAAATATTGCCTCTAATATAGAAAATAGCCGGCTCGGGACTATCCGGAATGTTGATCTCAAGATCACCCAGTATCATGGCGTCTTCCTCGACAAGCTTAAGACCGGGACGTTGTATTCCGAGCAAGTGGTCAACAAGTCCTTCTGCTGCGTCAGCTCGTGTCGGACAGTAGGTGACAGAAACCAGAAGTATCTCCCGCGCCTCCCGGACAATATCAGATTTTGAGAGGACATATCGAATTGTTTTTCCGCGGTCAGCTTTTCCAATTTCTTGCATGCGTTGAATACGCCAGGGACTTACTGTAGTATTGTCCAGTTTAAACTCTTCATAGCGAAATTCGGATTTTGTTTTCAAAATATCTTTCCATCGGTCATATTGAACTTGTTTTTTAAGATAATCCCGCTGGGTTTCTTCTGATTCTTCCGCATGTGAAACAAATGAAAACAGTGGCAGCAAAATTATCAGCGCAGAAATCAGTTTAACATGGGTTAATTGCATTATAATCTCCTCTTTAGTGGACAAAATAAGTCAAACAATGGTAGCTTTTCACAACGCCATGGTTAGTGAATTTCTCTGTACCGCACAGTGATGGCTATGAAAATGTCACGAGTTCATTACGCGTACCCTCCCTTAAAATACCGGCGGTCTCGTTTTTGTTGATGGCCGTGCCAGGCAATTAGGAAGCGAGGCCGGTGGCACAAGCCTTTCGTGATAATCGATATTCGATGGATCGTCAAAGATGATATTTTTTGGTAATAAAGCAGTATGAGGGGAATTTACCGGATCCGCATCGCCATCAACCTTGAGGCATGCATCAAAAACCGGTTCACTGGCAAGGGCATTCCCTGTCCAGGCAACTTCATGATAATTGAATCCACATCCCCAATCCGGACAGGCAAATGTGGAATATCCTACGGCAATAATTTTGTTTAGAGAAAACCCCCATCCCATCTTTGATGACCACAGTTGACAGCCGAGCAAGTTTGAAAATGTTGTTACTGACATTCCACAATCTGAACAATTGACAACCGACCCATTACCCCAGCCGCCGTTGAGTCGATCCAGAAAAGCGGTCAGATTATAATATCCATAGTGCGTTGCTCCCCCATTTTGATCATAGGAGTATGGTCCATTGTTGATATGTTCAGTAACCTTACCAGCGATTCCATCAAACGTCCCTTCTCCATCTGCCCAGGAGCAGGCATAGTCGAGTGCTTCAGTCCACGGATTCTGGCTGTCAGGAAAAGGCGCCTGTTTCCACGGCTCTTTTGGCTCATCCAGAACGGTATAAAAGCGATGATAACTGGTATCGAATTGTTGAGTGAATACCCACCATAATTTACGTTTCCAGGACCATGTCACATCGGCAACGGTAACCCTTGCCGGTATATTCGAGGTCTCGAATGAAATCCAAGCCGGATTCGAAACGCCATTGAGAATCTGGACAGAGGTCTTTTTTAAATGAAAAGGCCCGCCTTGTGTATAAACCTTGTAGACACCATCGCGACTCCCTTTAAATTTTACCATAACTTTCACACTGCGGCCGCCAACGAATGCAGCCGGTGAATCCTTGGGATTTGTTTTAACAGCGCTCCACTCCGGTACGTTAATGATCTGAGTAAAATTCTGACGGATATTCAGGGCATCATTGCTCCAGCTTGTTGTGTCATGATTAAATTTGATCTCGGCCACCTCAATTTTAGCGCAAGCAAGAGAAAGTAGCGAAAGAAATGTCAGGAAATAAACACAATGCTTGATTTTCATGGAATGCCTCATTTCAAAAATTAAATCTTCCAGATTAACATTTTTCTCATTTGATATAATAATCTTTTTTCTTAGTTGTTTTTCTTGTTGGAAGTGTTAAATCGGTAAGAAAGGGAATTATTCAAGATGCGATCTGAACCCATTCCCCCACTAGCCATTGGCCGATACCAACATCTCCCAGAACAGATCACAATACTCGATATCTGCTGCTGCAAGCCGTTCAAGAGTAGAACGTAGGATTGTGGCGACAGGAGCCGCGCATGTTGCACGCCATGCTTCTACCATCCGATCTAAGGGTTTTTGTCCGATGAATCCAAGAGACCACTTACGACGAAAACCATAAGTGAATGGAACGATGCAGCCATCCGGCTCGACTGTAAGGGAAGGAACAAGGTCGGCGAATGGTGCAGAGCGGAGCCGTTCAACATCTTCCACGAGCATTGGCCAGCAACTCTGCTCTACAACAGCACGCGGAATTGCGTCAAACGTAATAACGGGCACACCGGACCCGTTATTACATACTAATAGTGCGAGAAGCCACGATGCGACCTTAAATTCTACATTATCAGGAATTGCGGCAGAGAGAAAAATACCAGCACTCCCAATGCCTGACAAAGGATGGACGTGTATTCCTACTGCACCTTCTTCATTAGCAAACTCATAGAGCCAACGTAGTCGATCAGCATTGTACCGGGTCAGAGTAAAGGCAAGTGTAAAAGGAACACCTGCATCACGCAGCGCTGAAAGCCCGTGCTTCATGGAAATAAAAGCAGTTGTTGATCTGCGTATCTCCGCATGATCCTCAGGCGGCCCATCTACACTCACAGCGACAATGCCTACTCTCTTGTGAAGTCTAACGGCTTTCTTTGCAGTAAGAAGAGTACCATTTGTTGTAATGGAAGTGGAGAATCCCTTTTCCATCGCAAAATCAAGAAAACCTTCTAGTCCTTCCCATAAGAGTGGCTCTCCCCCGGAAACACCAACATACCGATATCCAAGACTGCCTGCATCCGCAAGGAAATTTTTCAAGCTTTCGAGAGATAGTTCTTCAGTCCGGTCGGGACCACTCTCTGAATAGCAATGTACGCAGCGCAGATTGCAACGAAGTGTAGGCTGTATCTGTATAATTCGTGTTCCACCTGGCGCAAGAAGGAAAGGCGACAATAAATCATAACTGGCCGGCACTGTCCTATTGCTCGTGTTCATTATACCTCCTGTTCAATTTGAGGATACCTCACAGAATCACAGCCACTTACAACCATATACTTGGAAAGGATATAGTTGTCCATAGGATCATGACAAGGCCTACCGGCCTAATCTCTGGCCGATTTGACGAGAAACATTAATTATTATGTGATCTGGTACCGGGATACCGTTAATCAGTACCTCGTGGTTGATCCTGCTTCTTACTAAATGATCGAGCAGTTTTATGAACTCTTCGTTCTTCTTGGGAGGCCACTTAAAACGAATACGCCCTGTGCCACACCAGTCTCCATCAGGATCTACCGAGGTAATTGAACCATCTAGGGCTAAAGCCATGTCGGAAATCTTTGCCATTTCATCGACACTAATTCTATTGCCAAGCCTGACTATTTCTTTAATCGCCTCAATCGAACCCCTTCGTGTTTCCATAAGCATCATCTCCTCTTTTTTTGGTTTAAAATCAAGGTGTTATCATCCTCTCCGCTAAAATAGGTGGTACATTTCTTATAGTCTTAAGCATCACCTCCTTACATAGATTTATTTATTCTCAATGAAAGGGAGAACTGTCATATCTTAAAAATAAATACCGGTCATTTCTGCCGAAGAGATCAAGTCGACAAGATAAAGAATAAATATATTCAAGACACACCCTAGCAACCATAGATTCTCCCCTGGTTCACGGCCCTGGCTTTTACCACGACGGGACTTTCATCCGTGTAGAAACACTATCCGTCGCTGGATACGTGGATAACGAATGACCCTGACTTCATGATCTTATCCTTTTCAATCTTTCCCATAATAATTTGATTCTGATTCATTTTTTGGTTGTGCAAAAGCTTGCGTTGCCAAATTACTAATAACCCAGCCACAACTGCAAACTTTCTATCACTCCAATGGCACTCTTACTTTGTAACGCTTCTTCAGATTCTGTCCGAAGTCCACTTCAATTTCCTTCTGATGAACAAGGGTACCAAGATTTCCGGAAAAATCGTAGCCAACCGTTTCATGAAGTACGGAAGATTTACTTTCGCTGTCAGCAAGGATTCTATCAATCTTCTTCTTGAACTGTGCTTCAGTATTTGTACCAGAGGAACCTTTCGGATCAGGCGGTGATGATGCATTCAGTGCACGCTTGTCAACTTCTCCTAGCACCAATTTCGTAGAATCGTAAAGGTTGACAATGCGTCCATCATTATCAATGCTAACTGCTATAAGCCCGTGGTCTGAATTGATACTTTTAACTCCTTCATGACTCTGGCGGAACTGAACAATTGTTTCAACCGCATATGGCTTTTCTATCGTGCCACTTCCCTTCAATGTTCCACCGGAAGTAAAACAATGCCGGATATTTCCTAACGTTAATTTGATTCCTTCGTTCAAACCGAGATCGCTAATGATATTTTGAGCGATCTTGATTGCTTTGTTCTCATCGAGGAGAGAGGCATTCTGTATATTAGTTTTGCCGAAATACAAATTCAATGCGCCTTGGTTGTTTACATTCGTATGAACTTCTTTCGTTGACAACATACGATTGCCGTTTGGATCAAGAAGGATTGCGGCATCTTTTTGTGTAACACCAACCTTGCTTGCAATTTTTGCAATGAACTCGTCGTTTGCAAACTTGTTGTTCAGTATAATGCCGCTGAGTTGCTTTGGAACACTTCTTTCGCTCGCAAACGAACGCGTCGGTAGAGTTCCAATCCATTGCCACTGATACCAACCCTTGGTAACGGGCGTTCGCGAAAAGAATCGCTCGTTATTCAATCGATTGATTGCATCACTTGCATTCGCTCCTGCTGCCATTACCACAGGAACCTGATTATGGCTGATTCTCCAGCTCGCATCCAAAAATGCACGGGCAAATGTTTTCCCTTTCTTCCATTCATCCCAAAAAAACTTGCCGTAGTTCGGATCGTCAACGCTGGTGGTTTCATAGCCGAACATCATTCTGAGTCCGCCTTTGTTCGGATTCCACCATGTTCGCACCGGATTATCCGGGCCGGATACTCGCAGCGAAAAACATGTTGACCAGAAGAGATAGCGCAACTCTTCGTTTGCGAACGCCATGTTATTCGAGAATGCCCAATCGCGGTTATCCCATTTACCGCCCAGTGGTGCTTGAAATACGCCGTTGTTATCCATGTTGCCATGGCCGGAATGATAAAATACCATCACTGCATCCATACCGTATGTGTCCTGCCAATTATCGTACGTTTCTTCGTAAGCCCACACTTTCACTCCTGCATCCTTACGCCAGTAGTTTGCAGATTTTCCTGCAAACGATGTTGGATAATCTAAAAATCCATCTGCATCTTCGTGCGTGTAGGTCAGTCCGCTTGCGCTTGAAAATGTTTCTAAACTGTTTGCACCATAAAAATCATTCGATTCGCTAACAACGGTCTTTACTCCAGCCTTATTTAGCTCTTCTTCTGCCGAGCATGGATTTTGCAACACTAATTTTTCAAATTTCATAAAATTTAACCCTCCCTATAATATTTCAGAGGACTTATTATGCGGACATTTGGGAGTATAATATGTGCTCTTTAGGTCATATCTTTACCTCCTAAAACAAAAGATTTACTGCAAAAATATTTACACAAGTTCCTTTTAGAACATTTTTAGCAAAAAGGCTATCTTTTTTACATCTATGCCATACGCTCCTACAAAAGACCCTGTTACTTTGTGTCCCCTGATCACTCAGGGTTTACCTTTGTCGTTATGTTTTTCTGTTGCATTGCTTTTATCTCATCATGCTTACTCCGATTTATTCGATAATACGTGTGCCTGTCTTTGCCTTCATGCTTCAGAACGAGATCTTGCGCTACCAGTTCTGCGATAGATTTTTTGACCTCACGTGTCTTGTGTCTGATCTTTTGCGCCAGAAGCCACCATTCCGCAATGCCCTCGAGTGTGTCCTGGGCATCGGGATGTTCAGATAGACAGGCTAATATCTCCTATATAATGTATGGCTTTTTCACGTTGTACGCTTCCATTTTTTTCATGAATAGCAGACTCTGTTGTCCATGAACGTAGAGATACGGAATCAATTTGAAAAAGAGTGTATAACCTTGCTATGACTGAGTATGGAATTTAGCAGTACGAAACACACCTTTAATCGTTCGACAAGCCATCAACGTGAGTTCTCTCTGTCGAACATACACGTCAAACGCTCACAATGAAGCCTGAACCTTATTACCTCATGCTCTTCTTTTTCATCTATTTATTCCCCATCTGCACAGATTACCCATATGAATCCAATGCTTATCTTTTAGGATGCGGTTTTCGGCTCTTTTTGAATCCTTAAAAAGTTGATGCGAGAACATACCTAACCCCTAGTATCGTACTAGACAACAATACTATCTATTGCATTTGACATTTCCATAACTTGTTCAAAACCCACAGTTTTTACGTTATCCAACTTTTTCCTAAAATCATTAATAATATTTTCTGAAAATCTTCTCCATTGAATTTCGTTGAGAAGATAGATATCTCTTTTAAAATGCAAATGAGGTATCTTAATTCCTCCAAACCATTCAGAATGAGGTAGGAGGGCTTTTTCTTGTTCTCTAGCTGCAAATATACCCTGTGGATTTTCTGTCGCTAGTGCCTCAATAGGTACGGGACGGATTTGATTTTCCGTTATAAATTTGCCGGTATAGTCTATATTTTTAAGCCAAAAATCTGCTGGTATCCCCCATTTAAATCGCCTTATTAAATCAGGGTTGCCGACTAAGAAAGGATTTATTAGATACATTGTTTTACCCTCCATAAAATATATCGTTTATATAACACAGAAACAGAATTTATTAATTATGCGATGCCTCTTGACTCTTATTTGTTTATAGATGAAGAGATATAACACTTCCCAATCGTTGGAGGAGGGCGGCCATTCTTCATGCTGTTTCCTTTTAATAGAAAATGATTTATTTTATTTAGCGGATTCATCTTTATAAACCCTTTCAGATGTTTGATACTTCTTGCCGAAGCATGATTGCAAATTTTAATTCTATCCTCCGATCGTACAGTTGGCACCAGTATGTATTTCTGTTAAATTGTTAAAAAAGGCTGATCCAAGTTTCTCTTCAAGGGTTCGGAAGGTATGAAATGCAGTTAAAATCGCAGTTTTTTCTGATAAGCATAAGAACGGGCTTACCCTATTGTAATACCCAGATGAAAAGTAATTGGAGCAGCCACACCAGTTCATGCAGTAATCCTTCAAGCTGCAAGATATGCATTCGGTATTTATTTCCATTCCAGGGGCTGTCTTACATGACATTTGCTCTCTATTTAATCCGCTAGCGATATTACCAATACAGTGTCCATTTCCCGTGTCTGTGCCGATAAGTCTCTCACAGGGATAAATATTTCCTGAAGGTGTGAAGGCAAACTCTCCAGTTCCCATTTTGCAGCGGTCAAGTGGTTTGTATCCTTCGCCCAAAATAACGGCAATCTTGCTGTCAATTAAACTGATAAAATGTGGTTTTTTCTGAAGATAAAAGTCAATATACTGTTTTGAAATCTGACCATAAATCTCAGAAAGTAATTCCGCCTCTTTTTTCGACCAGGGCGCTGAAAAATCAGGATTTAAATAAATCCGCTTTAGTCCAAGGGAAGCAAGATATTCTACCACGTGAGGTAAATATCGAAAGGTCTGAGGGTGATATACCGCATTAACAAGTACCGAGAGAAGAGTTTCTTTCGCACGTCTTATTGTGTTCGTAACAATGGATGAACTTCCTTTGCCATCCTGGAGGCACCTAAACGTATCCTGTACAAATGGAGGGCCATCGCAACTTAAACAGAACCCTATATGGTGTTCATTCAAAAAATCAGCTATTTCATCAGAAAAAATTGTCCCATTGGTTACCACGGTAAGCTCTACCAATTTCTTATTAAACGATGGATGGTTTTCTATCGTCTCGGTAATCTTTTTAATAAGCTCAAATTCAAGAAGTGGTTCACCACCGAAAAAACCGATATCAATCTTTTCTTTGGAAGGAGTATTTTTGAAGATGAAATCAACAATCTTTTTTGCGATGGATAAAGACATCTCCGTATCCTTTTTGTCGATGTAACAATATTGGCATCGCATATTACATTGCTGTGTGATGCATAGTGTATATTTCATGGTAAATTCCCTTGTCTGTTCGTAAATGATTACATGTTATTCAAAGGGAAACAAAAAAGCCTTACTGCAAAGATATTCACTTCCAAACATCTTCGGCAGTAAGGCTGTCTTCTAACGTATATCCGTAAAGGACGTAGGCACTACGCCCCTACAAAAGACCCTGTTACTTTGCGTCCCCTGATCACTCAGGGTTTACCCTTATCGTTATGATTTTTGTTTTATCGTTTTTATCTCATTATACTTGCTCCGATTTATTCGATAATACGTGTGCCTGTCTTTGCCTTCATGCTTCAGAATGAGATCTTGCGCTACCAGTTTTGCGATAGATTTTTTGACCTCACGTGTCTTGTGTCTGATTCTTTGCGCCAGAAGCCACCATTCCGCTATACCTTCCAGCGTGTCCTGGGCATCGGGATGTACTGACAGATAGGCTAATATCTCTTGCATAATGTATGGCTTTCCCGTTGTACAGTTTTCATGCTTTTTCATTATTAAACATTGAGATGGTGTTCCTCATGGTCACAATGACAAGGCTCACTTTCATCTTCTGACATGACGGTTAATCTAATATGAAGCAACCGTAATGCCCTTGTACACAAAATTCATTGCATAGAGAGACAGATTGTTTTCAAATGCAAAGAGATGAAGGAGATGGAGACTTCTTTTCTGTATGTAACGTTCAGGCAAGATCTTGGATTTTTTTATAAATTAAGCATTAACTATGTTCTTTTTGTCCAGGGTATTTTAGCAGATTTATAGTAAGTCGTTTGAGATAGAGAGGATTAATAATAGGATAAATATGTCCTGGTAGATGCAGATAAATGTCCTGGTTGTGTGTTATGAAAAATCTAAGTCTATGCCAGGAATTTCAATGCCGCAATTGTAGAGCGACGCAACTCGTCGTTCTGCAATTGTAATCGATCATGAATGGATACAAATGAATGCGGGTACGATAAAGAAGGTAACTCTTTAGTTTTTGAAATGTTCTCTGTATGAATAATATTGTATTGTGAAGGCAGGTTTCAAATCTGCCCCGAAGCGGCATGTAATACCTTGTTTTTGCTGAAATATTTCAAAAAACTGAAGTGTTCGTAATGAAGTTATTGACTCTTTTCCTTTGGTTGGGGCGGGGTGGTGCTATGAGGTATAGTTTTGTAGCTTTCCGGATTGATGTGGTGTTTGCGCATAAGTTGCCAGAATGCCCGGCGATTCTTTTTTGCAGCCTGTGCCGCTTTAGTGACATTGCCGTGATGGGCAAGCAAGAGGTCTTGAATATATGCCGTTTCAAATTGTACGACAACCCTCTTCTTCGCTTCCTGGAAAGACTCAATCTGCATATCGGTTTCTGGCGACGGCAGGACAAGGTCTTCCTTCCCTATGATTCTTTGATTTGAGAGGACAACTGCCCGCTCGATCACGTGCTCCAGCTCTCTGACATTACCAGGCCAGTCAAGAAGCAGGAGTATCTGCAGGGCATCGGGGGATAATTCGGCTGCTTGTTTGTTATACTCGTCTGCATACGTATCCAGAAAATGCCTGGCGAGAAGCGGTATGTCGCTGCGTCGTTCACGCAAAGGCGGCAGTATGAGATGGACAATGTTTAACCGGTAGTAAACGTCCCGGCGGAATCTTCCCGTCATGACCGCATCTTCCAGTTTGATGTTCGATGCGGTAATGATCCGAACATCTGCTTTGCATACCTTCGAAGAACCGAGCGGGCGATATTCCTTCTCCTGGAGGAAGCGCAGCAGTTTGATCTGTGCCGTGGCAGAGAGAGAGTCGATTTCATCCAGGAAGAGGGTACCACCGTCTGCCTCCTGGATTAACCCCGGTTGGGAAGAGGTGGCGCTGGTAAATGCACCTGTTTTGTGGCCGAAGAGTTCATTTTCGAGCAGTTCTGTGGGAATAGCGCCACAATTGACCGGGATGAACGGTTTATCCGTTCGCGGGCTGAGATAATGGATCGTCCTGGCGCATACCTCCTTTCCCGTGCCAGTTTCTCCGGTGATCAGGACAGTCGCATCACTTTTCGCTACCAGAGGGATTTTTTCTATCTCTGCAAGAAAGGCTGGACTTTCCCCAATAATTTGTTGTAATCCGATTTTTTCCATAAGAGTTTGGTGTATTCTCTCTGCCGGCGCATTTTGTTCCAGCAATCGCCAGATACGGGGAAGGATATCGGCGGACTTGAACGGTGGTGTGATGAAATCGGTTGCCCCGATCTTAAGCAAATCAAAGACCTCCTCAGCCGGACACTCATCCATCACCAGGATGACCGGTATCTTCGTAAATACGGTTCTTAAAGACTGCAAGAGTGTATAGACATGATGACGTACGGCATGAGCCGAAATGAGAAAAATTATGTCTGGGCGGAAAGTCGGGACAATTTTAGCAATATTCCTGGTAGCGAGATGGGATGTCTCCATCTCCATAGATTCGTAGTTCAGCGGGATATTTAGTCCGTTGGATGATTTGAAAGTTTCTTGTAACATTTTACCAAGGCCGGATGCAGGGTTAATATCAAGAAGCAATAGATTGCTCTCTTTCATAAAGCCCCCTTTTTTGAATTGATTTAGTTTTTTGAAAATCCTTTACAAATGGTATTTGTTGTAGGGGCGGGTTTCAAACCTGCCCCTACTTTAGGCCGCAAGATATCATATTACTAAGATTTTTAAAAAGCTAAATTGTTACCTCTTTTTAAACAAATAAAAAGTAACTATTCAGCGTACATTCGCTCACAAACCCTATGAGTGAACAAAATATTGATTCTGTAATCCCGAAGGGATGTCATGATTATAGCATATCGTTAT
>NZ_MJUW02000108.1 GCF_001753675.2 Candidatus Brocadia sapporoensis | reverse complement strand
ATTATTTCAAAATCAAATCGAAACGACTGAAGAAAAAATTCGCCGCTTAAATTTTAACAAAGTACTGTTGATAATTTATCATGCTATTTAATACAACAAAAAGGAAGAAGGCGATGGAAAAGTTACGAACCAGTCTAATTGGAAAAACGGCGCAAAAGAATCTTTTGTGCTAAAAAACAAAGCGGGGAACAGAAGAAAATTTTATCGTCTGGAATTATTAATCTCCCGCACCATAAGGAATATTAACTTCTCATACGCATGAAGAAGCTTTCCCTGTTCATTTTTTTCAAAGGACTTAATGGGCTTGAGTTCTATTTCGCCTAGTATGTCATCAATTTTCTTTATCAATGACAAGGCGGGCTTTATATCTACATCGTACTTTGCCTGGATATCAGATGGTTTTAATTTTTCTTTTTGAGGTCTCTGACCGGATACAGATCTCTTTGAAGACTGGCCTTTTGGATTGGTATTTTTTGCTTCATTCATAATTTCCACTCCTTTTCTATAAGAACGGTCCTCTCCACAAAAATAGTATTCCCTAAAATATCTCTTCTTCTAACGAATCTTGTATCTGCTCCGCAATATCTAGTACGTCTTCATTGGTGTCCTCCATGTCAGAAACAACATCACCCATGGAATCAATGCTTGATTTCAGTCCCTCCAGATTCTTTTCAATACTATATACTTTTTTTGCAATGTTATCTATATCCTTACTTTTCGCCATGAATTCTTTTACCCCGGATTCTATTCTTTTTCCTGCTTCCAGATAATTCTTTAGTGCTGCCTCCATCTGCTTCTTATTTGCTTGCAGGGTTTTTTCTGACGAAGCAGATAGCTTTTCCAACACATCTATGCGCCTTCCCAGGATATCGATTTTTTTTGCCACAGCTTCGAACGATTTTGTCAGAGAAGAAAGACCTGTAGTAAAGGTCTTAATGTGTTTCTCAAAATCTTTCAATCCTTTATCCTTCGTCACCGCAATCTTTTGCTGACCAGATACTTGTTTTTTATTCGTCTTTTTCATGTTTTTTGTGGCAAAATATTTTACCACCCTTTATCCATAGTATAAAAACTTCACTCCACCAAAAGGAGACTTACACGCTTGCAGCTCAGTTGCAGCAACAACATTAAGGATATGTATACATATAATCATAATCAAAATCAATAATTATTTTTAATAGTATTCTCTATAACCCTCATATTTAACCAGCATTAAAAAAGATTGAGAATACCAAACAGATACATTATAATTTTACAGCAATTCAGTTTTGTGAAAAATTGAATAACTACAATGTTTTACTTCACCGTGTAAGAAGGCAGAAGCATTTGCTATCGTTTCTATAAACACACTCATACTCAGGCAAGCAAATGCTTCACCACTGTTTTTTAAAAACTAAATTTTACGGTTTTTCCCTTACCTTTATTGAATACGTTTTATTCAAATTGATTGCAAGAATAAGGTAATCCATGATCGAAGAAGCAAGTATTATTATTCCCACGTATAATGAAAAGGAAGGAATATTCCAGGTAATCGAATCACTTCGATCATTAAGGAAAAGATGCGGCAACCATTGGGAGATTATCGTTGTAGACGATGGTTCTACTGACGGTACATCAGAAATGATAAGGGATATTCAGGATATTGTGTTAATCCATCATCCCTTCAACCGCGGTTACGGAGCCGCCATTAAAACCGGAATCCGGCACGCAAGGTATAATACTCTTGTTATATCAGATGCCGATGGGACGTACTCCATAGAGGATATTCCAAGGCTTCTTGCACTCTTACCGAAGAGTGAAATGGTCGTTGGAGCCAGGAAAAACAAAGACACAAACATTCCCTACGTAAGACGACCCGCAAAGTGGATATTGAACAAGCTGGCCAATTTTCTTACTGGTATAAAAATTCCAGATCTTAACTCAGGATTACGGGCAATGAAAAAGGACATTGTTATGAAATTTTGCCATCTCCTGCCTGATGGTTTTTCATTTACGACAACGATTACTCTTGCCATGCTTACCAACGACTACGCGGTTGAATTCATTCCTATCGAATATCATCTGCGTTTGGGGAGATCAAAGATTAGACCCGTTCGGGACACCCTGAACTTCATTCAACTTATTATACGGACAGTCTTATATTTTGACCCACTTAAGATTTTTTTGCCAATCAGCGCATTTTTTTTCGCATCGAGTATTGCCGTCCTTGTACTGAGCTATTTATTTACCCCTAAAGTTATGGACATCACCACCGTCATACTTTTTATCTCCGGCGTACAAATTCTGGCCATTGGCATGATTGCAGACCTGATAGATAAAAGAAGCCGATCATGAAAATCCTTTTAATCAATCCGCCTTCTGAAAATGAATTGCTTGGCAACAATCCCAGCATTATTGGGGAAGAACGTGGTTATAATCCTCCTCTGGGAATATTGTACATCGCTGGTTATCTGGAAAAGTATACAGACTACGATGTGGAAGTCCTGGACACTCAGGCAGAGGAAATCGGTTACGATCGTTTAAAAGGCATCATTCTGTCAAAATTACCAGATGTAGTTGGTATTACCGCCATGACCTTTACCCTGATAGATGTGATAAAGGTAATAAACCTGGTAAAATCTGTGCATCAAACTGCAAAGATAGTTCTGGGCGGCCCACATGTACATATTTATCCTGAAGAAACCATCCATATCCCTGGTGTCGATTTTCTTGTCCTTGGGGAGGGAGAAATTACCTTTAAAGAGCTCACTGAAAATATTGACGATAAGGCCCGACTAAGAAATATTCCCGGCCTGGTATTTAAAGAAGATGGCAGGATTATCAATACCGGCGCCCGGCCACTGAACGATGATCTCGATAGCCTTCCTTTCCCTGCCAGACACATGACCCCAATCCGGAAATACAGTTCCCTCATGGCAAAGAGGACACCTATTACCACAATGTTTACGAGCCGGGGATGTCCGTACCGATGCACCTTTTGTGACCGGCCCCATTTGGGCAAGAGTTTCCGCGCGCGGTCTGCCTTGAACGTGGTAGACGAAATGGAGGCGTGTGTAAAGCTGGGCATACGGGAGTTCCTGATCTATGACGACACCTTTACGATTGACAGACAGCGCGTAATAGAGGTATGCAATGAGATTATCAGGAGGAAACTTACTATCGGATGGGACATAAGAGCCCGGGTTAATAACATTGATAAAGATTTGTTAAAAAAGCTGAAAGAGGCAAACTGCGAACGCATCCATTATGGAGTGGAATCAGGCAACCCGGAAATCTTAAAGATTTTAAACAAAGGGATTACGGTGGATAGGGTAAGGACTACCTTCCGGGAGACAAAAGAGACAGGTATCTCCGTCCTGGCGTATTTTATGATTGGATGTCCCAGAGAAACGAAGAAAGAGATCATGGAAACCATTGCATTTGCCAAAGAGTTAAAACCCGATTTCGTCCACATCACCATATTTACACCTTTCCCCGCTACAGAGATATACAAGATGGGGCTAAAAGAAGGTATTATCAAAAATGATTTTTGGCGGGAATTTGCCAGAAATCCCACCAAAGGTTTTCAACCACAATGTTGGGAGGAGCATTTTACAAGAGAGGAACTACAAGAATTACTCGTTTACGCTTATAAGAGTTTCTATACCCGGCCATCCTATATTTTGAAGAGACTCACCCACATCCGGTCAATCGGTGAATTCAGAAGAATGGCACGGGCTGGCCTCAAAGTCTTTGGTATGCAGTCGTGAAAGGGGTTCTGGGAAAGGAATACGCCACTGCACGCCAGTCAAAGCGATCGCATATCTATAGACTGAAACGAAGAAGCTTTGAGGTACTAAAAAGCATCCAGACATTTCATTCAAAAGAACCAAGGTCGATTTTGGATGTTGGTGCCGCAGACGGCCTCATGTTAAACAATTTGAAGGCGGTATTCCCCGACACAACCTGCATAGGCATTGAATATTCAAACGACTTAATAGCCTGCCGCAAGAATAAAACTATCTGTTTACTTCAAGGGGATGCTCTGGTATTACCTGTGAAAGAAAACGTATTTGATGTGGTGATTGCTACTGCAATTATTGAACACGTCTCCGACCCAATGCAATTAATCCGCGAAGCCTTTCGAGTCCTGCGAAAAAATGGTCTATTTATCGTGACTACCCCTCATCCATTCTGGGAAGGGATTGCTACGAAAATTGGTCATTTAAAAGAAGAGGAGCACCATGAAATCATTACCTTAAACAAACTAATGTCTTTATTCAAAAAATCAGGGTTTGAAATCTTAAAGGCAGAACGGTTCATGGTCTCCCCTGTTGGGATGCCCTTTGAACTGATCCTTGAAAGACTTCTAAAATCGTGCAGACTGAACTTCCTTTTATTGAATCAGATAATTATCGGCCGGAAAATCGGGAATACGTATTAAGAACTATTATTCATAATAAATCTCACCTTTTCAACGGGTCATAGAGATCAGGCAGGTGATACACAACGTAGATATTTATTGTTAAGAAGAATGAAAGATAAAGATAGCAGGCCGTTTTTGCAACGGCAGCGGTAATCCGATGTTTAAAAAAATCAAACGCTAAAAAAGGTAGGATGCCTATAGCAAGATAATACCGAAACAACCACTGCGATTTGTATAAATTACTAGGAAGAATTTCTCTTAAAGGAACGGCAAGAAGAATTAAAAGTATCAGGAGCGCCTTTGCAGTATTCGGTCTTGAAATGAGATCCCGTATAAACAGACCTCCGGCAATTGCCATAAATGGGTAAATTGGAATAAGAAACCAGCCAAAGGGATAGATGTCCGTTGACAGGGCACTGATTGTCATAAGTAAAATAAATGCCGTTACGGGAACAGTCCATTCCCGCTTTCCCATTGAATAAACCAACGCAAACCAGAACCACCAGTAATATCCTATACCAAAATGTGCATAGTTTATCGTAATCCTAAAATCCCTCAGATATTTCATCACCATATCGAACACAGCACTCTGGTGTTTGTCGCGCAAATCCATCATTTTGAAAAAAGCCTCTGGATTTATCAGATAGCAATATAAAAAATAACTTATCGCAATGGCGAAACCAATTCCGGCAGCCAAGCCAGCTTCTTTCCTGAAACCTTTACGACCCAACAATAATGGGATGATCACGATTGCACAGATACCCATCTCTTTACTCCAGAACGACACGCCTGCCAATAATCCAGCATAGATTACATACACCTTTTTTCCCGATTCTGCATAGTGTAAAACACACAGTACGCCTGATATAAGGACGAGTGCAAGGAGGCCGTCGCCTTTGGCAATTCGACCAGTAACAACAAAGATCGGAACCGTAGCGTAAAGTAAACTAGCGATTATGGATATTGAATAAGAACGGTATATTTTATAAGAAACACAAAATACCAGCAGAACAGTAAGTGTAGAAAAAAATATTGGCGTTATATTAATTGTTGTTAATCTGCAGTCCAAATACTCCTTTGCACCACAAATCGTTGGTGGAATGCCCGCAAAGATGGAAAACAAGGGCGGATGCGCGATATAACGTTTTACTATCGTAAAACTATCCCCAAACCATTGAAGAGAACTCTTATCTCCACTTTTATACGCCGACACAAAATATGCACCTTCCCATGATTGAGGCCCGTCACCATGGAGAATATGATAACCATTCCACGCTTCCTGATAGACATCCATGGTATCTCCATGAGGTGGAATCACACTGTAATGGTTAAACCTGAGAACCGCCCCAAGAATTACGATAAAAATTAAGGCCACAACCGGCCAATTCTGTTGTATATACGTAACATATTCTTGAAAACAGCTTTTCCTTTTGTTTTTTAAGACGAGAAACAAAAGAAAACCCAGGGACACTGATGCAACTAGAAATCCTGCCGCAAACCACAATCTGGCCTTCCCAAAAACATCCTTATTTTCTGAAGGCATTAAATACCATGATGGAATACATCCGAGCTTGTTATCTTCAGGTTTTTGCCAGCATAGATTCAGTCTGGCATATTTGGCGGTATTAACATAATTGATCTGTATCGGTTTCCAACCCTTTTCAAGATGAGTTCGTATTTTTGAATCATTTCCGGCACGGTATTTCATAACAGCCTTTAAGTCGATAAACAGAATCATTTCTCCATTCGTGTCTGCATGGAATGTGTACATACCATCTTTTGGTATCCAAATAAAACCCCTCCAGATGATATTATAGGCAGGAACACGCACCGGTGGTTGAAATCGCTGGTTGTCCCAGTAATTCACGTAATAGGTCCTAAGAATTCCAAAGTTTCTGAAATCTATGGCAGGATCGTTTTTTCTGAATACAATACGGTTTTCGTCGATTGTGCTCTTGGGCTCAATTTGCAGAACATGGGAAATTGCGGGGTCTACAAAGTATATAGTATGATTTGCTGGCTCATGATAAAATTGAGATAAAGGGATCACAGTTTCCTGTGCATTGGGCATTTTCCACTTCAGGGAGAGCACCGCACCTCCCCCCACATCAAAATATCTCATATGAAAATGATAAAATCCCGGCTCAAGGGATATTGTTTTTATTTTTTTCACGATTCCATGTTGACTGCCATTATCAATAACCTTGCTATTGTTCAGAAACAGTTCTGAACCGTCATCGGAACTTAGGATAAAAGTATAATCACCAGGATCCTCTATCTTTAAAAATCCATCCCACTCTATGGTGAAGGGTGATTTATAAGACTTTTTTGCCTCAGAAGACCAGTTAAAATTCAAGGGCGCATCTTCTGTAATTTCTTTGATAAGCGTTTTTTTGGGGTAACCTTCATAGACCTTTTTCCTGAGGTTGGAACACATTCCGGATGAAGATATCTGTTGTGGTTGAAGCGGAATGTTTTCCGGTTTTGATTCCGTATCCAAAAAGTATAAGTAATATCCCGTCAATCCACGATTGGGCAGAAGCAATCGTATACCTATGTATATGCCACCAATGAACAGAATGATGAGAAGGGTTATAAAAAGTCCCTTTGATTTTGTGAATTCCATTGTAGAGATTGCTCTGTTTCTTTAATAATCGCGGTAATATAAATGCTTTTTTATTGTTGAAATTATATTCTTATTAGAACTATTTGTAAAGAAATCAAATAATTTGTATGTTTTATTGAAAACAAACTCAAAAGATTGTATATTTTGAAAAATTATGACAATTGACTTTTTGAAAAAAACCTAACAAAGGAGATGTTTTGCCGTATAGCGTAAGGATGAAGTATTCGCTATCGTGTGCACAAACTAATCTTGCACAAATGCTTCGCCCATATTTTTATCAGTGCGTATGTATCTCGTTAGGGTGTGATATTTATGCTACTTATACGGAATAAATTCCGATCTATAACCTCCATTTGAAATTTCCTGACGTCAAAACACAAATATTATGGTGTATGTCATCTCCTTTATTATTATTTCTATTTCGGCCGGGTATTTCCTTACTTATCTTCTGACATCAAGGTACTCCATTTTTGAAAGAATTACTTATGGAGTGCCTATAGGATTAGGACTCCAGACCTGGCTTGTTTACCTCTTTTCCCTGCTTTGGCGACTTCAGTTCAAGTGCATTTATCTCTCAGCAAGCTTGCTCGTTTTTTTTTGTTTATTCTTTCTCTTAATTACATGGACATCGTTTAAAGAAAAGATACTGAATGAAACAAGGGAGATAAAGAACGATTTTCTTCTCAATAAGGTATCTTACTTTGTACATCTTGCAGTATTTTCTTTTTTCACTATAATATTCTGGCGCCTCTTCTCCAGAACAATCATTTGGAAAACAGATGGGATGTATATCGGGCTTCCGAATAACTATGGCGATCTGCCGCTCCATTTGGCCTATATCACCTCGTTTGTTTACGGAAACAATATCCCTCCGCAGGACCCCTCTTTTGCAGGAGAAAAACTCGTTTATCCATTTCTATCCGATTTTCTTTCTGCAATTTTTCTGAAGTTAGGCTTAAATTTTGATGACATACTCTTCATTCCCGGCTTATTGCTTACGGCTTCATTGTATGGTGCCCTCTACTACTTTACCTATCGTTTGGTGAAAAAAAGGCTTGCTGCAATTCTTTCTGTCTTTCTCTTCTTTTTTTCCGGTGGTTTTGGTTTTTATTATTTCTTTCATGATCTTGCAAGCACATCTCATACGCTATGGTCATTTCTTATGCACATCCCTCGCGATTACACGAAGATTCCCTCGCTGAATTACCATTGGATCACACCACTGACTTGCCTTAATATCCCACAGCGGCCATTTTTATTTGGTTTCCCTGTCACGATATCGATCTTTTCTTTCCTTTACACGGGTATCGAACACAAGCAGTGGAGGGAATTTCTCTTTGCCGGCATCCTTGCTGGCGCACTTCCTTTCCTTCATTCACATAGTTTCCTGACCGTATTGATGGTCACGATACCATTAGGCATTATATTCTGGGACTGGCGTAGATGGTTTTTATTCTTTCTGCCCGCCTTTATCCTGTCGTTGCCGCAAGTGTATTATCTGTCAGGACACGTTGGTGGTGGGAGTTTTTTTAAACTCAGTTTTGGCTGGATGTCAGGGAAAGAAAATTTCTTGTGGTTCTGGATAAAAAATACGAGCCTTTTCTGGCCAGTACTTATCAGCGGGCTTATCATTCTTTTCACCAGGGCAAACGATTGTTCATCACAAAGGGCGGGATTTTTTATAGCGGCGTTTTTGATTCTTTTTCTTTTGCCTAATTTCATACTTTTTGCACCATGGAATTGGGACAATATTAAAATATTGATTTATTGGCTCCTTGGTACCATACCCGCAGCAGCACTTGCACTTACTTATTTATATGAGAATGGTAGTCTCAAGTTACTTTCAAAAGCGGGCTTTTTCTTAATTGTGTCTTCCCTTACAGCGGCAGGCGGTATCGACGTCTTTAAATATGCCATAGCTCCCATCACGGGGTGGAAGGAATTTAGCACGGAGGAA
The DNA here is from genome assembly GCF_001753675.2 of Candidatus Brocadia sapporoensis. Lineage (GTDB taxonomy): Bacteria > Planctomycetota > Brocadiia > Brocadiales > Brocadiaceae > Brocadia > Brocadia sapporoensis. Next base: position 62,020 of record NZ_MJUW02000108.1, on the reverse strand, counting down.
ACCAATCTTGCCAGACGAATTATAGCCGAAACATCACCAGACGCCGTGTTTTTAAATGCACCCATATTTAACCATCCGGTTTTTTTGTCCGGAAGAAAATCTTTAATGGGTTATCCTGCGCATATCTGGAGTCATGGCTATAGCGACGCGAACAAACGCGAACAGGACATCAAGACGATGCTAAAAGGGAAATCCGATACTACGGCACTGATAAATATCTACAAACCCTCTTATGTTTCGATTGGCCCGCATGAAAAGCGTATGGGTGCAAACAAGGTATTCTTTGACACCAATTACCCTGCCATTATCACCACTAAAAATTATACCATCTACGACCTTACCAACCAGCAAACCAGACAATCACTGATTTCTAAAACGAGTATAAAAAATAATTTGGGTAACCAAAAGTATGGATTACGTGCACGATATTATGATAACATACATTTTGAAGGTGAACCAGCGTATGAGGAGATTGTTAAGGATATTGAATTCAATTGGACCGATGAAGATAGTAAGCCCGTATCAAGCCCGTTTGGCGTTATTGTCGAAGGTTTTATCGATATCCACACTCCGGGCATATACACATTTAAGATAACATCAGATGATGGTTCCTGGCTTTTTTTGGATAATGCGCTGATAATAGACAATGGCGGTCTTCATGCAACGAAGTCTGCTACAGGTATCTGTTCGTTAGAAAAAGGCGCACACAAAATAACAATCAAATATTTTGATGCCGGCGGCGGGGCATTTCTCAAGCTCTTGTGGGTAACGCCCGGAGATGTGGAAGAAAAGATACCGGAAGAAAGCTTGAAGATAAAAGATTGAAGTTAAAAAGAGGGAAATGGGATTGTCAATGAAACAGAATATTGAAATTAAAAGTGGGGAATTGATTATTTTAGATACGGCGGAAAACTATAAAATTGATTTGAAAGAACGCTTAGTTAATTTTACGGTAAATGCTATTAAATTCTTAGAAACTTCTCCTTGCAGAAAGGAATATGGCGTGTTTCGTTACCAATTCTCAAAAGCTGCTACTTCAATTGGCGCTATTTATGAAAAAAGTCAGGCATCAATACCAAGGGAATTCCATGCAAGAGTAGCAATAAGCTTGAGGGAATCACGGGAAACCCGTTTTTGGTATAAGGTTATAAACAAACTCCACCTGGGAAACGAAGATACACGCAGGTATGTAATCCAGGAATCAAAAGAAATAACCCTCGTTACGCGTTCAATTGCATCAAAAACCAAACAACAATAGAATTATTTTTCTTTAATCTTTAATCTTTAATCTTTAATCCCTTGCCTTCAAACCATGAAAGAAAAACGAATTCAAAAAATTACACTACTTATTGCCTTTTTTGTGCCCGTTTTCATTGCGTCTTTTCTCCGTTTCTGGGACATTGGCCTCAGACCTTTTCATTCAGACGAAGGAGTAAACAGTTTTTTTCTGCTCAATTTGTTCGACAGAAACTATTATCATTATGATCCTGCCAATTATCACGGTCCCTTTCTCTATTATATTGGTTTAATCCCATTTTACCTCTTTGGTATTTCAGATTTTACTTTCCGGTTAATGCCCGCATTGTTCGGGGTCATGATTGTGGCTTTATTCTTTCCGCTACGGAGACGATTAGGTACGATGGGCCTCCTGACAACAGGACTGTTAGTTGCCATCTCCCCTGCAAACGCATTCTTCTCAAGAGATACTATCCACGAAATTTATCTGGTTTTCTTTTCCCTGGCTGTAGTGGTTTCTTTTTTCCTTTACACGGAAACAAAGAAATCACGGTATATCTATTTTGCTGCAACAAGCATTGCATTTGTCATAACGATAAAAGAAACATATATCCTTACTTTTGCTGTTTACGCATTGTCCTTAGCCTTTGCGTATTGCTATGAAATGATTTCCTTATCGAAAGGTGTCAGGTTTTTGTACTGTAAAGACACCTTTACAGCATTTGCGAATCATTGTAAGAAAAACAGATACGCTGTGGGTATCAGCGTAGGAATACTCATTCTGATTACCTTCTTGTTTTATTCATCGTTTTTTACCTATTATTCAGGCATCAAGAGCATTTTAACTACCCTGAAGATATGGACAAAAACCGGCACACACAGCGGTGGACATACCAAACCGTTTTTTTACTATTTTAAGTTACTTTATAAATTTGAATTTCCAACACTGGCTTTAGGAATTGCTGGATTTTACTATTCATTCCGTCATGGCAACAAATTTACGGTTTTCATTGCGGCATGGGCTATTCTCATTTACGTAACCTATTCCCTTATACCCTACAAAACGCCCTGGCTGATTTTAAATATCTTACTTCCACTTTCTATTATGGGAGGAATTTTTGTAAATTCGATATTCGGAATGATGAAAGAGAAATGGCATTATGCAATCTTTTACCCTCTCTTCATTGGTATTTTTGGTTTTTCCTGTTACCAGTCTCTTATGCTGAATTTTAACAATTACGATGATGAACGGTATGAACTTGTCTATGTTCAAACCAAGAGGGATATTTATAATTTACTAGACAGATTAAAATCCTTATCGAATACCTGCGGGCAGAATATGGCCATCAACGTCGTTTCGAGAGAATACTGGCCGTTGCCCTGGTATCTCAGAGAATACAAGAATGCAAAATTCTGGGGCGGTATTATTGAAAATCCTAATGCCCCGGTCATTATCGTTGACAAAACCAGTGAAACGGAATTAAAGAAAAAATTAAAGGGGAATTACAAGAAAGAACGTTTCGCACTGCGGCCGGGCGTCTGGCTCACAGCGTATATACAACAGGGTTTATATGAAACTGGATTTGGAAAAGAAATAACCGCAAAGACAAATACTCCGTCACTTGCTAAAATTTCAGAGAAAGAACTGGAACGGGGATTAATTGCAAAATACTATTATAATATAGAGTGTATCGGAACACCTTTTTCGTCACGGGTGGAAAAAGATTCCGTTTCCTTTATCTATAATGACGAGACAAAAAAGCCTTATAGATCCCCCTTTGGTATCGAATGGGAGGGGTACCTCTCCATTACTCAAAAAGGGGTTTATCAATTTGCAACAAGATCAGATGACGGTTCTGTAGTTTACATCGATGGGAACATGGTCGTTGATAACGACGATATTCATGCAACAAGGTACATTTCCGGCGTTATACCTCTTGATGAGGGTTTTCATCCTGTGCGAATAAAATATTTTGATGGGGGAGGAGGCGCTATTATGGAATTTTTATGGACACCACCGGGAGAAAAAGAATCTCTCGTCCCGGGTCAGATTCTATTCCATAAAAGGTAACGTTACCGATAGTATCCTTTTAAATCTTTGATTTTTATTCGGAACAGATCCTTAAACATCTGAAGAGAATCTTTGATTGGATTTACCTTGCTTAAAGCAGAATTTTCCCATCGAATGGGAATTTCCTTTATCTTAAAATTAAATTTTCGTGATAAATAAAGAACTTCCACATCAAATGAAAAACCATCAATGCTGCACCTGCTAAAAACTTTTTCAACAATCTCTCGTCTGAATCCTTTAAATCCACATTGCGTATCTACAATTCCCTTGAGCAACACCGCATTCACTATAACATTAAAGATCTTCCCCATCTTTTCACGGTACCAGGGCTGATGAATCAGGATGTTGGATTCGGGCATGCTTCGTGATCCGATAACCACATCATAATCATGGGTAAGATACGGCAGGCACTTTTCTATCTCCTCAATCGGGGTAGAAAGATCTGCGTCAGTAAAAAAAACATATTTGCCCTTTGCAGACAACATACCTTTTCTCACGGAATAACCCTTACCGCTGTTCTGTTCGTTTGTTAAGACTACTACGTGATTGTTTGAAAGCGCAAAATTCCTTATTACTTGAGAAGTATTATCCGTAGAACCGTCATCTACAACAATAATTTCGCAGATAAAATCCTGCTGAGAAAAATACGCACAAATTTTGTTAAGGGTACGTAATAATCTCTTTTCCTCATTGTAAGCCGGAATTATTATGGATATGTAGCATTCTTCAATTTGAACATTCTTCAAAATCGTAGATCATTCACACTAAGGATTGCCGTCAACATAGAAATTACAACAACACCAATAACTGCCCCCATCAGCAAGATAAGTACAGGTTCGACTAAGGTCACCAGACGCTTCATTCGTTGTTCAACTTCGGCATCGAAATTATCTGCAACTTTTAAAAGCATTCGGTCCAAATTTCCCGTTTCTTCTCCTACTTTCAGCAAGTGGACGGCAATTTCAGGCAAGAAACCTCTTTTTGCAAGAGATATGGTAAGTCCTGCTCCTTCTTTTACGCTTGCTTTTACATTTCCTGAAATGTCAGCGAGATACCGATTGGATAATACATCTTTAACAATATCCATCGATTTTAATAATGGCACACCGTTTTCCAATAAAGTGCCAAGGGTTCTGGCAAATCTTGATATCTGCATTTTCCACAAAAGATTACCAATAAACGGCAATTGTAACTTCTTTTGATCTAATTTTATAGCAACATGGTTATCCTTCATTGCTTTTTTATAAGAAAAGAACGCAATCACTGCTACAAGGATGAAAACCCAACCGTATCGAATAGAATATTTGCTTATACCCATGAGTATCATGGTCGAAAAAGGAAGGGAAATGCCCATACCCTCAAAGATCTGCGCAAACTTAGGAATAACATACACAATAAGCGCTCCCACACACACAAGACCCGTGATGCTTAGCAAAAGAGGATAAATCATTGCAGAAATAATTTCACCGCGTACTTTCTGCAACCTTTCCTGAAACACCCCCAATCTCTTGAGTACTTGCGGCAACACCCCACCTTCTTCTCCGGCACGCACCATATTGATATAAACACTGGAGAAAAGCTTAACATGATTCGTGAGTGTTTCGGCAAAGGATTTTCCGGACTTAATCCCATTTAGCAAATCCTCAATAACATCCCTAATCATATTCTTGCTTTGTCCGGACAATAGAATGGATAAACTTTTGTCAAGAGGCACACCACCATCGAGCAGGGTAGCAAGCTCCTGGGTGAAAGGCAAGACAGCTTTTTTATTCACACGGTTCAGGAAAAATCCAAATTTTTTATTTTTATCTGCCTGCTGAATATGCAAAATAATGTGTCCTGATTTACGGAGTTCGTTAATCAGGTCTATCTTACTCAGCGCTTCTTTTTCTCCTTCCACAATACCGCTGGATACGGTTAATAATTTATATCGAAAAATACTCATAAACGTTTATTTTTTAATGTTCGATCTCATGACTACAACCTGTTCCTCGCCATACCAATCAAGCTTTACTTGATCCGGTTCTATTGTTTTTACTCTATATTCTGCGATTTCCTCGCCTTCTTCTACAAAGATAAACGGTTTTTTACTGGCTGTCAGATCCGGGTTTTCAATAAGAGCCTTTCGCGTATTTCCGAGAATCAGGATTCCCCGTAAGATAATTTTTTTTGGTATTCCCCTTGGTTTTTGTTGATTTTCTAACGGTTGTCCAACCCCTTCCACCACTTGTCTTTGTTCTGCCTTTACCTCTGTCTTTATATCGAACGGAGTCCAGACAGTACGGTTCGGAGAGAAAGGGTTGTTTGATAATATAAGCTCATAATTATTTATTGGTTTAGTATCCGACCGGAGGGAAGGCAACAGATTATTCTTTACAGGCATTCCACCATCCTCCTTGTCAGGAATCTTGTTAATTTCGGGAGGATGATACACGAGAAATACGCAGAGAATTGCAAGGCTTACAACACTAGTAAATAAAAACAGATTTATAATCGGCAGATAATGCTTCCATTGCTTTATCTTTTTACTGAATGATTCAAAAGCAACCCACAATACTTTTTTATTCAGAGACTTCATAAAATCACGACTTTTTTTCGATTGAAGCAATAGCCATCAACGTGGAAGAAATAGTAGCGCCTTTTACAACATTTAACCCCAGGGTTTTTATTTTAAGATTATCGAGAAAAAGCAGTTTCTCGTTGTTATATTCTATATCATAGAGAAAATTCTGGAGTTTCAGGGAACTATCCAGATTACTTATTTCAAAATTAATGGATAGCACAATAAGATATGGTTTTTTGTTAATTATCTCTTTTTTTAAAGCTGTGCTTCTTGATACGACAAGTCCGTTCTTGTTGGCCAGGTTATTTATAATTTCTTGTAATTTTGCAGAGGCAAGTTCTTCCGTTACCTCGGAAAGGAATTTTTCTTGATATTCTGTATAATAGCGCTCAAGGTCATTCAACCTGGTCTCATATTGTTTTTTATTTGCTATGAATGAATAATATTTTTTCAGAAGTTGTTTTTGTGTCTCAAGCCTCTCTTTTGTTTCATTAATCGATGTAAAAAAGGGTGTAATCACGGCCCTGTCGATACCTATGAACAGGAGAACGAAGACGGCTACAATCAAAAGCACGCGCTCCCTCATTTTGATTTTATAAAGAAGTTCCGGAAATTTTCCCATATCTTATTGTCTTTGAATATTCCCTTTTATCCGGAATTTTTCCCTGCCACTTTGTGTTTTTGTAACAGGAGAAGCCAGCCCCACTCCTGAAAAAAGCGGTGAGTTTTCCAAGATAGGTATTAAATTCGTTGACGACACTGCATCGCCTTCTACTTCAAAACTATTTTCCACAATAGTAAGGGACTTTACCCATGCATCATTCGGGAGTACTTTTGCCAATTCCAGAATAACATCAATCCGCGGAATATAGTCTTCTTTAATTTTATTAACATTATCAACTGCCCTATCAAGTACTGCAATACGATCCTGAAGTTTCTCCACAGCAGTCACATCTTTTTTAATTGCTTTAATCTGAGTATCGATCGTTTTTAATACCGATACATTATTCACCTTCTGTATGTAAGGAATAAGAAATGCAAAACATATCAGGAATCCTATTAAAAAGAACATTAAAACAGTTTGGACATTTAACCTCTTTCTGGATGACCTAATGAGGCTCAGATTACACGGATATTCTGCCAAACCATACAGAGCAGCACCATACGATTCCAAATACTCATCCAATGATTGAGCGGAAATCGTGCTTCCGTTTGGTAAAATATCATTACTGACATTTGCCAACAATATTTCATCTGGAATGTTCGCCTCAATCCGGTTGGTTAATTCTGCCTCCGTTTTCATAACAGATGAGAATACCAGATGATTATTTTCAAATAAATTATAGCTGTAATTCCTCGCATTTTTGTTGATCAAAACGATATGACCCTTTTTTTCCTCCAGAATAGGGAGAAAAGCAAAAGGAGAGATCATGACACGGGCGGGAACAATCTCAATCGCTTGTAGTCTTGACAAGATAGCATCCAATTCTATTTTTTTTATAGCTACAATGAGCACCTTAGCATCCTGCCTGCTGTGATGCAATGAATGAAGATCAAAATAAACATCTTCATTACTAAAAGGAATAAAACTATCCAGTTGGTACGCAAGCGCATCTCGTAACTCCTTCAGATTCGAATGGGGATATTCTATTTCCCGGACAATAGAAAACTCCCGCGGCAAGGATAGAATAATATCTCCTGCAAAATTTCCTTTTGGGGAAAATGCATGTTTTAATTGCATGATATCCTTAGTCATAAAATCATTAATTTTGACAGTTTCATGCGAGTAGGCAATAAGTTTCTTCCAGATGGTCGTTATAATAAGGTCATTTCCAAGGAGAGATAAACCCATGGCCTTTTGAGAAAATATACTAGCAAATGGTATTTTCATGATTCCAGAATTTAGGTAGCTTATTCAGGATATGTTGCAAGAATTTTACAATGTCCCATGCCCTTTAGTACAAGCACTCTGTATCCATTTTTTATTTTTCCTGAAGAAGCGATCGAATTGATCATAATATAATTCGAATTATCCAACGTTATGTATTGCAGAATCGCTTCATAATCCTTTCCAATAATGCCAAAATACCTGAATATTTCCTTTAAGGTATCTAGCTTTTTAATTTTCCCTCGTTTATTTCTCAACTGAATTATGAAATCAGCAATCCTTTCTGTAATCGCAGGTATATAGAGGAGCGCCTCTTTTGATGCAAAATTTACGTTGATCTTCCCTGATCCGTAAATTGTCAGATGGTCCCGCAGTAAGTCAAATATTTGTGGAGTAACGCCTTTAACTAAGGTCAGCTCTTCAAGTGACTCAAAGGGTCCGTTCTTCGGTTCATAGGGATCAGGTAACGTGGCATAATAATCTTTTTCTGCACCATTAATGTGATGTAACTCATCCTTATCTAACCAATCCAGGATAGAATCTGTTATGGTTTCTGCTTCATGTTCTTTGAGCTTACAAGAAGTGAGAACCTTTATGAAATTGGCTCTCGTATCATCCGTTATCCTGTTTATATTTAATTTTCCACTTTCATCATTGATGGATACCTTACAATCTCTCTCTCCTATCTGGATTGAATACGGAATGTTACTGGGCACCCACGAATTGCTGTGTCTCCTTTTTTCCCGCAGACTTGCATCTTCTCCTGCGCCTCTCTTCTTTTTTAGCGCCTCTCTATCACCGGCTTTCGCATCTCTTTCCCTGTCATTTGGCTGCAATAATTTTTGCATTGCATACATACAGGCGCCACGTGCTGCATAGATATTTTTTACACGCTCCGTAAAAGCAATTTCCGTTTTAATAGCAATACCCGTACTACGGGTAAGGCCTACCGCAATAAACCCAAGAATTACAATTGCCCAGAGGCTAAAAATTAATACATAACCATGATTGATGATACCAGCTCGTGTTCCTTTCCGTATTTTGACACCAATAATTTTATCGCCAGAGGGGCTTTTTTGCTCATTTCTTCTTTCCATTGTAAATCTGTGCCCTCTATAACATCAACACTCTGAAATTTTTTTTGAATATCTTCTTTGTCATCAAGTTCATTATCCACGGTATCAAGATAAGCGAATGAAATTTTATCACAATCTTTAAAAAATACGGCAGAATCTTTATCTGCACGTAACAAACCTTCTGATTCTTCAGATAAGGTAATTAATACCGTAGGGTTAACTTTAAGTTCTGAGTACACGAGATCCCAAAGACCATTATCATTCACCTTAATTTTATAATTGGCAATTGTTAAACCCTGGCCATAGTGCCTCGTAAAAGAAAGGGGAGATACAAAGGTAAGAAAATCCTTTTTCCCAGTAAAATAGACATTTTCCTTTGTTTTAATATTCTCATTTCCTTCAGCATTCCCAATTTTTTTCTTTGGTACATTCTGAACGTACAGCGAAGAGACCTGTTGCCAGAAGAAATCGTAAACGGCTTTTTCTTTTGTTGATTCATTGAACCAGGTTTCATCCCTTTCCATAGAAAACAAACCCATTCGTATTGCATAAGAGCCTGCCATTATCAAAAGAGTTCCAATGAAAAGGGCTATAAGTAATTCAAATAGAGTAAAGCCTTTTTTTTGTCTCATTTACGGTGAAATATCTGGTCTGATATTTTCTCCTTTTCTTCTGAGTCTTCGTCTTTTGATTCATCAGGGGAGATACCAGATTCTTTAGAAAAATACATCGTTTCAATACGTATCCCTCCAACAAATATGCTTAATAACGTAGTTCCTTTGAGTGGAACTTCCATGGAATCTTTATCGGTAGTTTTATTATATAAATCGATCGTATCCCTTGCTTTTTCATATTCGTCTACCTCCGATACCTTCCACTGCACCCCATCCTTTGTTGTACCCTCAAAAGTTTTTTCCTTATCTCCCTTTTCGTATTTTTTTCCAAGGATTCCCAACAAAGCTTCTTCCGTTTTTGTTCTGGCAAGAAGCAATAATTCTGCATGTCTATCAATTTTTTCTTTTAATCTTGATGAATTAGCGATCAAACTAAAAAAAATCCCGATAGAAATTCCCACAATGGCCAGGGCGACCATAACCTCCAGAATAGTAAATCCGCTTTTACTCTTGGCTTTCGTATTTCTTAACTTCATCTACCCCTTGCGTAACGAGTGGCTCTATCTCCTTTAATTTCTTCTGGAAGGCATTGGTTAAGACATCCGCCTCTTCTGCATTATTTGCAATATAAGGTGTTATGAGCATCAACAATTCTCGCCTCACATTTTTAATGGAGGTAGCTTTAAATAGATTCCCCACAAGAGGGATATCGCCCAGAAGCGGTACTTTACTAATACTTTTTTCATCGCTTTGCTGTATGATACCACCCAAACTTATTGTATAGCTGCTCTTTACCACAAGGGAGGTTTCTGCCTGGCGAGTCGTAAAGGTTGGTGAATCATTCACCCCTGTTGTAGTTTTATCTGCGTTACTCACTTCTTGCTTTATGTCCAGGGTAATATAATCATTTTCAGCAATGTGTGGTGTAACGGTGAGAATAATACCCGTATCGCGGTACTGTATCTGTTGTAAAACGTACGTGGTGCCCTGTTGTTGGGTTGTGGCAGTTTTAATTGGCACTTCTTCACCAACCTGAATATGTGCCGGCTGTTCATCCCGCACGAGAATATGTGGCGCTGATAATAATTTCACTTTTTTATTTGAGGCAAGGATGTTCATAAGGAGTGAAAAACTCCCCTTGCTATAAAATAACGTGGGCTTACCAGCCTCTCTTGCGAGTTGTTTCTGTTCGGGGGTAAATAATTGAAATAATTTCAAACTTCCGGCATTCAGTGTCCACTCTGACTTATACTCTAAGCTGTCATCAATTCCGATTTCCAAGATAAGCGCCTCTAAAAATACCTGTTGCGGCGTGGCATCTATCGCCTCTATAATCATCTTTATCGCCCGATAATCCGTAGGCAAAGCTTTTACAACAACGGTATTGGTTTTCGGGTCTGCCACAACCTTCATTGCCTCGGGCTGTTTCTTTCCTGTCACTTTAGGTTGCGCAGCCATTTTTTCACTATAAATTTGTGTAAGAACAGGGACAATCGTTTCGGCTTTTTGGTGTTGAACTTTATACACATACACCTTGGCATCTTCCTCCAACTCTGAAGGAGGAACATCAATATTCTTTATCCAAAGATCGATTTTTGGTAAAAAATCCGGCATTTTCGTAACAACCAATATCTTATTTGAATCAGAAAACGGTATAAAACTCAGCTCTCCTTCAGCGCCAGCTTTTGCTCCTAATGATTGTGCAAGGGCAGTAAGGTCTTTTGCCACATTTTTCCCATCGGCATATTTCAAATTATAGAATTTCATGGCTTTACCGGCAAAAAAAGGCATATCAAAGGTTTTTACTAGCGTGAGCAGTTTTTCCATGTTTGACGCGGCTTCGACGATTACGATAAAGGGAGCGTCACCGTGGGTAACAATATTCCCTACACTCGTCATAAAAGGCCTTAGGGTTGCATTTAAATTTTTTGGATTTTCATACTGAAGGGGAACAATTTGGATTATGATATTTTTATCATACGGGGGAATTTTATCGCCATAAACCACAATATTTGTCTCAGAACGAGTTTCTGACTTGGGCAGTATTCTATATAAATCACCATCCTTCATGATCGCAAAATCATATACATACAAAAGAGTATTAAGCATAGAAATGAGCTCTTCTTTATAGACCTGTCCCGTGGCGTGAAGATTGATCGTTCCCCCTACTCGTTTGTCTAAAATGTAGTTCATATTCAGAATTTCACCCAGGATAATCTGTAAAACGTCTTTTAATTCCGCGTTATCAAAATTAAAGGCGATGTCGATTTTCTCTCCTGTATATTCTGGTTTTCGGATAGCAGGTTCGGGCTTTTTGAGTTCTTCTTTATAGAGAAATTCTTCCGGCATCCCTTCCTTTTTCTCATCAGGAACTTCTTTTTTCGGTGATATTTCAAATTCCCATGGCTTCCTTCCGACTTCTTCTGTCGTCGTAGAAAGAGTAACCGGGGCTTTAAACGGTACAAAATCGGATTGTCTTATCTGTGTCTCTTTACAACCACCAAAGAACAACAGAATAATTACCCCTGTGAGGAATATGCATTTGTCCATCAACAAATCTCCCATAAATGGGTAAATTTTTTTAATACCGTCCTCATTTATCCGTACTATACATTGATTAAGGAAGTGCGGCCAACATGCGTTTCAAAATATGCAATATGCTTGATCTTCTTTACTATGGGTGGGCAAACACAAAGTAATGCGGAAGGGGGGACTTGAACCCCCACGTCGTTTTATTGACACTAGCCCCTCAAACTAGCGCGTCTGCCGATTCCGCCACTTCCGCTTATTGTTGAATTGATCATATCTGATTTAAAGAAAGACACTTACTAATTTTAACATTGCACCGTGAAAAGTCAAAATAATTTTCATTCCTTTTCCGGAATACCTGTTGATAAGGCATAAATAAAGGCGGTCCACGGAGGGGGGGAGAATTATTACCTGGATCTGAACGTGCAAAATATGTTTTTAAGGTTCTTCCGTTATATCGTTACTCTTTACCCATCGTTTGCCCAAGGGTTTCTTCCAACGAACATCAACGTATTCCATAAGCCTGAGATTTGTGCCTTCTGTTTTTGCAATGCTTAAGAGGTTTTGTAACTTCTCTTCATCGGAAAGTTCATTCTGTTCGTTGCACAGTGGAGAGCATCCCCAACGAATTTGGGTATTGTTTTCCGTCCATAAAACAATATCACTCTTACCGGCAGAGTTCCTTTTGCACATGTTTGATACATCAACGGATACAATTTTAAAGATATTATGAATATTATTCGCCCTAAGGAATTTCACCAAGGCTATCCCTGCCTTAACACCCTTGTCATCCCATTCTTTTCCGTACAAAGGTAATCTTGCAAGCTTGTTACTCTGGATATAAGGACTATCATATTCGGTATTTTTTAATGTGTAATATTCTTTTGGCAATAAAACCCCTTCGTGATCAACGAGATATAGGTTATTTCTACTTTTAACAATTGCCATAGGTTTGCGTAGCACGAATTTGATAGCCAGCTTATTAGGAAAAACTCTTTTAACCGATTCCACGTTCTTAACCAAAACAAGGCGTCCATAAATTTCCGCTATTTTTTTGGTTAAATTATTTTCATACATGCCATATTGATCATTCAAGGCTACCAGATGTTTTATATCATCCGTAAAATGATCATTCATCCAAGAGGGCGTGTGGAAAGAAAAGGTGGCGGGACTCACCTGGAAAATACTTAATTCTATCAGGGAATACCAGATCTTTTGTATACCCCATATCATAAAAATTATTATGCAGGAAGATACGACGAAACGGGAAAAAAAAGGGTACAGAGTCCCTTTTATTGCGTGTATCTTGCCTGAAAAAGTACTCACAAACGCTGAAAGGATAGAGAACTGCATCATAAGAGGCATTAATTCTGTATTGTTTCATTAACACTTACAAGAGCGCTCTGAAAAGCAAGATCAACGATTTTTTCACACAGCGCAGAGAATGATATACCGGCGGCCTTTGCCGCCTTAGGCAGTAAGCTTTTTTCGGTAAAACCGGGAATGGTGTTTACTTCCAATAGATACAATTCATTCTTTTCGTCCAGCAGCATATCTACTCTCGAGAATCCTCTGCACCCAAGTACTCTGTGAGCACAAAGGGCCAATTCTTGTGCTTTCGCATAGAGAGAGAATGGAAGAAATCCTATCTTGAGGCGTGAATTACCAGCTTCCCTACCACTTTCCACCGATGTTTTTTCTACAATCAGATATTCTGTCCTGTTATCCTTGTATTTAGCATCATAATTAAAAAATTCCACTGCCGGTTTAACCTCAATAATCGGCAATGCCTTGTCCTCTAATATCCCAACGGTCAATTCACGCCCCTTTATGTATTTCTCTACTAGCACCTCGTATCCAAACTCAAATGCCTTTTTCATGCCTATTTGGAGATTCCTGATATCTTTTATTATAGATATACCAATACTGGAACCATTCCGTATGGGTTTTAAAACAACCGGCAATCCAAGCCGCATGATTTCATGTTGCATCTCATCTTCCTCTTGAAACTCCGTCACGGCGACATAGTCCGGGGTTTTGAGACCTGCCTCGACAAAGCAATTTTTTGTTGCTAATTTGTCCATTGCTAGCTTGCTGGCATTAATCCCTGAGCCGGTATAGGGAATACCCTTTAATTCCAGGAGTTGTTGTACACCACCATCTTCACCAAAATATCCATGTAATGCAATAAAAGCCACCTCTTTTTCTCTCTGATTGAGTTCATCAATCTTTTCATCTTTCACATCAATACAGGAAACGGTAAAACCCGCATCTGCTAATGCCTTTGCCACGGCATTACCAGAACGTAATGAAATTTCACGCTCAGAAGACACCCCACCCATCAAAACCACAACATTTTTTGGCTTCATCGCATTCCGCCTCCATTTTAGAATCTTGAAACTAAATCATAAGCAACTTTCCAAACATCGCCAGCACCCATTGTCATGACAATGTCTCCCGGGCTTACACTAGAATAAAGCACATTCACGATATCGCTCAATTGAGGAATATATTGGATATCTATACCTGAGTTACGGGTCTCTTCATATAATTTCGTAGCATTCATAGCGGTTTTTTCGTAATCATTATCCCGCGTTGCATAAATATCCGCAAGAATTACCCTGTTTGCGTTTTGAAAGGATCGTGCAAATTCTTTCAATAAGTGCCGAGTTCTACTAAATTGATGGGGTTGAAATACACACCATATTCTTTTTTCAGGATAAAGTTCCCGCGCCGCTCTTAAGGTGACGCGTATCTCGGTTGGATGATGTGCATAATCATCAATTACCGTAATACCATTCTTCACACCAACAATTTGGAACCTCCGATTTGCGCCACGAAAAGACGCTAATGCAGTTTTAATAGAATCCTTATCCACTCCGATAAAAGTACACACAGCAGTTGCCGCCAATGCGTTCAATACATTATGAGATCCTGGTATTTGTAACGAAAATTCATGAAAAAATGCATCCCTGTAAAAGACCCTGAATCTTTTCAGACCGCTGCTTCCTGAAAGCACTTCCCCACACCAATCAGAAGCATTGTCAAGAGAAAAGGTTTCTACCTTACAATTCGCTCTTCGTGCGGCAACAACGGTGTTATTGTCGTGATCATTCACAACCAATAAACCATCTTCTGAAATCGAGGAAGCAAAGTCCCCGAAGGCATGGATTATTTTCTCAATATTTTCATAATAATCTAAATGATCCTCTTCAATATTAGTAATTACCCCCACCTGTGGAGTAAGATTTAAAAACGACCTGTCATATTCACAAGCCTCTGCAACAAATAAATTTCCCTTCCCCAGATGTGCATTGCCACCAATGTCAGGCACTTCTCCGCCGATGACGAAGGTAGGATCCAGTCCCGACGTTTTTAGAATGGTGGAAATCATTGCGCTTGTCGTTGTCTTTCCGTGAGTGCCGCTGATCGCAACACCACGTTTTTCTTTCATTAATGAACCGAGAATTTGCGAGTATTTTACCACTTTTATCCCCAGTTTACGGGCAGTTTTAAGATCCGGATTATCTTCAGTAATAGATGCCGATACCACGACCATGTCCGTTTCCGATGACATAAAACTTCCATCTTGCTTGGTATTAATCTTTGCTCCCAATCCTTCAAGACTGGAAGTTAGCGGTGATATCCGTAAATCAGAACCAGAAACGATACAACCCTCATTAATAAGGATGCGCGCAACGGCACTCATTCCGATACCACCAATCCCAATAAAGTATACGCAATGCCCGCGCAAGGGACGACAATTAAACTGGCTTTCCAACAACGATGTTGACATCGGCTCCATTTTTCCACTCTCTGATGAATTCATAATGCAATACCCTCTTTTTATGTAAAATAACTGGTATTATTGGAAATTCGTTTATTGGGTAATAACCGTTGTTTTATTTTCATTTCTTGCCAACACACTGTTTACCGGTAAAATTAGCCAGCAATGAGTGCGATTTGTGCACTCTTTAGACCAATCAGTCTGCAAATGTTATCCACAACATTTGAAGATGCATTAGGAATCCCCATTCTCTTGTTTAACATTCTCATCCTATCATACTTCTCTTTATTATCAAGGATGTCGGCAATAAGCTCCATGATTTTTTCCGGTGTTACGTCAAGCTGCTGTAATAAATATCCTCCGCCGTTGCTTACCAGTTCCATTGCATTCCAATATTGGTGGTTATCCGCAGCGTACGGATAAGGTATTAAGATTGCAGGAATACCTAGCGCAGTAATTTCCGCAATGGTAGTCGCACCAGCCCTGCAAAGAATGATATCCGCCATACTAAAAGCAGCGCCCATATCATCAAGATAACTACAAACGAATGCCTCTATCTTCGTTTGTTTATATGCTGCCTTTGCAGTCTCGTAACCGTATTCACCGGTACAGTGGATAATCTGCAGATCGTTATGCAAAGATTCCAGCTTGGGCAAACATCGTAAGAATGTTTCGTTGATTGCCTGTGCGCCCTGACTACCCCCGGTAATCAGAATGGTTTTTTTAGAGGCACTCAGACCAAACTTCTCGACAGAACGCATTTTTTTACTAGACAGGATATCCTTTCGGATCGGCGTCCCTGTTACACGAACAACCTTTGCTTGGGTAAACCACTTGAGTGAACCACGCCAATGGCAATACACCTCATCTACCCATCGAGACAAAAACCGGTTCGCTTTTCCCGGAATTACATTTTGTTCAAGTAACACCGACGGGATACCGAGCAATTTTGCTGCAATAACTGGAGCAACGGACACATATCCACCCAAGCCAACGACAATGTCAGGATTAAAATTTCGTACCGCAAAGAGTGAGTCAAAAATGCCAAGAACTGTTGAGCCAATACAGGTAATTATCTGCTGAATCGATTTCCCCCATTTTTTTGCCCGAACTTGACGATACCGGAACCCTTTTTGCTCCACACAGCGTTTTTCTAATTTTCTATCAGACCCAAAAAACACAATCTCTGCCTCGTGAAATCGTGAAAGAATTTCTTCTGCTGCACTCAACCCTGCCATTAAATGCCCACCAGTACCACCCCCTGCAAAAATTATTTTCATTTTTTTATACCCCTTTTTTCTTTACAAATGCGGTACAAAAAGTAAACATGCGTGACGCATTATGAAACCACGCTACGTCCAATATTTACACACAATCCCTGACAAGTCAGCTTGCTATTTACCAAGAAAAATCTGCTACTTTTGTTATCATCTTAGACCAAATCCCGAGAGGCATCATTTTTTCAAGTTCTTTTTTCGGTGGCTCCTCCCTATCCGTTACCAAACTTACCGTCTCACTTACCTCAGATTGTTTGGCAATATTCAATAATATACCAATCCCCATCATAGAAAACAGCAAAGAGGACCCCCCGGAGCTGAGAAAAGGCAAAGGAATACCTTTTGTTGGCACCAAACCTGAGATTACAGCCATGTTGAGAGCCGCCTGTAGTCCAAACATTACCGTAATCCCAAGCCCTAAAAAAAAGCCAAAGATATCTTTTGCTGTGTGCACAATCTTTAATCCATACCATACCAAGGATAAAAACAGACCGATAATAACAATCACGCCAAGAAAACCGAACTCCTCTCCAATAATGGTAAAAATAAAATCACTATTGCTTTCCGGTAAAAAAAAGAGTTTTTGTCTGCTACTTCCCGGGCCCAACCCTGTCAATCCACCGGAACCAAGAGCAATGTACGATTGAATTATCTGATATCCTGTTCCAGAAGGGTCCTTCCAGGGGTCAAGAAATGACAATAGTCTTATTTTTCTAAATGGAACATCAAACAACATTTTGTGTACGCATGGTGTAACAGCCATAACAGTAAAAAGAACAAAAATTATTCTTGTTCCTCCGGCAATAAGCATAATCACAGATAGTATTGCAAGAAATGCGGCAGTCCCGAAATCCGGCTCCTTCAGTACAAGAGCGCTTATTACAGCTACCACCATGATGGGGAATATAAAACCATAGGTAAATTTAGACATCCGGCTCTGGTTTTTTGCTATATAACTCGAAACAAAGATAATAACAGCCAATTTTGCAAATTCTGACGGCTGGATACCCAAAATACGGTTAAAACGAATCCATCTCCGTGCACCATTGGTAACCGTTCCGATCCCAGGTAATAATACCATCACAAGCAGGACAAAAGACACGACAAGAATAGGGATACTTAATTTCTGCAAGTAGTGATAATCAATTTTTGACATTATTACCAACAGTAAGGAAGCTATACCAATCCATAAAAGGTGCTTTATGAATTGATAACCCGTCCCGCCGGATCCGGAAGTTGTCATATCGGTACTATATACCGTAACAACGCTAAACCCCAACAGAACAACCACGATGTAGACAATAATATGCCATGGTTTCACGGACAGATATCCTTTTACAATAATATAAAGCTACATACTGCCAGCAATGCTGCGGCCACCCAAAACCTCACCGTTACCTTCGACTCATGCCAGCCCTTAAACTGGAAGTGATGATGCAGGGGTGCGCAGCGAAAAATTCTTTTCTTTGTCATCTTATAACAGGAAACCTGCATGATGACAGAAACTGCCTCAGCAATAAAAATGCCACCAATCACAATCATTAACACCTCTTGCTTTACTATGATCGCAACCAATCCAAGTACACCACCCAGGGTTAGTGAGCCGGTATCCCCCATAAAAATCTGTGCAGGAAAACAATTGTACCACAAGAACCCCAAACCTCCTCCTACAAGGGCAGCACAAAAAACACACAATTCTCCACTGCCAGGAATATAAGGAACCCTTAAATAATTACTAAAATCTACCCGTCCTGAAATATAGGCAATAACAGCAAAAGCTATTCCTGCAATAATGCCGCATCCTATTGCCAAACCATCCAATCCATCCGTAAGATTTACGGCATTTGACATCCCTACGATAAAAAAGGCAACGACAACAATGTAGAACGGCCCTAAATCAAGATGAAAGTCCTTCATCCGAGGAATTATGAGATGCGTGCCCCAGGTAAACTTTTTCATGTGAAAATATAATATTAATCCCAAAATAAGCCCCAATGCTGATTGAAACAATAATTTTGAACTGTCCGTCAAACCTGAGGCTTTTACCTGGGTAAGCTTGATGTAATCATCAATAAACCCAAGAACACCAAGCCATATTAGGGTAAACAGGATCAAAAAGATGTATTCATTATAAATATTACACCAAAGCAGGGTGGAAACCAGGATGGACACAATAACAATAATTCCTCCCATTGTCGGTGTGTTTTTTTTGTCGGAATGCATGCGTTTAAGTTCTTCTGAGTCAGTTTTTGTTGTATCTTCACCAACCTTTAATGCCCGAAGTTTTTTGATAAACCAGTGACCAAAAAATATACTGATGCAAAATGCAGTAAATGCCGCCAAACATGAACGAGAGGATATATATTTGAGAATTTCTGGCGAATTTACCGAAGAAAATAGATTGTATAGCAAAGCCCTTTTACCTTTTTTAACAGAATCTTAATTGAACCATCCCAGACCAAAACCTTAATAAGTGCATGAATATTACCTGCTTTATAAATATCTTCTGAACTTCTCAATAATGTTTTCCATGCGCATCCCTCTGGAACCCTTGATTAATACCGTGTCATTTTCTTTAAATTCGCTTATTTCAGAGGCAACAATTTCAGCCACATCTTTAAAGCAAACTACCCGTTTCCCCGGCATACCGGACAATTTTGCAGCCCTTGCAGTTTCAGCGGCATACACTCCTACCGTCCACAACAAGTCAATGCCAGAATGAGCTACCGTTTCCCCAATCTCCCTATGTAACGGAACTGTCTCACTTCCCAATTCTAACATGTCGCCACAAATAAACACCTTTCTGCCCTTTGTATCCATTTCATGAAGATATGCCAGCGCTGTACGAACAGATTCAGGATTTGCATTGTATGCGTCATTGATAAGGGTAATATTTCCAATATGCTGACGCTCCATTCTCATCTGAGGAAGTTTAAAGGAAGAAAACGGCTCTTTTAGCTGGTAAATATCGTGGCCTAATGCATAACAAATCGCAAAAGACGCCAAACCGTTGCGGATATTATGATAGCCAGGCACCGGAAAATCAATTTCAAGGTCTCCGTTAATTGTTAAACGATATCCTTCGGTTTCTTTCTTTGTGTTCGTACATCGAATGTGCGCATAGGGACTGAATCCAAAACTTACTTTTTCCCCTTTAAATGCATGGGCAATTTTAACACACCAGGGATCATCAATGTTATATACAAATACCCCTCCCTTGCTGAGATTTTCCAATATTTCTCCCTTTGCCGATGCAACCCCTTCCATACTCCCAAGGCCCTCCAGATGAGTTTTGGAAACGTTGAGAATAACCGCAATATGAGGAACGGCAATTTCCGTCAGTCGCCGAATTTCTCCCGGAGCATTTGTGCCCATTTCAAGCACCCCGTATTGATGCCTATTTTCTATCTCAAATATTGTTAGCGGTACGCCAATAAAATTATTAAAGCTTCTTTGTGACCTTACTACCGAACCGAACTGAGATAACACATGATACGTCATTTCTTTCGTAGTTGTTTTTCCGTTACTCCCGGTGATACCAATAATTTTTGCAGATAATTTTTTTCGGTAATACCTTGCTAATTCTCCAAGTGCGGTCGCGGTATCATTTACACAAATTATAGGAAATTGCTCATATCCAAAATCAATTTCTCCCCCCCGCGAAACCACGGCGCCCACTGCTCCGGCATTCATTGCCGGTACGATAAACTGATGACCATCAACACGTTCCCCTTTGAGTGCAAAAAACAGGTCACCCTTTCGAATAGTCCGGCTGTCTATCGATACACCTTTTACCCTTTCATTCTTTCCGGCACATACGTTTTGTCCACCGACGGCTTCTATAATCTCATGAAAATACAGGTCTTCCATTTTGTATCTCGTTCTGTAATCTACGATACCATTCTTCTCTGTAAAATTTGCCTTACAACCTCGCGATCATCAAAGGACATTGTGACACCCTTCGCTATCTGGTTTTGTTCATGACCCTTTCCTGCAATGATCACAACATCACCATTTTTCGCCTCTGAAATGGCTTCTTCAATAGCAGTTTTTCTATCAGCCTGCACTCGAAAACACGATGCTTTCTTTACTCCTCTTTGAATCTCGCAGATTATATGAGAGGGGTCTTCTGAACGCGGATTATCACTGGTTATCCAGAAAAGGTCTGAATATTTTTCTGCAATATGCCCCATCTTTGGCCTTTTCTTCCGGTCTCTATCACCACCACATCCGAAAACCAGGATAATACGTCCTTTCGCTACATCCCGAAGGGTACGCAAAACAACCTGGAGCGCCTGATGAGTATGGGCAAAATCAACATAGACAGGATAATCCTGTCCACAGTCAATTTTTTCCAGGCGTCCGGGTACCGTTTGTAACGATTCAATACCCGTTTTTACCGTATCAATGTTGAAACCCAATGCTAATCCATTTGCTGCCGCTGCAACTGCATTATAAACATTATGCTTCCCGATCAAATTCAAATGAATCGGTACTTTACCCCAGGGAGAATTCAGCAATATTCGTGTTGCATTGACGCTTGTCTGAAGTATTTCGGCAGTCACTTCAGCATTCTTTTTCTTTATACCATACCAAACTATTTGAGATTTTGTGCACTCGGCAAAATGTTTGCTGGCATTATCATCCGCATTCAATATCGCAAACGCATCAGGACCTAGCCGCTTTACCAGTTTGAGTTTTTCATTTCTGTAATTTTGGATATTCGTATGATAATCAAGGTGCTCAACAGATAAGTTCGTAAAGATTGCAGAACGAAAACAAACCCCTTCTATACGAAACTGAGAAAGGGCATGAGAGGATACCTCTATTACCGCATATTTTATGCCTGATTCAAGCATCTCAGCGAAATACCCATGCAGTTCCGCAGATTCAGGCGTTGTTTCCCGTGCAGGTATTGCTCTGCTGCCCATCTGATACTGAATTGTACCAATCAGTCCTGTTTCATTACCAGAGGCATTGATAATTGACTTTGTAAGATAGGAGGTTGTCGTTTTCCCGTTCGTTCCCGTAATGCCAATCACCGTCATCCGCGAAGAAGGTTCTCCATAAAAACGGCTACTCATGACGGCAAGTGCAAAACGTGTATTCGGCACTATAATCTGAGGTATTTCTGTAGCATCTTCAATTTTTTTTTCTACAACAAGGGCAATAGCCCCATTCTCAATTGCATTTGCAACAAATTCATGCCCGTCGATCTTGTGGCCTTGAACAGCAACAAACACATAACCCTTCTTTACCTTTCGGGAGTCGTGTGTTATGCCATATACTTCTTTTTCCACAAAATTACAAGACTGGCATTCTTTCAAACAGGAACAAAGGTCACTTAATCTTGTAAACATCTACCTTGCTTTCTGCAAAATTCCACTTTTCCCTTGACGGAGAGAAAAAATTCATTTTCAAGGTTGCATCGAAACCCTGATGTTTCGCACTTCCCGGCCGAATGATTCGTTCGTTTACATATCTCTTTTTGTTCACCTTATCTACTTCGCCGGCATATTCCCGCAAAAGCTTGTCCAAAATCTCTCGATTGTACGTCAGGGTCACTTCAAGCTCTTTTTCCGTTTTATACCAATTGTGTCTCAAAACAGGCTTCTGCTTTTCGATTTCTTTTTGCATCGTCTTTTCCTCCTCAATTCAGCACATATCAGGCCAACCCGGATATTTCACATACTTTATCACAGAGAATCTTGTTTTCGGCATGATCGCATCTTTTTTGTGCACGAGCACAGCATGAGTTGACACAATCATTGCATTGCCATTTTAAACCTGGATGGCTCCTCACCAAGATAAACAAGCGACCGTAGAATAATTTCCCTGACGACGGGGGCTGCAACTGTACCACCATAGTACTCCCTGCTTTGAGGCTCGTTGATCATAACCAGCACACAAATGCGGGGACGCTCGGCAGGCGCATAGGCAATAAAAGATCCGACATGTTTATCATGAGAATATCTCCCGCCACTGAAGACTTTCTGTGATGTCCCCGTCTTTCCAGCAACATCATATTCCAGAAGCTTCGCGTTCTCTCCGGTGCCATCGGTAACAACCTTCATCAGTATGGGATTCATAATTGTGCGTGCAACATGTGAACTCATTACTCGTTCAACACCTTGCGAAGATTGGAAACATTCTTTTCTCGTATTACCATTGCTTATTGTTGCCTTAATAATCTTCGGCCTGATCAATTGTCCACCGTTTGGGATGCAGCAAAAAGCCGTAAGAAACTGGAGCGGGGTAACCGCAATCTCATGCCCGATTGAAACCGATATAAGAGAATATTTCTTCGACCATTGTTTCAGAGGATGAAAAACACCTCCTATTTCACCTGGAAGTTCGATCCCTGTTTTCACGCCAAACTTGAATTGCTTAAGGTACCGGTACATCTTTTCATTTCCCATTCGCAATCCCACTTTAGCCATTCCTATATTACTTGAATGTGCAATAACATCAGAAATCGTAAGATTCCCGTATTCATGGGCATCGTGCAAACTTCTCCCCTCTATCACAGCAGCGCCGTTTTCGCAATAAATAACTTCGTCAGGTCTCGCCAACCCGTGCTCAAAGACGCCAGAAACCACGATGGGTTTCATTAATGAACCCGGCTCATAGCAATCCGTGACAGCTAAATTTCTCCTTGCATATGAAGGATATTTTTCGAAATGGTTTGGATCAAATGAAGGATAATTGGCCATTGCCAGCACTTCACCGGTCATGGGATTCATAACAACCGCTGTGGCAGACACTGGCTTCCATTTATCAAAAGCAATTTCAAGCTCTTCTTCCGTAAAGCGCTGGATGTTGGCATCAATGGTCAATACAACCTGGTTTCCGTGCCGGGGCAACTGAATCTCTGCATCCGGTGTGACGATCTGACGTTGCAGCGCATCACGATTGATCAGTTTATACCCTGGTTCTCCTGACAATACGTCATTAAAGGAAAGCTCAACTCCTTCGAGTCCTCTCTCGTCAATATTGGTGAAGCCAAGAACGTGACTCCCCAATCTCCCGTTAGGATAAAAACGATGATACTCGTGTTTTGTATAGACCCCTTTTAGAGGCAATTTCGTGACCGCACGAAGCTCATCATCACCAATTTTCCGTTTAATCCAAACAAATCGCTTATCCTTATTCAGGAGTTTCGCTATCTTAGCAGAGCTCAGCTTTAATACCTTACTCAGATGATATGCTACCGTAGGAATGTCTTCAATTTCTGCGGGATCGGCATAAACAGATGACACCTGTAAAGAGTCTGCAAGGGTAAGCCCGTTCCTATCAAGGATGGTACCCCTTCGTGCAGGCAACTCAATTTTCTTCCGTTGCTGCCCTTTAGCTAATTTACAGTATTTATCATGCTCAATTAACTGAATATGCCCGAGATGAACAGCTAAAGCAAGAAACGTAATGACAAGAAAAACACCCGTAATATTCGCCCAAAATTTGTGCTTTCTTAATGGTATCACGCTGACACTCCCACAAAGGCGTATGAAACTAAATCAAAAAGGTAAATAAAATATTTACGGACGCTTTCGAGACAAAAAACAACTTTGCCCCAAAAGCGTCCGGGAGGAGGGCACAACATAAGCCACGAAACACCCGACATTTTAATTATGCAATGAACAACACTCCAGTCTGGACACCTTTTGCGTAAATATATCTTTGTGAACAACCGTTTTCATTGCCTTCCTTACATCATCTTTCAGTTTTATGCGTCCGGCAATCATCCCGGATTCGTCTTCCTGGGGAACCAGAGGCAGTTTTAGAGATAGTACCTTATAGACAATAACCTCAGGAGATTTTAACCGATCAACATAGTAGCCCAGCTTTCTGTTCTTCTCTGATAGCTCATCACAATTCCTTTGCAATTTCGCCACGATGTACCCTGTTTCGATAATTTTATTCCGCTCTGATACGACAAAAATAGCCATAAAGACGGTAATAGTAAACATCAATAACATTCTTGATATTCCCATATTAAATCCTTTCTGCCGCTCTAAGTTTTGCGCTCCTGCATCGGACGTTTTTTTCTAACTCCGCCTCACCGGGAGTCACCGGCTTCTTTGTAAGTATCTTGAATACCTTATGATTCGCTCTTTCCATGAATTTCTTCTTTACGATACGATCCTCAAGAGAATGAAAACTGATAATTACAATGCGAGCCCCTATCTGCATATAGTTATGGATTTTATCTAAAAAAACTTCCAAACTCTCCAGTTCCTTATTCACCGCAATTCTCAGTGCCTGAAATACTCTTGTTGCAGGATGAATTTTGCTTTTTCCTCGTGGTACAACTCGTTCAACGACTGCAGCCAGTTGCCGTGTTGAAGTAATCCCACCCTCCTTTTCCCCTCTTTGGACTGCTCTTGCAATCCTTTTCGACCATCGCTCTTCACCATATTTTTTCAATATCTCTTCCAATTCCCGTTCAGACAACCTTCTGATTAAATCCCGTGCAGTACCGGGCAGAGACCGATCCATCCTCATGTCAAGTGGCCCATCCTTAGCAAAGCTGAAACCCCGCTCCGCCTGATCAAACTGCATTGAAGACGCTCCCAAATCAAGCAATACTCCGTTAACCCTCTCTACTCCAGCCTGATGCAATACTCTCTCAACCTCGGAATAATCCGTATGATAAAGCTTAAAAGTACCCGCAGTTTTTGATAGATTTTGCTTTGCAATTTGTAATATTTCCATATCCTTATCAATGCCAACCAGAAATCCACCAGACTTTATTTTCTCTAATATTTTAATTGCATGCCCGCCATTACCAATGGTGCAGTCTAAAATAATATGCCCTGACTGTGGTTGTAAATAATTCAGCACTTCCTCAGCTAATACCGGTATGTGAACAAGATCGTTTGCCAGGTATTCCATGTCATAGCATTATTTATAGAAAAGGGGCGCACCGTTTTCCGATTGATGACTTTTTGCAATTAAAATAGGCCTTCTGCAATTTCTTCATACGCCTTTCCATATGCTGTTGTAAAATCGTTCCAACTTTTTTCATTCCATATTTCGATACGTGTATTTAACCCTGCAATCACAACGTTCTTTTTAATCTTTGCATGATCTTTTAAGATCTGAGGAATTAGTATCCGACCCTGCGGGTCACATTCAGGA
Organism: Candidatus Brocadia sapporoensis; assembly: GCF_001753675.2. Lineage (GTDB taxonomy): Bacteria > Planctomycetota > Brocadiia > Brocadiales > Brocadiaceae > Brocadia > Brocadia sapporoensis. The sequence goes on along the minus strand of NZ_MJUW02000108.1, from coordinate 35,841 downwards.
ATTTTCTGGGCAGCGGAAAAAAAAAGACGCTGGAATTGACGCGCCTTCATGTCAGCAAAAGAGTGCTGTTCGATTTTTGAAACTACGTTGTGCCATGAACTTGGTGTAAACATAAACAGACAACCATCAAGCCCTCTGGTCAGGAAAAACCCTTTCCCCTCCAAATTAACATCTATACTCTCACGAAGAGGAACAGGAATGGCAAGCCTGTTTTTGTCATCTATCGTGTGATGATATTCGCCGGTGAACATTTTTCATTTTCTCCCACTTTTCACCACTTTACACCACTTCGGCTATGACAATAAACTTTTTTATTTATTTGTCAAGCAATATTTTTATCCCTCCTTTCATTCGCGCAATAAGACGCCATTTTAGCATACAAACTGTTGTTTCATCGCTTTTCTTAGATACTATATATACCACCACGCTCACTAGGATATTTATTTGGAAATATTTAAATATTTCTCATATCCTATTTTGAATTCGCAATAAATTTATACACCTTGATTCTTTTTTTTTGAGATGTTATCATTATTTTCAAAAAAAATGGATTTTACAGCAAAAAAACCTGTGCAATTTTACTCAAAACTATCCGACTACACTTACGATCTGCCCAGGGAATTGATCGCACAACACCCGTTAGAAAACCGTGAAGATGCAAGACTGTTAATACTGTACCGGAATTCTGGAAGGATCGAACATCGCAGATTTTATGAAATTACTGAATATCTCTGTCCGGGAGATTTCCTCGTTCTGAACAATACGAAGGTAATACCGGCATTGCTAACGGGAAAAAGAATCAGTGGTGCATCCCTTGAATTATTACTCACAGAAGAAGGTGAAGAGGAAAACCAATGGAAGGTATTAATCAAATCAAACGCTAAATTAAAGGCAGGGGAAGAAATTATTGTCGCAGACAACGTACTTCCTGCGAAACTTCTCATGAAAAACGAAGACGGTTCATGGCTTATTCAATTTGATAAAAATCACCCTATAAAAGACTTGCTCGTCCAGACCGGAAAAATGCCTTTGCCTCCCTACATAAAACGCACGGGCAAAAACGGGACATGTTATTCGTCCGACAAGGAACGATATCAGACGGTATTTGCACAAAATGAAGGAGCAATTGCTGCACCTACGGCAGGGTTGCATTTTAGCCACGATACCCTTGAGAAGCTAAAGAATCAAGGCGTAGAGATAGGATTTGTTACTCTGCATGTGGGAATGGGTACTTTTATGCCTATGAAAACAGAAGACATCCAAAAACATCAGATGCATAAAGAACACTACGAATGTTCTCAAGAAATTATGGAAAAAATAAAAAAGACAAAGGAGCGCCGGAATCGTGTGATCGCCGTAGGAAGTACTTCCTGCCGTGTTCTTGAGTCGGTTGCTATAAACAACCAGACTCCCCAAACCTCGGGCAGGACAAATCTCTTCATTTACCCACCATATCATTTCCAGTATGTTGACGTTCTGCTTACTAATTTTCATCTTCCTAAAACCACCCTGCTTGTGCTGGTTTGTGCTTTTGCAGGAAGGGAAAATATTTTAAACGCTTATGAAATAGCAAAAAACCGTGGTTACCGTTTTTTTAGCTACGGTGATTGTATGATGATTATTTAGCATGAATAAATCACCGCTACAATAAATCGGTCAAAGATAGTTGATAAAAATTAATGGTGTTTCTATCTTTTTAATCTTCCATCGTTCTACTATTTTATGACAGAAAAAGTTGCCGTGGAAAATAATGGCTTTTCTTTATCACCAAATGCACGGTTAGTGCTTGAAAAAAGATATTTAAAAAAGGATGTTGCAGGGCGCCCTGTTGAATCGCCGGAAGATATGTTCCGCCGAATAGCAAAAAATATCGCATCCGTGGATTTGCTGTATAACAAAAGGGCTGATATTGTGTCACGGGAAGAACAATTTTACACCCTTTTGACGTCCCTCCGATTCCTGCCAAACTCCCCTACCCTGATGAACGCAGGAAGGGATCTGCAACAATTATTTGGATGTTTCGTGCTCCCCATAGAGGATTCTGTCGAGAGCATCTTTGAAGCCGTAAAACAAGCAGCTTTGATCCATAAAAGCGGGGGCGGCACAGGTTTTTCATTTTCGCGTATTCGACCAAAAAATGACCTGGTAAGTGCTTCTGGTGGTTATGCCAGCGGCCCGGTTTCCTTTATGAAGGTCTTCAACGAGGCTACAGAGGCTATCAATCAGGGAGGCTTCCGCCGCGGGGCAAACATGGCGGTATTGCGTATTGATCACCCCGATATCCTCGATTTCATTACTGCAAAACGTGTCGAAGGGATATTAACAAATTTTAACATCTCCGTCGGAATCACTGATGCCTTTATGCATGCCGTAGAAAAGAACGAAGACTTTCCGCTAATCAACCCCAGAACAAAAGCAGTTGTTAAGACCGTAAACGCGAGAAACCTCTTTGAACAAATTGTACATTCTGCATGGGAAAACGGGGAGCCGGGCATCCTGTTTCTGGATACCATCAATGCCGCCAATCCGACACCGGTTCTTGGAGAAATTGAAGGAACTAATCCATGCGGAGAACAACCGCTATTACCTTTCGAGGCGTGTGTCCTGGGGTCTATTAATCTCTCCAGAATGACGAAACGAAAGGGGGAAACCTATGAAATCGATTGGGATTGTCTTGAAAAGACTACTCGTCTTGCTGTGCATTTTCTTGACAATATCATAGATATAAATAAATATCCATTACCCCAAATCGAGCGCCTGACAAAGGGTAATCGGAAGATAGGACTCGGGATCATGGGACTTGCTGATTTGTTTATCAAGCTTGGTATTTCATACAATTCCGAGAAGGCCATTCAATGCACAGATAAAATCATGCGTTTCTTTTCCCAAAAGGCAAATGATGCCTCTGCCAAACTTGCAGAAGAACGTGGTGTATTTCCAAACTATCAAAAAAGCATTTATGCCGCACCCAATAGCCACCGCTTTAGAAATGCGTCACGAACTACAATCGCACCAACTGGTACCATTAGCATCATTGCACATTGTTCCAGTGGTATTGAACCTATCTTTTCCGTTGCTTATACCCGACACGTCCTGGTAGAAGGTGGATTACCGGAAATACATCCCTTTTTTGAATACCTTGCAAAAAAAAGGGGTTTTTATTCAGAAAAGCTGATAGAAGAAGTTTTCAGGAATGGATCTTTACAAAATATTCACGGGGTGCCCGAAGATGTTAAAAAAATATTTATCACCGCCCATGATGTTTCTCCAAAGCAGCAGATTAAAATACAGGCGACATGCCAAAAATACATCGATAGCGGTGTATCAAAAACCATTAATTTTCCAAAAGAGTCTAACGTGGATGATGTAAGGAATGTATTCTTATTCGCTTATAAAAGCAGGTGTAAGGGTATCACGGTATATAGAGACAAAAGCCGTGTATCACAAGTTCTATCCATTGAATGTACCTGCGCAAAACAATTGATAAGTTAATTATTACCAATCCTCTTGCGATCCTTTCTCTTCACTCTGTAGCATTCACAAAAAAGCCTTTTATTCCCTTTTACTGCAACATTTAGAATTTCCCGACCAAAGCCTCCTCAGCATTTCAATCTTTCTTTTAAATACGTCTGAACCTTTTTACCATCCACTTCTCCTCCGTATTTGCTCATGATAAGCTTCATTGCCACACCCATATCCTTAGCGGTATAGTTGTTTGTTTCAATGACCTCATTAACGATCTTCTGAATTTCATCGTCAGACAATTGTTTCGGCAGGTACTCCTCAACAATTGCAATCTCCCTGTCCAACTCCTTCACTTTTTCCGGCAAGTGCAGTTTTTCATACTCCTCGCGGGATTTCTTTAATTTCTTGCAGTATCCGCGAACGACGTCCACATAATCAATTTGGTCCCTAGGCTTCCCTGACGTATCTGCAATCTTAATATCAGCAAGGATCATACGCAGTACCGATGTCCTTAGTTTATCCTGCGCCTTCATAGCGCTTTTCAACTCTTCAGTTATCCGCTCTTTTAAATGCATAGCTATTCCTCTTTAAATGAATATCCCCCGACTTTATGCCCGCAGTTGGGACAATACAAAGGAGTGCCCTCATAATATTTTCCACAATACTTACATGGTGTCAGGACCTCTATTTGTTTACCTTGCCTCGTTCTCATAATCAAATAAACTGGTAAAACGACAATCATAAGCAGAAAAACTCCTATCATCCAACCGATAGCGGCAGGAGTCTTATAGCCTCTTTTTTTTGCATCTGTGTATACCCAAACGGCAACAGCGGCTGCGATAAGTAATCCGATAAGTCTCATCATAAAATTTGCCCTCTCAAAAATGTGCATGAAATATAACACACGCAATGCATCCCGTCAAATAATTATCCCAGAATTTCTATATCAGGGCAGTCTTAGAAAATTATCCTTGAAAGAATCATTTCTTCTAGTACAATAAGCGCCTTTGGTAGTTTTTTGTATATGATTAGACCTTGGGAGACTTACTCATGAAATACCTCTATACAGCTCCGGACTGTCCAAAATGTGAGATTTTAAAGAAGAAATACCGGTCAGAAGGAATAAGCTTTGTTGAAAGGGATGCAGACCGCATAAAACAGCCTGAAGATGAAATTGACCAGGAGGCCTTAGTACAAGCTTCCATGCAAAATATGGAATTACCCGTTGAGGTGAATGCCTGAATTTTAAGACTTAACCAATCCCCAACGTTCGCGTATATGCCTTTCTATTTTCATGAAAAACAGTCTATCGACTAAGATACCGATCAAGATAATTACCAGCATCACGGCAATGACCTGACTCATATCATTGAGTTCTCGCCCGAGCATCAAAAGATGCCCTAATCCAAGACATACAATTAATAATTCGCCTGCCATTAACGAACGCCAGGCAAAGGACCAGCCTTGCTTCATTCCGATAACAATGTGTGGGAAGGCAGCCGGAATGATCACCTCAAGATATAACTTCCATTTTTTTGCTCCCATGGTCTTCGCGGCGCGAATATAGAGCGGGGGAACATTTTTTACTCCGGAATCCGTGCCGGTAGCAATAGAAAGCACCGCACCCATAAAAACCAGAAAGATAATCGCATTGTCATTTAAACCAAACCAAAGCAAGGAAAGAGGTAACCAGCAAATTGTAGGCAAAGTTTGTAAACCGGAGATCAGAGAGCCGAGCGTATCTTCAAAGATTCGGAATCTCCCGATAAGTAAACCCACGAAAACACCAACGCCAAGAGAAATTCCATACCCAATGGCAATCCTCTTCATGCTTATTGCAACGCCAATCAGGAGGCTCTGATCCTGAAATCCACGCACCAATGTTTTTCCTACTGAAACAGGAGACGGAAGGACATATTCCGGCCATATCCCCAACCAAAACAACAGTTCCCAGAGACCCGCAAGCAAGATGAAAAAAATCACCCTTTTCAGCATACTGTACATTTTTAAATCCCCCCCCCAATATCCGTTTTTACAGGCTCTACCGTTGTGCATTTGATATCACATTCCACACATGAATCTGCATCCATCTCACATTTCACAACCTTATCAATTTCGGCCTTTAACTCCTTCATAATCCTTGTAGAATATTCTGCCACATTTACATCGTTATCATCACGGGGTCTTGGTAAATCTATAGAAAATTCCTTCTTGATTTTGCCTGGTGAAGTGGAAAGAATAAATATGCGATCCGCCAAACATACGGCCTCGCGGATATTATGGGTGACGAACAGGATCGTCTTCTTCGTCTTCATCCAGATATTCTGCAATTCATAATGGAGTATCCATCTCGTTTGAGCATCTAGTGCAGAGAATGGCTCATCCATCAAAAGCATCCCAGGATTCATTGCAAGTGCTCTCGCTATTGCCACACGCTGCTTCATACCACCAGAGAGTTCATGGATATGAGACTTCTGAAATTTTGTTAAATGCACCATCTTGAGATATTCAAGGGCAATAGTTCGTCGCTTGCTGCTGCTGACACCCTTCAGCTTTAAACCGAATTCAACATTTTTTATTACATTGAGCCAGGGAAACAGAGCTGCTTCCTGGAATATAACAACCCGGTCTGGCCCCGCACCAAGAATTCTGCGGCCATTAACCCATACCTCGCCGGAATCTGCCTTTTCCAACCCGGCAACGATATTCATAAGGGTAGTCTTCCCGCATCCTGACGGCCCTACAAGACACACAAATTCCCCTTGGTTAATTTCAAGATTTATGTCTTCCAGCACATAAACACTTCCGTTTTTTGACTGAAACGATTTTGATACATGTTGAATGCACAAATCCGGCTTTGCACTATTTGTCTCTGATATTTCCTGCCCCTTATCAGTCTTTCTGTAATCCAATTCAATCAGGTCGTCAACTCCTACACTTTCTGACATTAATCATCACCTCCCAAAACCCTAAATTATGCATTACTCATTTATCAGTGGTAAAGCCCTTTCTTTCAACACCTCATTGAGTAATCTCAAGTCAACCAAACCAGACAAATCAAATCTTTGATTTCCTAAAAAACCTGCATCATATGCCATTTCTGCATAAGAAAGCAGAGACGGGACGATGGGATCATACGTAGCTTCAAGCCTTAAGAACGCATCCTTAATAATTTCCTGAGGAAGAGATACACCAGAAATAGCCTTGATCTGTTCACAAACAACTTTCACAGCCTTTCTTGGATGTTGATGAATCCAGCGGGTTATTTTCACGTGTGCTGCCAACCACCGTTTGACGTAATCAGGATGCCTCTCTAAAAAATCTGTACCCACAATCATAAGCGTTGAACTAAATTGTCCGTCTTCCCACAAGGTTCTTTCGTCAAGAAAGACCTCTCCCTCTGCCTGCCTGATAATTCTTGACGCCCACGGTTCCGGTACCCATGCCCCATCGAGTTGTTTCCTCATAAAAAGATTTAAAATATCAGGATTACGCAAGGGAAGGATATCAACCGTGCCACCTTTTTCTCTTGGCTTTAAACCGAATTTTTTGATATACGCACGAAGGGCAATATCCTGTGTATTTCCAAGCTGAGGAGTTGCAATCCTCTTTCCGTCAAGGTCCGCAACCTTTTTTATGTGAGAATCCTTTCTTACAACAAAGAGAGAACCACCGCTTGTTACACCTGCAATTACCTTTAATGCCTTTCCACCTGACCGCACATAGCCGTTTATAACCGGACTTGGTCCTACACAAGCAATGTCGATATCTCCAGAAAATACCGCCTCAATAAGAGACGGCCCTGCATTAAAAAGCGTTGTCTTTATTTTAACCTTTGGCCCCAGGTACGCAGCAAAGGTACCCTCAGCCATTCCAACAACTATCTGCGCATGATTTATATTAGGAAAATATCCGATCCTGATTGTAGAGTTATCAACTCTTTTTGCACAGCCAACACCACATATCAAAAAAATACACAGCGTTGACAAGCAGACCAACAGTCTAAACATTTTCATCACATCTTCCACAAAATACTATAAACTCTACAAATTTAGTAGATAATTATAGAAAATTTATTAAATAGCGTAGGTCAATACGTTGCTTTCTTTTTTTTCCATAGAGTCTCTGACACGGCTACACATATCTGCAAAAGTCATTCTATCTAGAACATCCGTTATAGCGTTACGAATATCCAACATTACACCACGAATAACACAGGTAACTTCTTCTGAACAAGGCTTATATGATATTTTGCTGACGCAATCTACCGGCGCAATTGCCCCATCGAGTGCGCGAATCACTTCCCCCAAGGTAATTAAATCAGGCGAACGTGCAAGTTCATAGCCGCCCTTCAAACCTATCTTGCTGTTCAGTATACCTGCCTTTCTTAAGACAAGAAGGATATTTTCTAAAAATTTTTGTGGTATCTTTTCATTCGCAGAAATTTCTCTAATTTGGATAGCCCCCTTATTATAGTGCATCGACAGATAGATTATTGCACGCAGGGCGTAATCGCTTTTTTTTGAGAGTTTCATATTGTTGACTATTTTTAGACAATCTATATAGAATTAATGGACATTTGCGGAAGAATAACACATTTAGGAAGAATGTCAACTATTTTATTACATGGTTTCTGCAGCTTTAATAATGGTTTTATCCAATGCAGCAAATTTCTCCGTATAATCGACACGTTCACATCGCAAATCAGAGACTTGATTGATGATACTATCCACATCATAAAATTTTTCCACATGATATTTAGACATATCCATGCCATCCACAAACACAGGAACTTCAAGATTCCAGTATTTGTCTTTGCCCCATTTCGTAGTACCGCGTACAATTCCACGGATAATAGCCGCCATCTCCGGAATTTCAATCCGTTGAACCTTACGTTTAAACACCTTTGCACCGTTTGGCTGATTTTCAATAATCTCACCAACACCGCCGGTATTTAACTGATAACACCAAACTTTTCCTTCGTGCCGTTTCACGAAATCGTAAAACCAGTTTCCTTCATACGCTTTATCTCCGATAATAAATGGATTAGTGCCTACCTCCCGGATAGATTCTCCCGCACGTTTCGGATCACCTGCTGATGTTTCAATCGATTCGCCCAACATAAAGGTTGCAGCTGCTTGTTCTGGCGTCAGCTTGGCAGCGAGAGGCACTACGGTATGACGACGAGTAATAAAGACAACAATCAGCCCATCCATTTCATTGATAGGAGGCAAATTAATGCTGTTAGAAATATACGGACTCAGATCCTCACGCATCATAATCCCTCGCCCGTTACTGGTTAAGGTGTCGTCTTCAAAATAGAGGTTTCCTTCATAATCGGTCATCACGTTTTCAAAAATGGCATTACGGGACGTCACTGCTTTATAAATAATTGGCTGAGTAATGGGGTCAAGCCCTTCCGTTTTCAAATAGAATCCACGTTCAGAACCATAAGCGGAACCATCCTTCCTGAGAAACACTACATCATCCTGAAGTATCTCAATACCTTCGTCCTTGTCATTTAATCCATGCGTGTGGCAAGTATGCGTTGTTTTCCCTGTGCCGCTCATCCCAAAAATGAGCATGCCGTATCTTCCAGGACGACCGTCAGGTCGCCTTACCTTCAAAATCTTCGACCCAACGTGCAAACCAAGCATACCTCTCTGCTTGGCATTCCACATGGCCATTCTCAGGAATCCTTTTTTGGATTCGCCATAATAATCCGTACCCAAAACAACGGTCGTGCTGATCTCCGGGAAAACCAGAATCTGCCGTTCTCCCTCCTGCCACTCGGGAATATACACAATATACTGCTTTGGCTCATGATCGCCCCTGACCGGAAAGAGCGTCGCCCATGTCATGTAAGCAAGCCGGACCATTTCAGGTCTCTGGATGGAAACAAAAATATTGCAGTCCGGTGAAAACTCATCATTATTCCCCATGGTTCGATTAACGCAAACCATGGGTGCTCGTTTAACATACTCTTCAACAGCAGCTAAAGTTCTGGGAAGATTATCCATAATCTCTGTTTGTTGCGGATTAAGTTTCTTCTGACTAACAGCATCGCTTCCCACATAGACCGTCACCTTGGCACTACGATTCTTTACGGTTGAATGAACCGTTATGTTCCCATATTTCGTAAATGACGCAAACCGCTCGGCACTACGGCGTAACGTCCAGTCCCGGGAATGAATAACATTCTGGGCGCCCCTTAAGTATTCTATGATCCGGCCAACTGTCTGAAATTCTTTTGCGGGTAAAGGTGTTGCTGATGACATGGTTAATCCCCTTATCTAAGGTAATGAGCATTATTCCAGATGTCTCTGAAAGGCGGCAAATCTCGCATAAAATCCTTTTATTATAATAAGATTAACCATTTATGCAAACAAAAACCGTGCTGACATTATTTATTCCACAAAATATTAACGGCAAAGAAATTGTTTATATACCCTAACATAAAGAACGCTTGAATGAAAATGCGCTTTTTTAAAAAGCAACAGCGGAGTTTTTTCACCTGACAAAATCCTTCAGGCTGTCATAACTGGCTTCCCGTCCCAACCTCACGGACGATAATACCAGAATATACCGCAAATCCATCCCGTACCAGCATAAGATCAACCCTTGATCTTTTGGGTAATTGCGTTCAGCAGACCCGAGTCGTTTTACCTGGGCTGCGTGAATAAGTGACACAGAAAGAACACCGCTTGCTATTGCCTCTGTTTATAATGTTGACATGAAGGCGTCGTCTGACAAAACCCTCATCCATTCCGACGTCGATACCTTCGTGAAGATTATTCCGGGATACAGCTATGGAATCCAGAACTATTATGACTATCAGATCCTTACCAGTAAACTCAATTTGGTTGATAACAAAGTTACTCAGTCAATGCTGAATAGGTAATCATTGACACTAAAACTCCATGCAGGGAATTCACCAGTACGGATCGGAGTGCAGCGTGAGGAAAACCCTCTCTGCCCTATTCAGGACTGGAGTTCAGAATTCTTAACGTTAAATTTAAATAGCAGTATCGGTTTTACGTTGACTTACACTATATCCATTCGGTAAAATTCCATTGTATATAATTTTTATTTTCTACTAACCCTTAAGGAGCACGAGTAGATGAAAAATAAAAAAGCTAAGAAGAGCATTTGTTTTGGATGCAATTATGCGATCGTTTTAGATGGTAAAGTTGCTTTTTGTAATATTCTTATGCGTGACGTGGCTTATAAGTCTTGCACTGCCTTTGAACGCAACTGGCAGATAAATGATATAGTCCCGGAAAAAACAAGGGAAAGAAAAAAGGAACAGTAAAAATCTTGTATCAATGCACGATTTAAAACAATAAAAACGGGTGGTGTTCTAAACATTACCCGTTTTTTATTTTACAAAATTTGCCAGAAAATAAAAACCAGACAAATTCAATGTTATCACCCCACATTTCAACCAGTTCAATCCCAAATTCTATTGACTAAATTTATATTATATGCTATCATTCCGCCTACAGTCCCTACAGTCCGATTAAATGCTCAGGGAATTATGCAAGCTTTTTGCACAAGCAATACACCTCCCAAAAAGTACTGCCTTCATAACAGAACTCATGGAGTAGTAAGATGGAATAGATGTGATTCAGATGTTATTTTTAAATTCATTCTCGGAGAATAAAATGAAAGAAGAATTTGCTCAGTTTAAAAAACTCCTCCTTTCTTTAAGGGAAAGGCTCGTAGGAAAAGTAGATTCTATGCAGGGGGAGGCATTAAAAAGATCTAGGCAAGATGCATCGGGAGATTTATCCAATGTTCCGATACATATGGCAGATGTTGGCACAGACAATTACGAAAGAGATCTTATGATTGAGCTCATTCAAAGCGGGGAAGAAAGCGTCCGCAACATTGATACAGCCTTGGAAAAAATTGAGGAAGGCACGTTTGGTGTTTGTGAGTCATGCGGGAAAAAAATAAATAAAGAACGTCTAAAAGCTGTACCTTATGCAAAGCTTTGCATTGATTGTCAAAGAGAAGAGGAGACAGATAACGTTTAAAACAACTTTTATGAAAGCCGTGGTTTCCTTTATTTTTGTTGTGGTGATTGGTGTTGCCTTCGACATTGCAACAAAATGGATGGTGTTCTCTAAAATAAATGAAATCGATAACATACCGTTAATTCCCGGATTAATCAATATATTGCAAAGTAAAAATACTGGTGTAGTTTTTGGAATGTTTCCAGACAAAAACAACGTCTTTATTATTTTTTCAATTATAGCAATTGCCCTGATTATCGGTATTTATGTTAAATCCGACAAGTCTCCTTTTGTGTCGAATCTTGCTTTAAGTCTTGTTTTGGCGGGGGCTATAGGGAATTTATGGGATCGGATATGGTACGGCTACGTTAGGGATTTTATCGATTTCCACGTTGGAAGTAAATACCACTGGCCAACTTTTAATGTTGCTGACAGCCTGATTTGCATTGGTATATTTTTTATGGTTTTTTCTACCTTTTCGGCTTCGAAGACAAGGGCAGCTAACTAATAGCCATTTCTGGTCTGATCACGATACCATTTTAATAGTTCAAGGGTAACTTTCCCAGGTTTACCATTTCCAATTATACGACCATCGATTTTTACCACGGGAATAATTTCTGCTGCCGTTCCTGTCAAAAAGCACTCATCGGCAATATAAACATCATACCGGGTCATCAGACACTCTTTAGCCTGTACCCCCATCTTTACAGCCAGTTCCATTACGACATTTCTTGTAATACCAATTAATATTCCGGCGCTTGGCGGGGGCGTTAGAAGGATATTATCCTTTAAAATGAAAATATTATCACCCGCACATTCTGCTACATAACCATCCTTATTCAGCATTAACGCTTCTCCAGCCCCTGCTTCAATAGACTCTAGTTTTGCCAAAATATTATTGAGATAATTGAGAGATTTAATTTTGGGGTCAAGGGCGGAAAAATGGTTTCTGATCGTGGTAACCGTAACAATATCAAGCCCTCTTTCATACAGAGCTTTTGAGTATAACTCAATCGTATCCGTGATAATGATAATCTGCGGCACCGCACATTTGTTAGGGTCTAATCCAAGTTTTCCAACACCTCGGGTAACGACAAGGCGGATGTAAGAATCTGTTAGATTATTAGCAGCCATGGTTTTTTTAATAGCCTCTGCCATTTCATCCTTAGTTATGGGTATCTTGAGGGCAATTGCCTTTGCAGAATCATAAAGTCTATCCATGTGTTGCTGCAGCATGAATATTTTTCCGTTATAGGCACGAATCCCTTCAAACACCCCGTCTCCGTAAAGCAGTCCGTGGTCGAAAACTGATATTTTAGCATCTTCTTGAGGAAGTATTTTGCCATTTAGGTAAATCTTCAAACTCATCTCTAAATTTCTACTCCTTTCTCATCCTTTTACTCAACAATGCCCCCATCCACCATTCTCACAACTCGTCCAGCGTTTTTTGCCATTTCTTCGTCATGGGTAACAATCACAACCGTTTGATTCATTGTTTTGTTCACATCCCAGATCAATTCCCGGATTTCATGGCCCGTCTTTGTATCCAGGTTGCCTGTGGGCTCGTCGCACAGCAACAATTCCGGATTATTAATCAGCGCCCGAATGATGGCAACCCGTTGTCTTTCACCACCGGAAAGTTGCGATGGTTTATGCGTAAACCGGTCTCTCATGCCAACGCGCTCCAACAGGGAAATTGCCCGTTCTCTACAATTTTTCGTTACTGTTTCATTCCTTAAGAATCTGCTTCCTATAAGGCTTGGCAATAAAATATTCTCCAAGGCAGTAAAATCGGGCAGGAGATGATAAAACTGGAAAACAAAACCGAAGACACGGTTACGCATATCAGCCTGTTTCTTCTCGCTTAGCTGAGTCAGGTTTATTCCTTTATAGAATACAGAACCAGAGGTTGGTGTATCCAAAATCCCCAGGATATGCAATAGGGTACTTTTACCAGCACCAGAGGCACCCACAATTACTACAATCTCACCTTTTTTAATGGCTAAGTTAATCCCTCGCAAAACCGGCACAGTACGCTCACCATTCGCGTATTCCTTAAATACATCTTTTGCCTGTAACAATGTTTCGTTGTTTTCAAAATTCTTAGACATCATAATCATGTACAATGAGCAGCCATTTTAAAATTGCAAAGGATGACTATATCATACCTGTAAGTATTAGTCAATCATTTATTTAACGCCAGGTTATATCATTGAATCAATGCCCCGGTTTGCTAAAGCATCGGCAATGATATTTTCCTCTCTGCGCACATGCTGAATCTTCCATATCGGTATTTTATTCAATAGCGTTACAAGGTCGCCATAAAGGGACAGAATATTTGAGCTTTTTACACGATATACCCCGTTGAGTTGCCGCACCAGAAGTTCGCTGTCAGTTTTGAAGATAACCTTTTTAGCGCGGTAGACAATGGCTTTTTGGGCAGCAAGTATCATAGCCTGATATTCGGCCACATTATTTGTGGCCTTCCCAATAAACCTGCATACGTCCTCGACAAGTTGATAGTCTTCATTGAAGATAGCAACGCCAATACCTGCCTTACCCGGATTCCCCCTCGATGCCCCATCCGTGTGAATAATAAGTTCGCTTATGCATTTTTGCCCGTGCTGCGGAATATCTTGTCGTGGCAGACCGATATCCACAGGATCTGTTTCCGTTTTCGTTTTTAAAATTTCGAGAAAAAGATCGTCGATCATTTTTCTGGTAACCGAAGGATTTTCTTCGATCAATTTTTCAATGTCTAAATATTTTGAAATTAGCATCACTAATTTCCGCGAAGATATATTTTTAGTAACCACGACACCCCCCTTTATAGTATGATTGCAAAAAATCTTTTTTTGTAAGTTTTTTACAACCTCCTGCACCTCTTAGTTTATTCTAAGGAGGATTTTCTTACGACTACGCCGCGCTGGGAAATATGTTAAAAACTTACAGCACATTGTAAGAATCAATCTTAAGAATTGCAATCATATTCAACCGCAGAGATTTGCAAAGGGTATTAAGGCATCATACAAGTTCAGGGCAGATAAACTCCGTCCGTCTCTGCCTCTCTGTATCATGATAACAGGTTACTGAGAATGCGGTAAACCGTTTGCCGTACCATAAATTTCCTTCGCCACCAGAACACCGCATTGCAGCATAGTTAAAGATTTTGCTTTCTCCCTGTCGGATGCCCGATTTGGACCATGATAACGGGCGTTATGAAGAATAGTGGTATTTGCAATATATTTTTTATATAATGCTGAAAATTTCGTAAAATGTTTAATGAATAGCCGATTGATAAAAAGAGGAATTATTCATGCTGAAAAATGAAGTGCTAAAGGCCGTGCTTGACTCTCCCGGATTACCCACCTTACCAACGGTAGCATCAAAACTCATTTCGGTCACATCGAAACCAGAAACGAGCATCAGTGAAATTGTTCAGTTGCTTTCGAAAGACATTTCATTATCCGCAAAGGTGCTGAGGATTGCCAACTCTGCCTTCTACGGCTTTTCCAGCAAAATAGGCACCGTACACCAGGCAGTGACAAATATGGGGAAAAACGCAATCAGAAGTCTGGTTCTTTCCGTTTCGTTTCTTGAAATTAAAGCGAATGAGAAGCAGGGATGCTTTCGTTATGAAAAATTTTGGCAGAAATCCCTTTCTGCGGCTGTTGCAGCAAAACTCATTATGTCGGAAATTGACAAATCCGAGCCGGAGGAAGTATTTATCGCGGCGCTCCTGCAGAATATCGGAGAGTTAATTCTTGTGCGCACATTCCCGGAACAATACGAACGAGTCTTGAAAACGTTATCAGAAACACCATGGGATGTGCTTGCGATTGAAGACCTGATTATTGGGGCGAACCATGCATTTATCGGGCATGAAGTTAGCCGTAATTGGGGATTCCCTGCCGGGCTCCTGTTCCCGATACTGTACCACCATAATCCGGAGGGCTATCCGGGCAACGACAATAAAATAAGGCTTGCGACAAAGGTTGTCTATTTATCGGGACTGATTGCGAATGTCCTTAGCGCTTTTCAACCCCAGGAAAATCATGATAAATTTATTGAAAAATCCAAGACAATGCTTGGCTTTAATGATAAGATCATTGACGGGATATTGGAAAAAGTTCATTCGGAAATAATCGAAATAGCTACCTTTTTCGATTTGCATATAGAAAATCCCAAGCCGATTGAATTGATCCTGCAGGAGGCAAATATTGCCTTAAGCCTTATTAACCTGTCATACGAACAGATTAATAAGGAACTCATTTCCGCCAAGATAGAGTTGCAAAAACTGACCAAAGACCTCGAACAGAAAAACAAACAGCTCGAAAAGCTTGTGCATACCGATGGATTGACGGAGATATATAATCACCGTTATTTCCAAAATTTTCTTGAGACAGAGATACGCAGATCATTGCGTAAGCGGACGCCTGTGAGTCTTATCCTCATAGATATTGACCATTTTAAAAGCTTTAACGATAAATACGGACATCAAACGGGTGATTCCATCTTGAAAGAAACGTGCAGGCTGATAAAAAACAATATCCGTGACTATGACATTGTCGCACGTTATGGCGGCGAGGAATTTGCCATCGTTCTTGTTGAAACAACTCAGGAGGAAACGGTAAAAATTGCTGAAAAATTACGGCAATGTATCGCTTCGAATATTTTTAATGATGGTATTAAAGAATACAAGGTAACGGCAAGTTTTGGCGTGGCTACGGTGCAGCCCTCAAATAAAGAATTCAAAAATAGCGATCTTGTTGCTTTTGCGGATAAGGCGCTCTACGAGTCGAAGAAGAAAGGACGTAACAGGGTTACCGCTTATACCCAAAAGAGGAGCTGGTTTTAATATTTCAGATAATTTCCATATTCGCAATAAGGCCCCTCATTTTTCAAATGCGATATCAAAAAGCACCAGCAAATATTCAAATTTATGGTAATATCCCCTCTTTTTCCCCAAAATCACTCCCGCAGTATTTTAAAAGCATCTCTGAACTAAGGTAATGAAGGAAATTGTCCATAACAAATTTTGAAAATTTAGCTGAAATTACTTGCAAAATCTATTTGTAAATGTAATATATCTTTAACGATACATAAGTCTAATGTATTAATTTAAATAACCGCAATAGATGACTCTACTTGCCTTCAATCTTTTCATGGAGGAAGAAGGCCGTGAAAACAAGAAAATTTCAGAAATGCACTTCTGTTAGATTCATAATTCTTTTTGTGGTAGTAACGCTGCCTCTTGCTTGTGGGATGGTTCATAGTAAAGAAAGTTCCTATAAGCATACAGAACAGACAAAAGGATTTAAACAAGGCGACCTACCCCAATCTCAAGTTGACCTCCGTCAGGCATTAGACAAATTGAAGGAAAAATCAGACAACCTTGAAGCCAGGGTCAATAAGCTCGCCTCTGCGAAGGATAAGCAGATCAGGGCGCATGCACAAATGAAAATGAAAGTATCTAACCTGGAAAAAGAACATACCAAATTGAAGGAAAAGGTAGCATCCCTGGAAATAGCGAATAAGAAATCATTCAACAGGGTATCCATGGCAAAAGCGCCCCAAAAAACAAAACCGATCGTCCAAAAAAAACCGGATACAAAAGTGACACAAAAGAAAATGGTTACTATGAACAAGAGTGCAACAAAAGCAACCATTACGAAGAGCTCTTTGAGTAAAGATACGGAAACCACACCTGCTTTGCCCTCTTATTCTCCAAAAGTAACTGAAGGAGAAAAACCCGAAGAAGAAAGAGACGTAAAAATTGACGGATTAGACCTTAAAAAGATCAACGAGAAGGGTATTGAGTATGGCAGGAAGGGAATGTATGATGCAGCAATAAAGGAGTTCCAGAAAGTCGCCGCAGCGGAACCGAATCTTGCAAATGCTCATTATAATTTAGGCCTTGCTTACAAAAAGAAAGGGATGCAACCCGACGCTGACCGAGAGTTTGCTGAATACGAACGATTGAAAGGTCGAAACAATTAGCGCTTCGATTACATAAAAAGCGCCTAAACACAGAGTCGTCAAATCAAAATGAGTTTCCTTCATTGCGATAGCATTCCTCACCTTTGCATGAGTATTTCAATCTGTCTTACGTTATCATCAAGAACGGTCTCATCCGGTACCTTTTCCAACTCTGCCCGAATAATATAAGTTCCTTCTTTTAAACCATCGGTATTCCAACTGTAAACAATTTTCTGGGAAGATAATGTGTCGAGCGTTTTAGCTTCTCTGCCTATCTGCTGTTTTGTTGTAGGGCATGTTACCGTCAAAATGGTTGTTGCCTTCGTTGCCCTCTCATTACCAATAACAACTTCAATAACAACCCTCCTTCCGATGGTTGCCCGCAGCGGCGCGTCCAGCGATACAATTGTTACACCAGGCACGATAGTTTCCGCCTTTTTCTTCCCATCAGACGGACTACTGTAAGATGTTTTCAGTGAGAGCATTACTCCTATGAACAAAATAGATAACCCTGTCAAACCCTTGTTAAAGCGCTTTACTTTCATAAAATACCTCTTCGTTAAATAATTCTGTGGTACAAAATGTCTTGCTCACATGATGCAATAGAAACCTACTCAGGACACACCCATTAAACCATTATTTTTCATTACTGTCGTATCTCGCTTTATCATCATCATTACCTGAATTTTGCCAAAATAATAAGGGAGTTGATTGTAATCCATAAGATCGAGAACTAACACATCTGCCTGTTTCCAAAGAGGCAAGTGCCGGGATCAAAATCAATCGTTAATTCGACGAGTTATCTGTTTTCTATTATTTTTATGCTGACACATAAGATGTCTCTCGTTAAAGGAAATGAAACCCCCGGCAGAAAGCGCAAAAAACTTCACTTTCATTTGCTTTACTATATCATGTTGTTTGATATTGTCAAGAATCTCCATCCCGCATGAAAATAGCTCTATTCCGGACAATCTCAATTTCATCCATTCCATGAAAAATTTTGGGCTTTTACGATGCATCAGCAGCGGTTATCAAGTAACCAATGTTTTGTGCGAAGAGACGTGACATCTGGTTCATAATTTTCTTTCATCTGATATCATATGATCGAGGTATTTCTGGTATTCTTCCGGAGTATTCAGGTTTGTCAGGGATGATGTGGATCCGTCGAGTCCGTTTAATTCCTGCTCACAAACAATTCTTACCTTCACGTCTGCAAAGAAATCGATGATTCGCAATCTCCCTTCATCAAGGCATCGGCGGATCGGTTGAATGCAATTCTTGGAATAAAAAGCATGAAGAGGCTCCAGCCCGCGGCTTGTTTGCGGCACAACAACATCATAGTTATCGATCCGGTCTTTGAGACAAAGGATTACTTTTTCATCAAGAAAAGGCATGTCACAGGCGATTACGAAGGAGTGAGAACTCGTAGAGCGTATAAGTCCGGCACAAATGCCGCTGAGCGGGCCTTTGCCGGATATGACATCGGATACGATAGGCAAATTCAGATAAGCATAGGCAGAGGCGTCATTTGCCGACAGGATGATTTCGTCGAAGATTTTAGTCAGCCTTGCAATTTGATGTTCAATGAACGTTTTAACTCCGTATTTAAGAAATGCCTTATTGTATCCCATCCTCAGGCTTTTCCCGCCTGCCAGAATAATCGCGGTCACGTACAATTCTCCCTCTTTATAGTATTGACACCAAGATACCTTTTCTATGCCATTTTGTGAGCCATTGGCTCGTGATGGTTTACCGTATAAAATCTTTTTTTCGCGTAACAATTTGGCTCTTTGAAAAATCCTTGCATTTCCGGGTAACTCACACAAAACAAAACAGGTGGTTTATCGTTCGACCGAGCATACAACAAAGCCCCCTGATGCCAACCACAAGGGACCGACGCTACCTTTTCAAAAAACTAAATTGTTGCTTTTTACAAATATTTTGACAATCTTTTTCACCCCATAAGGTAAGTCCGTCGTTCTCGGTTGGCATCGCACTTAGCAAGCGAGAATGCCTGCCCTACCGATAAGGAGACTTGTTCGGGGCAGCGCCACGTTACGTTTAATCTAAAACATTAACACCCCAATTTTAGCTGTGATACAACGAAAAAGCAATTCCATATCCGAATCTTGCTGATAACGAAAGAGAACACTTTATCAGAATATTTAGTGTCTGCATTACCATGAAGTTCTCCGTCTTTTTTAACCAACTTGTGCCCCGCTCCTACCGCCACCTCGTTGATCTTGTTGACGGTCTCCTCATCTAATAAACTTACGTTATCCTTGATGCTCTACATTGAAAATCTCTTGCCCTCTCCAAATGTCGTCTCTGCCCACGACACTGCCGGATAAGTCTATGGTGACTTGCAAAGTCTTCCAGCAAATCGTAATTGGCGTCTAACCCCGACCTCATTGCCGACAAAACCAATGTTTGTCACAAGTCCATCCCATATCTCCCCGTCTTTTTCTTTCCCACCTGCACTTTCGCCTCCAATATCCAGAATATCTCCTCATTCAACTCTGCTGTAACATAGATATGGAGTAATGCATTCAATATCGGTGGTAGCTCATCACGGACTGCCATGGATACCTTTACTTCCGATATTAGTATTACCCTAGCTTGCGTTGTTGTTCAAATCGCCACTCACATCCTATCCAATGTCCTTTGCCTGCTTTATTATTTGCCCTTCTTACCAGCTCGCTACTAGCAAAACTCTTTGTTTCTGCCAATAATTTATTTCGCCCACTTGAAATATCCAATATCTTTCTCCGATTCTTTTTACCTTCTTCATATTGTATTTTCTGCTTTCGGCTGGTTTCCGTACAAACACAACATATTTTATCTCACGCCGATTGCATAGAAATATACGAATTTTTTAAAGACTAAATTGTTACTCTTTGCGTTTAACTTTACCAAAAATAATCTTGACATTATTAGACAAAATTATGAATAAAAATAACCCTGACAGGGTTATCCGATGAATTTCATGATCAGATTTTGTTTTTCCGGATCATTTAATATAGAAGTTAGGATACGGGAATTTTAACAAAACGTTGTAATTCTGTCGAAGAAGATGGTCTCCTATAACATTCTTTTTCGTTATTTAGTGTCGGAACAAAAACACATACTTTTGTCATTTCGACCGAAGGGAAAAATCTTCAAACCCTACGATTTCAATGCTCAAAAGATTTCTTGCTCCGCACGAAATGACATTTTTGGTAGTTTTCGTTCAGACACTATTTAGATTTTTTTGCGTTCCTTGCGTCTCGACTGAGGACTATTACAAAAACATTGACACTATAATTTTCTCTGTGTTATAATCCAAAATCAAATTTTTACCTTTATCTATTTACAGGTATCTTTTTTCATGAAATGTTTATTCTTATGAAGATTTCTAAGACAAGTCCTTTTTTCCCCATAATATTTTCTGTTGTTTTCTTCTTTAGTCAGTCAATAGGTAATGCGGCAAAAAATACCACGAAATCTCCAAAAGGTGAGTCACAGGTTGTTACAGATACAAACATTGTGGCAGTGGTAAATGGCCAAAAGATTCCCAAGCAAGAACTTTATACCCTATTAATAGATACTTACGGAGAGGACGCACTAGATGTGCTTATTCGCAGAACACTGATTCTTCAGGCAGCGGAAAAAGAGGGAATCAAAATTACAAACACAGAAATAGAGCAGAAATTAGAAACCCTTATCAATAATGAAATTGAAGGATTATTGCGTACGTATCAGATAAAAGACAGAGCAGACCTCGAAAAAGAATTAGCCAAGGTTGGCAGCAGTCTTGAGAATGTAAAAAAGAAAATGTCCACGAGGATGAGAAAACAGGCGGAGGTAGAACTTCTTGCTGAACGGCTTATGGAAAAAACGATTACCGTTACAGACGAAGATTTGCAGAAGGCATACGATCTGCAATATGGCGAGAAGATTGAGGCCAGCCAGATCGTCTTCAGAACCCGCCGGGAGGCTGAAGATGCACTTAAAAAATTGCAGGCCGGAGCCGATTTTGCTACTCTTGCAAAAAATGAATCGGTTGACCGTATTTCTGCCGCCCGGGGAGGAAAGATGCAGCCTTTTAGTCCAAAGGATGGAATAGGTACAGATGTGGCGCATTTAAAGGTCGGCGAGATCAGTGATATTATAAAAACAGACTACGGTTATCATATCATAAAAATCACAGACAGAAAGCCGCCGAGTAATAACAGCTTCAAGTCTGTCAAGGGAGAATTAGCAAAGGCTGTCAGAAATCAAAAATACAAAGAGAGAGTAGGTCCGTGGCTGATGAGTCTTATTGAAAATGCGTCAATCGTAAAAAATTTAGGAAACGATTAATTTTTGAATATTTTGCCTTCTAGGGAATAACCTGAAAATCGAAAAGGCTCTTTAATAAATTGACACATTTGATTCCATAAGAATAGAAAAGAAACCATGCCTGAAGAGTTTGTTATTCGTGTTGCTGAAAGGGTAAAACAATTACCTCCGTACCTGTTTGGGCGATTAAACGCATTAAAGTATGAAAAACGACGGAATAATATAGATGTAATTGATCTGGGTATGGGGAATCCGAATGACCCGACACCCCAGCCGGTTATTCAGAAATTGTGTGAAGCAGTACAGGACCCAAGAAACCACAGATACACGGTTTCAGCTAACGGCATATTTAATCTCAGGCGAGAGGTTGCAAAATATTATGAAAAACAATTTGCGGTAACCCTTGATCCTGAGGAAGTGGTGTGTACCATTGGATCAAAGGAAGGGATATCTCACCTCTGTTTGGGGTTGCTGGAAACGGGTGATACCGTTGTTGTTCCCAATCCTGCTTTTCCCATTCACATCCATGCGGTAAATCTTGCCGGCGGTAATGTTGTAAGTGTACCACTCACAGACGATGAAATGTTTTTGTCAAATCTTATTAATATAACCAAAAATCTCAACCCTTTGCCTAAAATTATCATTTTAAATTTCCCGCATAATCCCACCGCCATTACTGTTGAACTAAGTTTCTTTGAAGAGATTGTACCGTTTGCCAGAAAGCATAATATTATTATTGTCCACGATTTTGCTTACTGTGGAATTGCATTTGACGGTTACAAACCGCCCAGCTTTTTGCAGGTGAAAGGCGCTAAAGATGTAGGCGTAGAGTTCAATACCATGTCTAAATCTTTTAACATGGCCGGCTGGAGACTCGGCTTTTGCGTTGGAAACAGGGAGATTGTAAGTACCCTGGCGAAGGTAAAGGGATACTACGATTACGGCATCTTCCAACCGGTGCAAATTGCCTCAATCATTGCACTCCGGGAATGTAATAAATATACCAAAGAACAGGCCCAAATTTATCAGAACAGAAGGGATGTACTTTGTGACGGACTGAACCGCATCGGTTGGAATGTCAAGAAACCAAAAGCATCGATGTTTGTATGGGCTCCCATTCCAGAAAAATGGAGGTCGATGGGTTCTGTGGATTTTGCGTATAAACTTATTAATGATGCCGAAGTAGCGGTTGCCCCCGGGGCAGCCTTCGGTGAGCATGGCGAAGGGTATCTGAGGTTGGCAATTGTAGAGAACGAGTTACGTCTCAAACAGGCCGTTCGTCAGATTGATCGTGCCTTGAGGGATAAACACTGAATCCATGATGACTCTTGTTAAATCACAATTAAAAACGTTTCTTGGCGGTATCCATCCGGCAGAGGACGGGAAGATCCTTACTCTTGGCAAGCAAATGACAGCCATCCCGCTCCCCAGGACGGTGTATCTGGTTATGAGCCAGCATATTGGCGCACCCGCCAAACCTGTGGTAAAAAAAGGAGATTTTGTTAAAAAAGGACAGATGATCGGCGATGCGCAAGGTTTTATTTCTGCTCATGTGCATGCATCTGTTTCAGGAAAAGTTGTGGATGTTGTTCCCTGGCCGCATCCTGTCACAGGGATAAAATGCCCTGCTGTCGTTATCGAAAATTCCGGGGAAGATGTATGGATGGAAGATATGAATGTGGCTGCGGATACCGACAATCTTTCTCCTGAAGAAATCAGACACAGCATCCAATCTGCTGGTATTGTGGGTCTGGGAGGCGCTACCTTTCCTACGCATGTGAAACTTACCCCGCCAAAAGATAGGAGCATTGACACGATGGTCTTGAACGGCGCAGAGTGTGAACCCTTTCTTACCTGTGATTACCGTCTTATGCTCGACAAACCCCATGAGATAATAGAGGGTTTAAAGCTGATAATGAGATGCATCGGGTGTAAGAAGGCGCATATTGGCATTGAGGAGAATAAAAGGGACGTTTATAACCTTTTCAAGGATACTGTAGCAAAGGACCCTAATATTAAAGTAGACCTTATGGAGGTAAAGTACCCACAGGGGGCAGAACATCAACTCATCAAGGCATTATTGAACCGTGAGTTTAAGCCGACACAATTGCCTTTAGAGGTAGGAGTGGTTGTGGTCAATGTGGGGACGGCTTTTGCTGTGTATGAAGCGGTAAAATTTAGCAGACCACTCATTGAAAGGATTGTCACCGTTACCGGTAATGGAGTTAAAGATCCGCAAAATTTTTTAGTGCGTGTGGGGACACCGGTCAGACAATTATTAGAAGCGGCAAAACTTACCCCGGACGTTAACAAGATTATCTTTGGCGGTCCCATGATGGGTATAGCACAGGGAAATATCGATACCGCTGTTACGATCAAAGGAACGGGCGGTATACTTGCGTTGCGTGAAACTCAACAATGGGAATCCCGAGCATGCATCCGATGCGGACGTTGTGTAGATAGCTGTCCTTATGGACTGAATCCCAGTGAGTTGAGCATTGTCTGCGAAGCAAAAGAGTTTGATCTGGCACTTGATAATAACGTTATGGAGTGCAAGGAATGTGGTTGCTGCAGTTATGTATGTCCGGCAAAAAGACCAATTGTGCATCTCATCAAATTTGCAAAAAGTGAGATTGCAAAACGCAAGGCTAAAGGATAACGCAGAATCTTTGCAGATATTTTTTCTGAGGAATACCGATATAAGTGCTGATCGGCATGCAGGTTCATTCCAGCGGTTTTAGTCTGTTGTGTAATTTTCCGAAAACTATTGTGATTTTTATATAAACATTTGTGTCAAATCAAACTGAAATTCGTCATAATTTAATCATGAGCGTTTCCCCTCATATCTATGATGGGGAAAATATTCCACGGATTATGTGGGCAGTGGTGTTTTCATTGCTTCCGGCCGGAATCGCGGGCACTTTTGCCTTCGGGTATTATTGCCTTTCCGTTATTTTTCTTTGCTGTTTAACGTCTGTTGTTACTGAAGCCGGCATTATGTTCTTCCGGAAACAACCGGTTATACCCACAATTAAAGATGGTAGCGCGGTTGTAACAGGGATTTTACTTGCATACACTTTACCACCAGGCGTTTCGTGGTATGTTTCTGTTATCGGGTCTTTCTTTGCTATTGCCATTGTAAAGCACTCCTTTGGGGGTTTGGGAAACAATATCTGGAATCCTGCTTTGGCTGCGCGAGCATTCTTGCAGGTAGCCTATCCTGCCGCAATCAACTCAGATTGGCGCATCATGCATCACGGTATTGGCAACCTCGTCCACAATATTACCAGAATTGATTCTGAAGGAAAGCTGATGGATGCAATAACGCAGGCGACACCGCTGACAAAGGAAGCGGGTGCAAAAATCTATACCCTTACCCAATTGTTCGTAGGAAACATTCCTGGTTGTATTGGTGAGACCTCGGTGATTGCTCTCTTACTAGGCGGTGCTTATTTAATCTACAAATGTTACATCAAGTGGTATGTCCCAGTTTACTATATTATAACTATGTTCGTTATGGTGCTCGTTTTACCCCAGCGGGAAGTAACTCCATGGGCGAATAACCCCTTTTATCATATTTTTTCCGGGGGTTTGTTTTTGGGTGCATTCTTTATGGCTACCGATATGGTTACCTCTCCTCTAACAAAGCGGGGGCTTATCATATTCGCAATTGGCGCTGGCATTCTTACAGCGCTGATCCGTTTCTATTCTGGCTATCCGGAAGGTGTCTGCTATTCCATATTGCTCATGAACACAGCAACGCCTCTCATTGACCGGTATACAAAACCAAGGCTGTACGGAACCAGGAGAAAAAAAGGTTAATATGCAAAAAAAGGTGCAGTATACCATTACCCTGATGACCGTTTGCCTTTTGGCTTCCTTAGGCGTATCCTCAATTTTCTTACTTACGAAAGATACAATCAGGAAAAAGGAACTGGCTGTGCGTACCGAGGCACTGTATATGGTATTGCCTGGTCTGAAAGACGCCCCCGATGAAGTGACACCATCAGAAACATCTGATCTGGACCGCGTTTATAAAGGACTCAACAAGTCAGGGCAACTTATTGGTTATGCCGCATGTGGAGAAGCTCAGGGATATTCAAGTAAAATTAGAGTCATGGTTGGAATGGAACCTAATCTCGGAAAAATTATTGGCATTACTATTCTTGCTCAGAATGAGACCCCCGGACTTGGCACAAAAATGACGGAGGTTGAAAGCACAACCACCTTATGGAGTATAATCTTTGGTAAAGAACCGAAGGCAGTCGATTGGGATAGCGAAGAAGGATGGCAATTGCCAACATTCAGACAGCCTGAAAGAATAAAAAAATTCGGGTTATTGAAAGAAGAGAAAAAAGCGCAACCCTGGTTTCAACAGCAATTTAAACAGAAAGCCTGCAATCAACTGATTGTAACGAAGGTAGGGGATAATGAAAAAATTACGGCTATTACCGGAGCTACCATATCAACAAGAGCAGTGGTTAACGCTGTACAAAATGCGATAGACAAAATAAAAGGCATGGTTCACCCCCCTGCTTGGGAGATAAAATAGGCTTTAAAGAGCAAAGATATTTGCAGTCTATGAAAAGCATTGAAGAAATTAAACCCATTGTTGAATCCTTAATATTTGCTGCAGAAGAGCCCATTTCTCTTCGTAAACTCACAGACATTATTGAAGACGCCAATAGCGATCTGATTCAGGAAGCTGTTGCACAGTTAAAAAACGATTACAATGTGCATGGCAGTTCATTCCAGATTGAAGAAATTGCCGGTGGTTATCAATTTTTTACAAAACCTGAATACTATGAATGGATAGCAAAATTACGGAAAAAATCGGGAGAAACAAAACTCTCACAGGCTGCCCTGGAAACTCTTGCAATAATCGCTTACAAGCAACCCATATTGCGTGCAAATTTAGAATCTATCCGCGGGGTTCAGTCTGGCCAGATCATCAGATTACTTATGGACAAAGATCTGGTTAAGGTTGTCGGAAGAGATGAATCGTTAGGACATCCTTTACTCTATGGCACGACAAAAAAATTTCTTGAATATTTTGGCTTAAAAGATATTAAAGACCTCCCGCAGGTTGAAGAATTGGAAGCGCCTTAACAAGGGAGAGAATAGAATATATAGGACAAGAATTTGGCTTGAGCGGTATACCCACGAGAACTTCATAGTCAATAAGTGATGAAACGTTCAGACAAACGATAGTAAACGTAAAAAGAACGATGTCATTACGAGCATATTCGCATTACTCAGTGTAAACTCTGCGGAACAATCCCAGCACTGGGGATTACTTCGGACCGTCGCCCTCATGTGACACGTGCACGTATGCTTATTTGTTACGTTTACTATATTACAACCTTAACAAAGGTCTCCCATTCACAAAATTAACATACCATTAACATGCACAAGAAAAATGGAATTCAACCAGTTGCATTCATGGCGTCTCGGTTACAAAAAGGCCATTAAGGTTCAGGAAGCTTTACGAGAACAGCTTATTCTGAAAAGAATTGCAGGGAAAATCTCTACAGTAGCGGGAGCAGATGTTTCTTATGATAAGCATTGTGATTTCTTTTTCGCTGGTGTCGTTGTCTATAAATTAGGTAAACGGTTAGTTAAGATTGAAGAGACTACGGCTTTTGGCAGGATGAGATTTCCGTATATTCCAGGCCTCCTCTCATTTCGCGAAGCCCCTATATTGCTGAAGGCATTTAAAAAACTAAAGACCGACCCTGACGTCATCCTTTTTGATGGACAAGGGATAGCTCATCCGCGTCATTTTGGCTTAGCGTCACACATGGGGCTCATTCTTGACAGACGGGCCATTGGGTGTGCAAAAAGCCGGCTGGTAGGAGAATTCCAATGTGTAAAAAATATTGCCGGTGCGTATTCTAAGCTTTTTTTCAAGGATAAGGTTGTCGGGGCTGCGCTAAGAACAAAAGTAAACACAAACCCCATTTTTATATCTCCCGGTCACAAAATAAATTTGACGTTAGCAATTCGTATCGCTCTGGCGACATGCGATGGGTATCGGATTCCAGAACCAGTAAGACAAGCCCATTTGTTGGTAAATAAAGCAAGAAAAGAACAATCGAAATAATACGGTATTATTTTTGCTTACTAAAATATCACATAACGTTGCAAAACCGCAATCTGCCCGCATTTAATAAAAGGAGCGGAGGGTGGCAAAAAGTTTCCCAAAAAAGAAGTTTTTATTATGAAATACGACAATGTGTTGTTATCTCACAGTAAATAGAAAATAGTTACTCAATACGAAGATATAAAAAAGGATATAGTAAATGAAAATAAAGGCAGTAGTCTTTGATCTGGATGACACATTATACGATTGTACCGGCTCGCTTATCGATGCATCACGGAGGCGTGCGGCCAGGGCAATGGTGGAGGCAGGGCTCCCGTGTTCCGAAGAAGAGGTTTATCAGCTTCAAAAGAACCTTACGGAAAAATACGGCCCGTATCATCTGGTATTTAACGAAATTGTGAATAAATATTATGCAGATAACAAATTGGTCAATATTGCATACAAGGCATACAATAGCAGTGAGGTCTCTGAGATACAACCTTTTCCATATACCATTTCTACCCTTAAAGAATTACGGGAAAGGGGCTATAGGCTTTTTCTGTTAACTGTAGGTGTTCATGAGCGTCAGGAAAAAAAGATACACATGCTGGGCTTAAAACCTTTTTTTGACGAAATTGTAATTAACGATCAGGAAATCGGACTTCTTATGGAAGATTGCATGTATGATCTTCTCAAAAGGCACAATATCAGCCCGGGAGAGGCTGTGATGGTAGGCGACAGACCACGGGATGAATTACGAATCGCCAAATCACTCGGTATGACCACCATCCAGATTCTGCATGGGAGATTTAAGAACGAGCCTGCTGTAAACGAGTGTGACAGGCCAGACTATAAGATCAAACGTATTTTTCAGATTCCTACCATTCTTCAACTCAATAACATGGGAAAGACGCCTGACAAGCTTAAGATTGTCGCTATCGGTGGTGGTACCGGCCTCCCCATCATGCTTGAGGGTTCAAAGACTTACAGCAAACACCTTACCGCTGTCGTAACTGTTACTGATTCGGGGAGAAGCTCAGGTGTCCTGAGAGAGGAGTTTGGAATACTACCACCAGGAGATGCAAGAAACTGCCTGGTAGCGCTTTCTGAAACAGAAGAACAGGAGCGAGAATTATATCAATTGTTTCAATACCGGTTTGATAGAGGATCGCTGGAAGGAATGAGCCTTGGAAATTTATTGATGACGGCATTAACGGACATAACAGGAAGTTTTGAGCAGGCCATTAAAAGGGCAAGTAAAATATTAAACATTCGGGGAAAGGTGCTTCCTTCAACACTCGCGAATACGCATATCTGTGCAGAACTGGAAGATGGAACCTATGTAGAAGAAGAATTTAACGTGCGTGCAGTAGGTAAGTCACCAATTAAAGACGTCTTCCTGAAAGACGACAACGCAGATTCTCCGCCGGAGGCCATAGAAGAAATTCATAAGGCTGACATTATTGTAATAGGGCCTGGCAGTCTTTATACGAGCATTATCACAAACTTACTGGTTCCAGACATCAGAAATGCCATTCGAAATAGCAAGGCGACCAAGATATATATTTGCAATATTGTCACTCAGCCAGGCCAAACCGATCTCTATAAAGTTTCACACCATGTTAACGCCATTATAAAATATCTTGGAGAAGGCGTGTTGGATTATATGATTGTAAATAACAATATTCCCCGCAAAGACATCCTGGATAAATACCAGAAAGAAGGAGCCGAGGTAGTTTTAATGGATGAAGATGTTTATAATTTAAACATTAACGTTAAAAAAGCTGACTTGGTTGAGGACCTTAGCCAGAAACGCATCTTGTGGGAAAAACAAGATTTACTCCGACACGATCCTGATAAGCTCTCTGATTCAATTTGCAGGGTTTATGCCAATTTACCATCGTTAACGGTAAATTAAAAAAGTGAGACTTGGGATTGATTACAGCTATACCGCGGTAAGAATATAATCAGACAGGCACACAAAACTTTCTTACCCCGATAATTTCAGAGGGTATGAAACTGTTGGTATACTCGAAACAGTGCTTTATTAAAAAATGGAGACGAGGGGAATCGAACCCCCGACCTTCTCGTTGCGAACGAGACGCTCTCCCGGACTGAGCTACGTCCCCATAGAATCTGAGCATCGCTTGTCATGGAGTTCACCGTGGTAACCGCGAATTATCTGAGAACAATGAGCCAATCTGTTCCCATTTCACCCTTTGCATCCGTGAACCAAAGCCGTATTATATATTTCATGTTCCAAATTGCAAAGCAATTCTTCATATTTTATCGTTTACAATAGTATCTTGTTACCAATTTACATTACGTCAAACAATTCTTTAGAATAGCCTTTTTAAAATGCTTTTCGAGTTGACATACCAAGGTGCATCTGCTAATCTAACCCTCACATATTCGGAAAAAGGTACACCATAGAGTATTACCTCATAAAAAATTTTTTACAACCCCCACATCCTATCCTCCCATCTTTGCAAAGGAGGAGAAAAAGGGGTGGTTCATCTTGTCCCTGTATGTATTGAGCAGGGATTGGTTGTGGCTGTGCTACGTTATGATATATTTTTCGTTAGCAATCGGTCTCATCATGGTCATTTTCCTTAGTTTTGCTACTTATGGATTATGGACAAAGTATGTTAATGCCAGGATGGTGAAGGGATTCCTCTTTCCCGGCACTATTGTACACGAGCTTAGTCACGCATTGCTATGTCTTATAACCGGCACAACTATTAAAGAACTGAATTTATTCACTTCCGATAGCATGGGAATTAAATATGATAAACCAAAAGTACCTTTTCTCTTTGACTTTATCATTGCAGCTGCACCCATTTTTGGGTGTGCCTTTTTCATCTATTTTTTATCAAAGATACTCTCTAACCCTATTCCTCTCGACACCACATTCTCTCAGGAAATACACTTTACGTTCAAGGGATTTTTCGATCTCATACGACAATTACTTGATACCGTGTGGACCACCCTTAATTCTTTCAGGAACAAACTTCATATAGAAGACATACGCCACATCTTTTACATATTGGTAATTATTATTTTTACTGTTTCAATGTCGCCTCATAAACAAGACATTAAACATCTTGTTCTCGGATTTACTATCATTTCGCTGATTCTCTTTTTCCTTGAGAAGGCTGATATATCTTTATTAAAATTCAGGGGATGGAATATTTTTATAAAAGAATTGTGGGCAATCATTACCCTCGCAATCTCAGCACTAGCTACCTTGCTTTTTATTACTTTAACGATCATAGGTTTTGTTAAAGGTTTCAGGTTGACGTTTGGACACAAAACCACCGATAAATAATCCGGAAACAATTTCTTATAGCAACTTCCTTACATCTTTCGGCCGGGTATACATCGCAAAAAGCACGAAAGGAATTTGCCAAATTTTATTTCCCTGCAATACAAAAGAAACATTTCAACATCCTTTTTCCTGTTTGAATCTTACAAAGATAGGAAGACATTACTCATCGGTAAAAATTCAGAGAAATGATTCACTTCTAAAATCTGAAGTGGAGCTTTTGAAAGAATATTTTAACGGTAAACAAGTGTACTTCAACTTCGCGTTAGATCTACGGCTAGGTACCGAGTTCCAAAGAAAAGTATGGAGAAAATTACAAGAAATCCCTTACGGAGAGTATCGGTCATATAAGTGGGTTGCGGAACAGATCGGGCATCCTCTGGCTGCAAGGGCCGTGGGAATGGCAAATAATAAAAACCCTTTGCCACCTGTTATCCCCTGTCACAGGGTCATCGGTTCCAATGGTTCTTTGACCGGATATGCCTTTGGAATTTCTATAAAAAAACGGTTGTTAGAAATGGAATGCTATACCGCTCACGGTCGTCATTTTAGTCAGAACTGACGCACAAACTTCGCACTTCGGATTTTTTCCTTTCCGACTCGTTCGGGTTAGGATATGAGAGTCCATTTTCCGGTGCTGTGTTACGCAATCCTTAGGCAGTACAAAATTTTCACATAGCCTACTTTCTTTGCTAAAAGCGTAACACTCAGCCGGTCAAAATCAATCATTTTCATGAGTTCATTGCTCATTGTCCGGAAAACATCCCGGATATCCAGTTTTGAAAAACACGGTATTCTATATTATAAGTCCTTTTAAGGCTTTTTCGTAAATTTGAAATGCCTTTAAATTAAAGAGAACAAAACGCACTACCTGGATATCCACATGGATTCTTAAATAGGCTATCACGGTTTTTAAAGCTATTACCGCAGCTTCGTTCATGGGAAAACCATATGCGCCCGTGCTGATAGACGGAAACGCCAGACTTCTGATTTTATATTGAGATGCAAGGACTAGGCTATTTTTGTACGCATTTGCCAGTAATTCCGGTTCGTTTCTCTTGCCATCATAATAAATCGGCCCAACGGTATGGATAACGTACTTTGCCTTCAAGTTCCCACCTGTGGTTATTCGCGCCTCCCCCGTTGGACATCCTCCTATTTTTTTACAGCTTTCCAGTATTGCATGTCCCCCTACCCTGTGGATTGCACCGTCTACACCACCGCCACCCAAAAGACTTGAGTTCGCAGCGTTGACGATAGCATCCGTTTCCTGTTCAGTAATATCACCCTCAAAGAGTTCTAAGAAAGATTTTTTTATGGTAATTTTTATCATACCCGTTTCCGGATGTGCTCTTCGAAAATATTTAACCCTAGAATTATCCCTTACTTTTCATACCTCAAATGAGATATTTCCCAAAGCAGCAACGCCGCAACTAATCCCTGATCAATACATACAGAAGTAAGATCAACACCCCTTTTGTCCCACTTGTTAGTGGGGGGATTTGGTTGCGGTTTTGCTGTGTTATGATGTAATACTAAAATAACCCCCTAGCATAACGTTTCATAAAACCTGTACACAAGCAAACGTCATTACGAGGAGTGGAGCGACAGTGAAGCAATCTGTTGCTTACAAAAAACTTAAGAGTACTTCACTATTTTTCTCTTATGAAGGATAACATTTGGTGCCATGGATATTAATATCCAGACCGTCAATTTCCTCTGTTTTGGAGACTCTTATGCCAATGGTATGTTTCAATCCGAAGAAAATGGCAAAGCCAAGTCCACCTGCCCACACAATGACAGCGAGAAAAGCAATAAGCTGAGCAAAGAATTGTTGCCCGGAACCCGTAATTAATCCATTTACATTACCATATGAACCATCAGCAAATATGCCGACTGCGAGAAGTCCCCATAGACCGTTAGCCCCATGGACAGATACTGCTCCAAGCGGATCATCTACCCTGAATTTGTGTTCAATCAGCCACGTGGACCAGCACATCAACAAACCCCCAGCAATTCCAATAATGACGGCAGCCCAGGGTGCAACATATGCACATGGCCCTGAAATCGCCACAAAACCAGCCAGAGAACCGTTACATGCCTCGGCTACATTGACCTTTTTTGTCTTTATGTAGTAATATAGGATGACAATAACAGCACCAGCGACACCAGAAAGAAAGGTATTGGCTGCAATAATTGAAGACCTCAAGTCCGATATCGCAAGCGTACTTCCGGCATCATAAGCAAGCCATCCAAAGGCAAGGATAATTGTCCCAAGAATTACATAAGCAATATTGTGACCTGGTAAGGCATTCGCGGAACCATCCGGGTTAAATCTGCCGATTCTTGGACCTAATGCCCACGCACCCATAAAGGCACATATTCCACCGGCTGCATGTACAACACCGGAACCGGCAAAATCCTTGGCGCCGACACCAAACGGTAACTTTGCCAGCCAACCCTCACCCCATACCCAATGACCATAGAAAGAATAAACAAGGGTATACACGAGAAAACACGCCAGTAAATAAGCGGAGAATTTCATCCTTTCTGCTATAGCACCGGCTATAATACTACCAATAAATGTCGCAACAACAGCCATGAAGACAAAGAGTAAAACGGTTTTTACATCGTAAGTCTCTCCGAGAAGCATAAAACCGCTGTAGCCAATGAAGGAATTGCCCTTGTCAAGCCCGGATCCAAGTTCAGAACCCCCGAACATCAAAGCAAAACCAAAGAGCCAAAAAATAAGGGTGCCTGCCGTCGTTGCCATAAAGCAATGCGTCATGTAGCTGAGCATATTTTTGGAATTAACAAGTCCACCCAACAATACAAATCCTGCCTGCATAAACAGGATAAGGAAGGCTGCCATGAGCACCCAAACAAAATTTCCTGCGACATTTAATCCTTCAAGACTTAGAGAAAATGTCAATGCACCGTTGGAATCGCCTGCATGTGAATTACGCATACAAAAGAAAACCAGTGGGAGGCCATATAATATGAGCCATCCGAGAGATTTTAATTTCATCCATGATATGTTACGCATGAGTATTTCCTTTCTTTTATGGTTGAATATATTTGTTAACATTATTATCACTCTTTTGTAATTTTGAATAAGTAAAATCTTCATCTTCAATTATCTTCTCACAAACCTCAACGATCTCATCACCCTCTATTTTCTCTCCGGTAAATAATTTAACGCCCATTCCCTCTGCAATAGCACGTTTTCCCATTTCACCGGTGTGTAGCAAATAATCGATTCTACTGCAATACACACATTTTACCATCTCCATTTGCGCCCGTTTATACATCATCAATAATTATGCAAACTACCCGATCCCCATCTGTATCCTGAACAACGATCTCAAGTTTTAACTTTTTATGCAAGTCTATCTGAGCATTGCCTGCCGCATCGCATTTGTACTATTCCCAATCCCCTTCCTCATTCCCTTTCCCCCCTTACCACCTTTCCATTTTTTTCTTTTTCCAGCAATGCCACACTTATTGCTGAAAAACATTTAGACCGAATATCTGTCTCTATTTTTTTATGACCGTTTCCTCCATAAAATTTTTTACTAGTAAAACAAACTAATCTTATAATGTCTCAGTAAAACGTGCAGCAATAATTATTCCAATAGCCTTTTATCATCATAACTAATTATGTGATTGCGTGTTACCAACTTCGTTGTTGTCCATTTACAATTCTAAAAAATGGCTGGAATCAACCTTTTTGCTTCATTTTAAACGAGATAGTTGCTCGATGATAAGAAAAAAGAGATGTTCGTGATAGAAGATGATGAGTATGCCCTTGATAGGATCGGAATCCTTTTAGCAGATGTTCACTCCTGGGTAAAAAATAAATAGGATGTGAAGGTCTTGGATTTATTAATTATTACGGCGAGCGGGAAGTTTTTTTCTTGTGACTATCCGTATCTACCAATATGGCAATGCCTCCAATAATTACTCAGCTAACCCGACTTTCGCAATTCGAGGGGTGTGCCTGGAAAAACAAGGGGTCATGCAAAAAGGTCGGCACTACAAGGCTTTCTGAAAATCCACCCCTTGAATATCAAGACTTTCACAATGATTCTTGCCCAAAAATGACCTTTTTTTGCCACAAATTGCGAAAGTCAGGCCGAGACTACTCTTATAATACTCTTTGTCATACCAATCCCAGCACCACTCCCATACATTACCGGTCATATCCTACAGGCCAGACACATTGGGATCAAACGAGCTGATCGGAGCAGTGCGCCATAGCCCTCTTTATACCCCGCCAACGTTCCCGTCCAGAAAAACACACGTTTTGCCAATAGGCTCTCCGTCTCCTCACGAGTATTTTTGTACCCATTTTCACCTCACAGCGCATTCCCACTCGATATCGGTTAGACAACGGTAATTCTCTTGGCGCTGAAGTCGGTGTTTACCGTGTCATCATTGATAGTATAAACGGGGCTAACCCCACCTTTTTGCTCCGACAGTTGCAATAGGCTTATCGCATCGTTCCAACTGACACACTCCAATGGTTTGTCCCTGTCGTTCGTTCTTGTTTTCCAAAACTCAGCGAAAAACATTTACAATACGTTAGCAATATATCACCTAAATCCTGCAAACAAGGCGAAGCCTTGTTGCAGGATTAGGCCAGAAATGGT
>NZ_MJUW02000051.1 GCF_001753675.2 Candidatus Brocadia sapporoensis | reverse complement strand
GATATGCTATAATAATGACATCCCTTCGGGATTACAGAATCAATATTTTGTTCACTCATAGTGTTTGTGAACGAAAGTACGCTGAATAGTTACAAAAAGTAAAAGTTTTGTTATTTAAAAAACTCTCTGTATGAATAATGTTGACGTGTAGGGGTAGGCTTTAAACCTGCCCCTGCACTGCATGGAATAGCCGGTTTTTATTGGAAATTTTTAAAAAACTAAATGGTTACCAAAAAAGAAAGATTTTATACGGTAATACTATAGAGATACGTTTTCTTCAGATTATGTAAAAACACTTTTGAGGAGCTTACTGGATATGGACTTGATTGAAAAGATTGAATCGAAAAAGGCGAATATTGGAATCATCGGACTTGGCTACGTGGGCTTGCCCCTTGCGATGGAATTCTGTAAGGCTGGGTTTACGGTCGTCGGTTTCGACATTGATGATAAAAAAGTAGAGCTACTCAGGCAGGGCAAAAGCTACATAAAGCATATTGACGATTCGCGGATTGCGGACAATGGATCGCGATTCTCCCCCACAAGTGATTTCTCCAAACTATCTGCGATGGATTGTATTATCATCTGTGTCCCCACCCCTCTCAACAGGAATCGCGAACCGGATATGACGTATGTCTTTAATACCACAAAAATCATAGCAAAATACTTGCAAAAGGGGCAGCTTATTGTCCTCGAATCAACGACCTATCCGGGCACTACAGATGAAGACATGAAAAAGATACTTGAAGAAAAAGGCTCAAAGGCAGGAGAGGATTTTTGTCTTGCCTTTTCACCCGAAAGGGAAGACCCGAACAGGAAAGACTTCTCTACTTCAACGATTCCAAAGGTAGTGAGTGGTTACACGAAGAAATGCCTCGCAGCAACCAAAGCGCTTTATGATTCAATAGTTATTAAGACAATTCCCGTGTCCTCAATTAAAGTAGCTGAAGCGACAAAACTTCTTGAAAATATCTATAGATCCGTAAATATAGCGCTTGTGAACGAACTTAAAATGCTCTTTGACAGGATGGGGATCGATGTGTGGGAGGTCATAGAGGCGGCAAAGACAAAACCCTTTGGATTCCAGGCATTTTATCCAGGTCCTGGTCTTGGAGGTCACTGCATTCCCATTGACCCATTTTATCTGACCTGGAAGGCAAGGGAATATGAATTTACTACTCGTTTTATTGAACTTGCCGGTGAGATAAACACCCAGATGCCATATTACGTAGTCCAGAAAACGGCAGATGCGCTCAATGAAAGGGGGAGAACGATAAAAGGCGCAAAAATATTAATCCTGGGGATTGCGTACAAAAAAAATGTGGACGATATGAGAGAATCGCCATCGTTAAAACTCCTGGAACTGTATAAGGAAAAGGGCGCCGTGGTGGACTATAATGACCCGTATATACCGGAGATACCAAAACTCAGACATTACAACCTGGACATGAAATCCATTCCGCTGAGCAACGATACGGTTACGTCATATGATGCAGTGGTTCTATCCACGGATCATTCAGACTATGATTACCAGTGGCTCTATGCGCATGCAAGACTCATCATTGACACGCGCAACGCCATGGGGGTTTCCCTGAATGACCGTAAGGTGGTGAAGGCATGATAAATGTAGCGGTCGTTGGCGCTGGTTACTGGGGAAAAAATTTGCTGCGTAATTTTAACGAACTCGGCGCATTGTATGCAATTTGTGAGAGCGATCCCGGGAATTCCAATCTTACTCCGTATACCGGAGCAAAGCTGTATACAGAATACCGCAACCTTCTGTCCGATAAGAAAGTTCAGGCAGTTGCCATTTCAGCGCCGGCCGTGATGCATTATGAAATGGTGAAAAATGCCCTTGATGTGGGGAAGGACGTCTACGTTGAAAAACCTCTTGCACTTACGGTAAAGGAAGGTGAAGAACTCGTGATGCTTGCGGAGAATAAAAACAGGATTCTCATGGTAGGTCACATTCTTCAATACCATCCGGCGGTTATTAAATTAAAAGAACTTATATCAACTGGCCAACTCGGCAAGATTCAGTATATCTACTCCAACAGATTGAATATTGGAAAACTCAGGACAGAGGAAAATATCCTGTGGAGCTTTGCGCCGCACGACATATCGGTAATCCTGGCGCTTCTTGGTGAAGAGCCCCAGCACGTTTCAGCCTTTGGAGGAGATTACCTTAATCGGGGGATTTATGACACCACGTTGACTACCCTTGATTTCAGGAACGGTGTAAAAGCACATATCTTCGTGAGCTGGATACACCCCTACAAGGAGCAGAAATTGATTGTCGTTGGTTCCAGGGCTATGGCTGTCTTTGATGACGTAAGTAATGAAAAATTGTTTATGTATCCGCACAGGATAGAATGGAAAGACGGCAAGATCCCTATTGCCCAGAAGGCTGATTATCAGGTGATACCCATAGAACCAGGGGAACCATTAAAGAATGAATTAAGCCATTTTATACAATGTGTAACGGAACGAAAGAGACCGCAGACGGATGGTGCGGAGGGATTGCGTGTCTTGAGGGCGCTCGAAGCAGCCGAAAAATCCGTATCAGAATCCAAACGCAACGAGCCTGCAATTCCACCATTCAACCGCTCAACTTTGCAACCCTATTTTGTCCACGAAAGCGCATATGTTGATGATGGCGCTGAGATTGGAGCAGGGACAAAGGTATGGTTTTTTTCACATATTTTGAAAGGTTCCAGGGTTGGAAAGAATTGTATAATCAGTCAGAATGTAATGATAGGTCCCGATGCAGAAGTAGGCAACCGATGTAAAATCCAAAATAATGTGTCTGTATATACAGGGGTAAAGCTCGAAGATGAGGTGTTTTGTGGTCCTTCGTGTGTGTTCACCAACGTCTATAATCCCAGGGCATTCATAGAAAGGAAACATGAATTCAAGCAGACCCTGGTGAAAAGAGGAGCAACCATCGGGGCAAATGCTACGATAGTGTGTGGAATTACCGTTGGCAGGTATGCAATGATCGGTGCGGGCGCCGTGGTAAAAAGGGACGTGCCGGATCATGCAATTGTTGCCGGGGTGCCGGCTAAACAGGTCGGTTGGGCATGCAAATGCGGAACGACATTGAAGTTTAACAACGAGCATGCGCTGTGTGCCTATTGTGGAAATGAATATCAACTCAATGATGGAATACTAACCACCGATGAATACCAATGAATACGGATATGAACAAAAGTATTCTTTCGTGCTCATCGTTGTCCATGGTTACTAAAGGAGGAAAAAAATGAAACAAATACCGATGTTGGATTTGCAGCTTGAGTATCAATATATGAAGACTGATATTGATACTGCAATTAAAAGATGCCTCGATCATCAGAAGTGGATACTTGGTCCGGAGGTAAAGGAACTCGAAGATACCATCGCAAAATTTCTTGGCGTTAAACACTGTATAGGAGCGTCTTCCGGCACAGAAGCCCTTGTCCTTTCTTTAAGAGCGCTGGCAATAAAACTCAAGGGACAGGAATACTTCGATGAAACCGACGAAATTATTACCACCCCTTTTACCTTTACCGCAACCGGCGACGCCATCTTACGCGCAGGCGCAACTCCCGTCTTTGTCGACATCGATCCTGCTACCTATAACATCAATCCCATAAAGACCCGTGAGTACCTAACTCAAAACTTGAAACTCAAAACTCAAAACTCTTCCAACATCGTAGGTATCATCCCCGTCCATCTTTACGGCCAGTCCTGTAACATGGACGAAATCATGAAGATTGCCAGGGAATACAACCTCTTTGTCCTTGAAGATGTAGCTCAGGCCTTTGGCGGCACGTGGAATGGTCCGACAGTGCCTGCCGTGGGTTTGTCGAAGGGCTCACGGCAAAAACTCGGCTCATTCGGTACGACGGGCGCCTTTAGTTTTTTCCCATCAAAGAATCTTGGTGGGTTTGGTGACGGCGGCATGGTATCAACAAATGACGATGAACTTGCCGAGCTTATGGGCATGCTGCTAAAACACGGTGGAAAAGACAAATACAATGTCGACCATATTGGCTATAATGCCAGACTCGACACCCTCCAGGCGGCCATCCTTCTGGCAAAGTTTAAATACATCGATGAGTTCAATGAACGCAGACGAAAAATAGCAGAAATTTATAACCGCGAACTTTCTAACGTTAGTGGCATTGTGCTGCCTGTTAACTGCTCAACGACACAGCCAGATGACAAGGGAACTTCACGGAATCACGATGGACATGTTTACCATCAATACACCATCCGCATTCTCAATAAGAGAAGGGATGCCTTGCAGAAGCATCTTAAGGAAAAGGGAATTGACACCATGGTCTATTATCCCGTTCCGCTTCATAAAATGCGGGTATTTGACGGAAGGTATAAAATGAATGGTGATTTAACAGAAAGTGAAAAGGCAGTCCGTGAAGTTCTAAGCTTGCCCATGGAGCCGTTAATGAGCGAAGAAGCGATCTCATGTATTATTCATACAATCAAAAAATTCTATCACGAATAGTCGAGAAAAGTGAGAAAATCAGATTGTTCACAAACCCTGGACGCTAAATTTAACAGAATAAAGGTGGGAATGTCCCAGCATAGTACCGTTACGCATTTTACTAAAAAAATTTTCAGAATTTGTCTTTCTCCGTGTATTCGATGTCTTTGTGGGGAAACTTCTTTAACAGGCTAAAAGACATGAAAATTATAACAATCGTTGGCGCCCGTCCGCAATTTATAAAGGCTGCTGCAGTCAGCAGGGAGATTTCAAAGCGCCCTGAGATTAATGAAATCATTATTCATACCGGGCAGCACTTCGACAAAAACATGTCCGACGTCTTTTTTGAGGAGATGCAGATACCAACGCCGCGGTATCGTTTGAATATCAACTCCCTGAATCACGGCGCTATGACAGGCAGGATGCTGGAAGGAATTGAGCCCGTCCTTTTGAAAGAAAAGCCGGACTATGTCCTGGTATATGGCGATACCAACACCACCCTTGCGGGTGCATTGGCAGCCAAAAAACTTCACATCCGTGTGGTGCATATTGAAGCGGGACTGAGAAGTTATAACATGAAAATGCCGGAAGAGATAAACAGAATCCTTACTGACAGAATAAGCGATATCCTCTGTTGTCCAACGGACAAAGCCATAGAGAATTTGAAACGAGAGGGATTTGAACATTTACCCTGTCAGGTTGTCATGACCGGCGACGTTATGCAGGATGCAGCCTGGTATTATCGAGAGGTATCCGCAAACAAAAGCAACATAATGAACGAACTCGGTTTGGCGGGGGAGGATTTTTTATTATGTACGATCCATCGTGCAGAAAACACCGATGATGTTGGAAGATTGACGAATATTGTTAATGCCCTGAACGAAATTGCCTTAGAATTAGAAGTCATACTCCCTCTCCATCCGCGAACGAAAAAAATTATTAACTCCATGAACATAAACCACAGAACTGAAAACTTAAAGCTTATCGATCCGGTAAGTTATTTTGACATGATAGAACTCCTGAAGTATACCAGGATGGTCCTGACAGATAGCGGCGGCGTGCAAAAAGAGGCATTTTTCTTTGCAAAACCGTGCATAACCCTAAGGGATGAAACTGAATGGGTAGAACTGGTTGACAAAGGATTTAACAGACTCGCTGGTGCAGAAAAGGAAAAGATATTAAATGTTTATCATGAGATGAAAGATGAAAAGATTGATTTTCATGTTGATCTATATGGAAATGGACAGGCGGGTAAAAATATAATAAATACCATTAAGAACCATCATTAAATTCCTCTTCACATTGTTGAAACGTAATATTTTGCGTCTCTATGTTCAAATAAATACTGTATGAGAGGTTTGCTATACCAACAATTGAAAAAAGGGTGGATCGTCTTGAAAGCGTGAGAATGTAATAAATAGTGCAAACAGAAAGAGGATATAATTAATGGCATGGCGGGAATGGGAATACATGGATATATTGAACTTTGATGAGATAAATGTGTCAACAGACAAGCGATAATTGTCTCTGTGGTTAGATTCTTGGCGTTCTTAGCGGCTTGGCGTGAAACAAGGCGATGCCCCGGCTACTTATGCAGATGTTGATGTTTTGATAAAAGACGCTGGTTTCAAGCAAGATGCACCCGTTGAAACTGGTATGAAACATTTTGTAGAATGGAATAATTCATATTATGGCAAATGATACATTATTGAAACCCTAAAACATTTAATATGAGTAAAATCCTTGTGTGGCTAATTTATTACGTTAATCCATGAATCTTGAACCATGTATTACAAAATTCTTTCTTTGTGCCCTCTGTGTCCTCTGTGGTAAAAATAATCCATCACGCAGAGGCGCAAAGATCGCAAAGAAATTTTAAATTGTGAATAAAGACCCTTTTTATATTTTTTCCTTGGCGTGCTTAGCGGCTTGGCGAGAGAAAAGAAAGATGCCTCACGCAGAGACGCAAAGTGCGCAAAGAAATTCTCAATTATGAACAAAGCCCCTTTTGCTTTTTCTTCATCAAAGAAAAGAGAGCATTAGTGAATACATTATCCATAACGCAGCAAAGCCGCAACCAAGTCCCCCTTAGAAAAGGGGGATTCAGGGGGTTGTTTCTCCATATCAAAGAGGGACATTGGGGGTTGTCAAAAGTTAAACATCCCGGAACACTTCATTGAAAAACTAAAGATAGAGGATTAATAACCTATAATGTCAAATAAAAAAACTGAATATGTAATCAGAATAGGTCATTTAGACAGATACAGACATTTGCATATTTCAGAGAAGGGAAAGATAATATATTTTAGAATTCAATATGAAACAAAAGTCGGAAATACATGGTATCCTGTTGTTAGATATGACACTGCTCATGGTTATGCTCATAGAGATATTTTAAATATAAGGGGAGTTATTAAGAAAACGCCTTTGTTTAATCAAAATTATAACGATGCACTAACCTTTGCAGAAAATGATTTGAAATCCAACTGGCAGTATTATAAAAAGAGATTTTTGGAGGAAGAAAATGGATAACGAGAAAAAAATGATAGAAAGAAATATTGAATTAAGTGCGGAGTTTAGCCGGTATTTATTTGAACATCCTGAAATAGAAAATACTATTCCTATAAATGCCGAAATTATTCTGTTACCCGAATTTGATCAGGAACTAAAAGAATTCAACCTCAAGATAGGTAAAAATATAGAAGCCGAAGGTGGTAAAGTAATATATATAAAAATAATAAATATACGTCCTAAAACACTATCAAGAATAGAGAAAATTGAATTAGAATCTGTAGTATAATGTAAACAATTTAAATCTGTA
This sequence comes from Candidatus Brocadia sapporoensis, assembly GCF_001753675.2. Classification (GTDB taxonomy): domain Bacteria; phylum Planctomycetota; class Brocadiia; order Brocadiales; family Brocadiaceae; genus Brocadia; species Brocadia sapporoensis. The sequence continues at coordinate 285 of NZ_MJUW02000051.1, read as the reverse complement.
TTACAAATTTATAAAACCTTGCTTTCCCTATTTCCATGAGGACAGGTTTTTAGCAAAAATTATTAATCTGTTTAATCTGCGTAATCCGTGAATATATTTTGGTTGTGGCTACGCTACTCCTTGTCTCTGTGGTGAACTTCTTGGCGTCCTTTGCGGCTTGACAAGAGACCCTAAACCTTGAACCCTGTATTCTATGTTTTTCTCTGTGTCCTCTGTGGTGAATATTATGTCTGATTTAAATTTAACCCCTGAAGAACAATTCATCCTCACCTGTCTCCGCACGGA
>NZ_MJUW02000020.1 GCF_001753675.2 Candidatus Brocadia sapporoensis | reverse complement strand
TCTCTCTCTATAATCATGTCATCCCTTCGGGATTTTCCCGTCTGCCCGTTTTCCCTATCGGCTCCTAACTATTCTGAGAAAATATTCTCTCTCACCATCCGTTTCGCTGAATAGTTACTTAAATTTATTGTATCGGGATTCTCATTTTATTTAAGTGCGTTATAGGGTGGCACTGACAAACGTTATTTGTCAGTGTGATTTATTTCAAATCCGCGTGTCTATTCAAACAATATGGGCAAACAGGGCGTAGTGCCGTGCATAATGAGCTTGCCGAATCATCATGACGAAATTGATGGCACCCTGTAACCGAAGATATAACGTGTAAGGAAAAACAGACGGAAGGGAAGATATCACCTGTCATAGGAGGAAAACGATGGGCTTAAAGGATTTTGCCGCAGATTTGGCAAAGATCTTTTGGGAAGATTTTGAATGAAAAATAGGGGAGGAGGGTCCTTTATCACAAATCATTTCATCAATGCATGTCGGGAATTAAACAATAATGGCCATAGTAAATAATGGCAATCGCAAAAGCGCCTCATAAAGAAGTTTTGCCGGATGATGAAAATCAACTCTTTCCAAATACCTCCTTCAGGAGGTCTGTGATTCGTGCAGCAGGATTTTTTCTGATCTTCTTTTCTTCCTGCCCGATCGTATAAAAAAGCCCGTCAAGGGACTTTGTTGTCACATAATCATCAAGGTCAACGGACGTTGCGGTCATAAAAGGAATCGATGTGAATCTCCCCATCATATCCTTATAAAAACTGGTAACGCCCACCTCATCCATAGACTCAGAAATCGTCGGCCTAAATGAGTCGTAAAGCTTGTCATAGGTTTTCTCTTTGAAAAAATCAGTTGCTGCCGTATTTCCACCATCTAAAATTTTCATAGCATCCTTGAAAGTCATCTGTTTTATCGCATCAATAAAATACCCCCTGGCAACCGGCGCCGCTTTCTCCGCTGCCCGGTTCATACTCAGGACAAAGTCATCAACCTGCTTCTGGAATCCAAATTTCCTTAAAGTATCTGAAACCTTCTGTATCTTTTCAGGCATTAGAATCTTGACTGCCTTATTGGAAAAATAACCGTCAAGCGCAGATAGAGAAGTTACGGTCTTATCCGTTGCAATGGACAGGGCCTCTTTGAGCCCCGATATAACCGTGCTTTCATCAAGACCTGCAACCGAATTAGCATCATCTCCTTTTTTAAAAAGGTTACTGAGAAACCCCCCGTAGACGGTACTTGTCGTTAATACCACGACCAGTATCAGTGCACCGTATCTCTTTTCCATAATTGTTCTCCTCGATGTAAATTTGTTACAGCCCGATGTCGCGGGAAAATTCCTGTATGAAAATAAACAAAAGGTATCAATTCCGTGTTTTGAGAAATAACCTCAGATGAGATCATCTCTGCGACTATCTGCATGCTCAAGAGGCGCACACTTTGTGAATTATAAACATGATACAGACATACCATGATCTACCGGGGTGGCACAGATAAGCGGCGCTTGTCTCTGTTTTTGTCGTATTGCAAAAAACTCTGCACTTACAATAATCAGACTTGAGCGTCTATCCCTATTTTAAAATGGATGTTTCACAAACAACGTTGTGCTGGTTCCACACGGACAAACGGAGGTTGCACGTGCCACCCTGTTTGTCAATTCAGAATATTCGCCAATGGTGAATTCTTTGAGTATAGAAACAACCCATACATTACCTCTTCCATGCATGATATCCTCATTAGCACAGAAGTCTTTCAAAAATCTAAATTGTTGCGGAAACTCTGATGGACGCAAAAAAAGGGCGTATCCTCATTTCCATCCGATAACGTCGTATCCCTTCTCGTGCAGACATTTTTCAATATATTGTTTAAGCAAAGGATCGGGATCCCTGGCCTTAAATAAGCCATATATCAAACCACCGGCGGCGCCTCCGGCAGCTCCTGAGGCAGCACCCCACCCAACATTTCCGCCAATTGCCCCTACCGCAGCTCCTGACGCCGCACCCACTGCTGCGCCCATAGCGGTCTGTTCGGCAATCTTCTTCTCCGTGCTGTACTTACCAATATTCGTCTTTGCAAGCTGAATACAATCATCAATATCTTTATCAGCCGCTTCAACCCCGATCTTAGTAAGATGGTCATTGGGAGAAAGAATGGGTCTCTTTGTAGCACACGAATTTATTACGAAAAGCACGGATAGAAAGGTGATGACTGAATATCGTTGTTTTTTCATATTTCTATAACAGGAAACTTTAATCTTTTGAGTTATCTCCAGAAAGTGAGGAGAATACGGGGATGTATAACATACTGAAGCACTCATTTGTCCCACAGGCAGAGCTGCTGTCCGCGGTTGACACCATCATCACATGCGGGGACGCTTGTTCTGCCAATAAAGGGGGACTATGAAGCGCTGCTAAAGGCAGCCTAATTAAAAAGAATATTTTAAACTTTTACAACTTCTTCCTTTTCCACTTTGTCCAGGCCGAAGGCGGTATGGACTGCCCGTAAGGCGCGATCTGCGTGCGCTTCATCGATGACACACGAAATCTTGATTTCCGAGGTGCTGATCATCTGGATATTGATCTTTTCAAATGCCAGTGTGCTAAACAACTTTTCTGCCACACCACAATGACTCCTCATGCCGATTCCAACGACAGAAAGCTTTGCTATCTTGCTGTCATGCAAGACCTCTCTGGCTCCGAGATCTTTCTTAATCTTTTCTGCAACGTTTAACGCCTCTCTCAGATCGCTTCTTGGCACCGTAAACGTTACGTCGGCACGTCCCTCAATACTGGCGTTTTGTATAATCATGTCTACATTAATATTTTTTCTGGCAATCTCATGAAAAATCTTCGCCGCCTGACCCGGAACGTCAGGCACCGCCCGGATCGTAATCTTTGCATCATCCTTGCTGACTGCAACGCCACTTACGACAATATCTTCCATTTTTTCCGTCTCCTTACAAATCAACGTTCCTTCTCTGGTATTGAAACTCGAACGGACATACAGCGGAACACCATATTTCTTTGCAAATTCAATAGAACGGGAATGCATCACCTGCGCGCCCAGGCTCGCCAACTCCAGGATCTCGTCGTACGATACCCTATCGAGTTTTCGCGCGTGAGGAACTTTTCTTGGGTCGGCCGTATAAATTCCATCCACATCGGTAAAAATATCACACCGGTCTGCCTTCATAATTGCAGCCAGGGCTACCGCCGTGGTGTCTGAACCGCCCCGGCCAAGGGTAGTTATATTTTCATTTGCATCAATCCCCTGAAATCCAGCAACGATCACAATCGTGCCATGGTTTAATTCCTTTCTGATACGTTGTGCATTGATGTTTTGGATGCGCGCCTTGGTATGATAGCTGTCAGTGACGATCCCAACCTGGCCACCGGTAAAAGAGACTGCGGGATAGCCTAAGGCATGGATGGCCATGGCCACAAGGGCAATGGAAATCTGCTCACCCGTAGACATAAGCATGTCCATTTCGCGCGTCGATGGGCTATCGGTTATTTCACGGGCAAGATCAATTAGTTCATCAGTCGTTTGACCCCTTGCAGAGACCACGACAATGACCTGATTCCCTGCTTTGTATGCCTCAACAATCCATTTTACAGCGGCCTTAATGCGCTCTGCATTAGCAACCGAAGTGCCTCCAAATTTCTGCACAATAAGTCCCATATTCTATCCTTCTAAGAGGTATGCTATATCAAAATGAACTCATGAAATTGTGATACTATATGGCATGTATCGGCTCTTTATTCACAAAAAAACGTAATCGCCAAATTTCAATTAGATTATTACATAATGTAATTAAAGTCAATTTTTTTTCTCCTAGACAAAAATAAAATCTACTTTGCAATTAGCAGATGCTGAATTATAATGTGTTTTTTATTATAATGTAAGAAATATGTCAATTTTATATATTCCAAAGGTGATGCAACAGCGTATAAATAAACGACGCCAGATTCCTTTCTGCACAGCGAAGTCAGGAAGGTGAATGCTCCGAGCCTTTGTGAGTGGGGGTCAAGATAAGAGACTTTTCTTATCTATGCCAGTAAGATAATAATTTTTTACCATAAGGAGGCTTTTAATGAAGGGAAGCGCAAAAGTCATTGAAGTGCTTAATGAAGCACTTACGGCAGAAATTACCGCTATTAATCAATATTTTATCCATGCCAAGATGTGTGAAAACTGGGGTTATCTCCTTCTCTATGAGGATGGTGAAAAGAGGGCGGTGGAAGAGATGAAACATGCGGAAATCCTGATTGAACGTATTTTGTTTTTAGAAGGCATCCCTATTATCACCAAACTTGATAAGATCAATGTGGGAAGTACGGTAAAAGAACAAGCCGAGAATGACTATGGGCTCGAAAAGATTGCCATTCAAAGGCTCCAAAAGGCTATCAACCTGTGCATTGAAGAAGCCGACGGCGGTTCACGCGAGTTGCTTGAACACATCCTCCTTGATGAAGAAAAGCACGCCGATGACCTGGAAACATATCTCCAGCAAATCAAGGACATGGGAATTCAGAATTTCCTGGTCACTCAGGTGCACAAAAAGGAAAAATCGTAAAGCCACGAATTGTGAAGAATTCCTTATTCCATTAAAAGAACAGAGGCAGATAAAAATTTTAAACAGATGGCACCAGCACTCAACGGCACGATCAAAGTGGTCGAGTACGGTTTGCCTGATCAAGTCTAACCCTAACCCGGGGTGGTGAGACGGGTGTTGCATCAGGACTGGTTCAATCTTGCAGGTTGAACCAGTGCATGCCATCATGCCAAAGACTCACACCAAAGTCCCGGCATACTCCACAACGCAGGAAACCGTTACACGGCTTGAAACTATCCCACTCTGGCCGAGTCTGAGAACAGAAAACCTGCAGCATGAAATTTATGAATCAACCCTGCCAGGGTTTTGAATTCTAATAGAGGTGGTTTATTTATAGTCATGTTAAAATGTTGAGCTTCTTTGGGAAGACACTAGGCACTGCATGGCTTTTGGACATGACGATGCATATAAAACGCTGAATTGCCGCATCCGGGGCACAAAATGAGCTTCTCTCGTTTTTCCATATACTTCATCAAGGTCGTAACGAAAGCTGCATGGCTCCAGGTAAGAGGTGATACGGACAGCGGTGCGCCGGTGTAAGGATCAACCTGTTCCGCAAGGACACCTGATAGCAAGGATTTATCCACTACCCATTCCAGAATGGGCAAGGTATTATTTAATTCCGCCAAATTTTTCGCATGCATAATTTCGTACTCCGCCAGCCACAGGGTGCAAATGAACCACGGATTTCCAGGCACACGTTCTATATCACGACTCACCTGATGATAATAATCGTTGGTATATCTGGCAATTCCCCCCACCGGGGTCTTTATACGGAGTCTTTCCTTTACAGCATCCATCGTTGACCCGATCATCGGTACTTCCGGACTAAAGACGCCAAAGGCGGTTAAACCAAAAAGGCTTGCATCAACCGTCATATCGAGTTCATACCCTTTTTCCGTCCTTTTTCCCATCCTTGCAAACCGACCTTCTCCCTTATGGTAAAAATGCGCTACCAGGGCGTCCTTCATTTTATCAGCGGTGTCATGATATTTATCGCTATGTTTGTATTCCCCGAATGCACGGGCGAATTCACCTGCAGCCCGTAAACCTGCAATAACCGCCGATACGGTAAAGGTATGCACCCCATAACGTTCTTCCCATAAATCGTACGAATTGAGCGGCAAGCCGGTCTCTTCATCTCTAAATTTGACCATAAACTCAGCCGCATTGACGATCAGGTTGCGGTATAAAGGTTTTACAAATTCAATATCTCTGAATTCATCGTAATGATTCCACAGCGCCCAAATGACGAGCGCTATTCCGTCTTCCTGGATGGGAAGGCTCTTTTTATCATCCTTGAGCCAGGGGTGCCATGAGCTGGCAAAGGAGCGATCAGGGTTATATTTGTGGAGCAGATAACCGTCTTTAGAAATAACGTCTGCACAAAATTGAAAAAAACGTTTCGTTGCATCCATGTATCCCGATTTAATAAGGGCGTTCGCAACCAGGGCGCCGTCCCGTGGCCACATATAAGAATAGGTATCTCTCCCGAACTGGACAATATCAAAATCATTTGCCGCAATGATGGCGCCATTGTTATCAATCTGTGTCCGGATGATCAGCAGACTCCTCTTAAAAAAAGAAACAAGATGCCGGGGGAGATCGTAAAAGTTAAACATTTCCTTATTGACCCACAGTTTCCAGTAGTTTTCGGTGCGCCGGATCAGCTCTTCCGGTGTTTTCTCCCAGATATCCTTATTGAGCTTTACGACTTCACTGTACCTCGTTCCCGCTGCAATCCAATAATGCGCAACATTTTCACCATAAGCCTGTATCTGGAGATTAATGCCAAGAGCTGAATCGACCGAACCCTGAGTAATAGGATTACCGCTTAAGACGCCATCTTCGGCATCCCTCCATGTCCCTTCAGCGCCATGGACCTCCTTAATTCCGGTTGCAAAATGGTCTATCCCGCATTTGTTGGGGTCACAACAATTTATCAGGAAATACCGCTGGGATTTGTAATGAATAATTGCCCGCGTATCCGGGTCATAATACGCCGTATCCCCAACTTCATTTTCACATATATGAAAATCATGGTTGAAAAACAATCGTACCTCACGGTCCCTTCCTTCCAGATTCCTGACCACGATTTCCTTCACGAAGATGTTTAAGTGGAAGTCCACCGTGTCGTATATCTGTAGTTCAATTTTTAACCGGTCATTCCTGGCCTTTACATCCGTTACCAGGGTATCCTCTTTATATCGTAAGGTTGTTTGCCATTCATCTCCCAGCCAACTGAATTGCCCTTCAACCCATATACCCATCCGGCAGGGATGACCTATGGTGTGATTTTCCTTCCCTACGTAAGGATAATAGATATCCCGGATCTGATATTTACGATCAAAAGTAACCAACATCGAGCCGTTTCCAACGGGTATATCTCTGGGCATATGTTTTCTTCCTTTAATTAACGATAAGTACCTGGTGTTTGTCCTGTGTAGCTAATCTCCGATTTGAGTAAGTTTACCGGCAGCCGTGTGGTCTGCAATAAACAAAAGCCTTCCGTTTACTGGCTGTATGAATTGTGTTGGTAGTCTCCGTGGCTGGTAATCACCTTCAAGAACTTCTCTTAGCACCGGGGCTTTTAATTCCCCCGAGATCAAAAACATAACCTCCGCTGCCTGGTTAATTACGGGCACCGTTAAGGTGATGCGGTATGTCTCAAGCTTCCCGACGTAATTGGGAATGACTAAACGACTCGTTGTGTCAAGTGCAGAGGAAAATGGGAAAAGCGAAGCAGTATGCCCGTCATCTCCCATGCCAAGCAGAATCAGGTCGAAACGGGGAATCTCTCCTTCGTTCAGATGAAAAAATGCCTTCAGGGTGTGTTCATATTCCATTGCCGCTTGAGTATGATCTTCATGTTCCGCTGGTATCCGGTAAACATGCTCTTTCGGAATCGGCACCCTGCAAATGAGTGATTCATAGGCCATACGATAATTGCTATCCGGATGGTCCGGCAGAACACAGCGTTCGTCTCCCCAGAACAGATAAACATCCGGCCACGACACCTGCTCCCGGTATAAATCGCTGGCCAGCATTGTGTAAAGTCCCCTGGGAGTTGAGCCGCCAGATAATACGACGGTAAAAAATCCTTTTGCCTGTATTGCCTTATCAGCCCGGGAAACAAATTCTTGTGCTGCCCTGTGGTTTAATTCATCGGGATTTGCGACAATCAGAATTTCACGATAGATCAGCATTGTCCGGTTAGGAAATTGCGTAATACAGGTATCAAGAAAAACGAGAAA
>NZ_MJUW02000013.1 GCF_001753675.2 Candidatus Brocadia sapporoensis | reverse complement strand
CTCATTCATTATCTCCGCCAGCATTTGTCCAGTAGAAAATGTGGGTAAAGATAAGCATGGTCATGGACAATTATTTTGATCCAGCGCACGCCTTACCATTACTTGAAGTGGCTCAGAAGGCAATGAAAGACAGTTTTACCGTTTCAATCATTTTAGCCCTTACCAAGGCGCAAATAATTCTTACCGAAGATTGGTGCGCGGTGTGGAAACTTACAGAAAAAGTCCTGGAAAATAGAGCACTTAATTTGGATTTACGCCCGGAGGCGATAAAAATAATTGTGGATTATATGATTTTATATAAAGATTATTGTGACTGATATATAAACAAAGGAAAGTTGCAAGATCTATTTTTAGTGTAAAGGAAACCGTGGATGTCATTAAATGTATCTATTACCAGACAAATTCCTGAGGAAGGCATTACTCTACTTAAAAATTCTTGTCTAACGGTGGAGATGAACCCTTATGACAGGTCGTTGACTTATGATGAGCTTCTGCAACAAGTAGAGGGCAGAGACGCGATCCTCACCATGCTTTCCGACAGGTTAGATGCACGATTAATAAATGATGCAAAAAATTTAAAAGTTATTGCTAATTACGCCGTGGGATATGACAACATCGATGTCAAGGCCGCCACTGCAAAGGGCATCGTGGTAACAAACACGCCCGGCGTATTGACGGACAGTACAGCAGATATGGCTTGGGCGCTGCTTTTTTCCGTAACCCGGCGGATTGTTGAAGGCGATAAGCTTACCCGTGCCGGTAAATTCACGGGATGGGCTCCCATGATGCTGCTGGGCGGAGATCTTATTGGAAAAACCCTGGGTATTGTTGGAGCAGGCAGGATTGGAACAGCAATGGCTATGCGATCGCGGGGATGGGAGATGAGGGTTTTGTATACAACGCGGAGCAGCAGAAATGCCATATTGGAAGAAAATCTCCATGCGAAAAGGGTAGATTTAGAAACATTACTCAAAGAGTCAGATTTTATTTCTATCCATGCCCCCCTTTCTGAAAAGACCAGACACTTGATTGGTGCAAAAGAACTCTCTCTGATGAAAAGGACTGCGTATCTTATAAATACTGGACGGGGTGCTGTAATCGATGAAGTGGCTTTGATAAGTGCCTTAAGAAATAAGCGGATTGCAGGAGCCGGTTTAGACGTCTATGAGGAAGAACCTAAATTAAAGCCAGGGCTTGCAGAACTGGACAATGTCGTCCTCGCGCCACATCTTGGCAGTGCTACGGTGGAAACAAGAACGAAGATGTCTCTTATGGCAGCAGAGAATATCATTGCTGTCTTAAACGGGCAGAAACCTCCGAACTGTGTAAATCCCGAAGTGCTCACCTAGTTTTGGATAAGTATTATGAGTATGTGCATGAAAGGTACAGACGGAACATGATTCTTGCATTAAATCGCTTAAATTAGTGTTGTGTCCCGTAAATAACTAGACATATCGAGAGAAAGGTGCTATGATTCCTAGCATGGCGAGAACCAGTCCATCAGTGGAATTGTCGGCTGCGGATCAAACGCGGCTGCAGCAGTGGCAGTCGGCCCACGGCACGCCGCAGCAGGTCGCGTTGCGGTGTCGGTTGGTCTTGGCCGCTGCGGCGGGACAACAAGACTTGGCCATCGCTTCTGCCTGCGGAGTCAACCGCCATACCGCCGCACTGTGGAGGAGGAGAGTCCTGGAAGCCGGGATCGACGCGGTCTGGGAGACACAAGCCGGTCGGGGTCGTAAACCGCAGTATGGCCTGTCCCAGCGCGACGCGCTGATTGCCGCCACCTTGCAGACCAAGCCCAAGGGCATGACCCACTGGAGTTGCCGACTGATGGCCAAGGCCCAAGGCGTGAGCAAGAACACAGTCAACCGGCTCTGGCAATTGCATAACCTCAAGCCGCACCTCAGCCGAACCTTCAAGCTGTCGCGGGATTCGAAGTTTGTGGAGAAGTTGACCGACGTGGTGGGTTTGTATCTGAATCCGCCGCAGAAGGCACTGGTACTGTGTGTCGATGAGAAGAGCCAGATTCAGGCGTTGGATCGGACACAGCCCGGACTGCCGTTGAAGAAGGGTCGGTGTGGCACGATGACCCACGACTACAAGCGTCACGGCACGACCACGCTATTTGCCGCTTTAAGTTTGTTGGACGGCAAGGTGATCGGGCAGTGCCAGGCCCGACACCGTCATCAGGAGTTTCTGAAATTCCTGCGGCGGTTAGACCGGGAGTTTCCTGGGGAGCAGCAACTGCATTTGGTGCTGGACAATTACGGCACGCACAAAACACCGCAGGTGCAAGCCTGGCTGAGAACCCATCGGCGGTTTGTGCCCCACTTCATTCCCACCAGTTCGAGTTGGCTGAATCTGGTGGAGCGGTGGTTTGGGGAGTTAACGGAGAAAGCGATCCGGTGCAGTGCTTTTGTCAGCGTCCCAGAATTGGTGCAGGCCATTGAAACCTTTCTCGCCGCCTGGAATGCCAACCCGCAGCCGTTTGTCTGGACAGCCAAGTTGGAGGATATCCTCCGTAAGATCGAGCGGGCTCGGGCCAAACTGGAGGCCATCCAGCCTGGTTGCACGCAGCCCCGGCGCCAAAAACGGGAAGAGTAATATGTCTAGTTATTTACGGGACACCACATTAGCGTTCGGCATTAAGTTCCAAAGAAGATTCCGAAACGAGTTTGGAATGACAAATGATGTCAAAATGTCATGCGGAACTTGATTCAGCGTCTCCTAAGAATAAAAACAGAATGCCTGAAGAGCGCTATACATAATAACGCCAATTTACGCAACCAGGTACTAGATACTTTTTTCTGTTTACAACTTGAAAAGGATGGCTTCCATTCCCTTCCCTGAATAGAGACAAGTTATGTCTTTGGTTACATGGTAGCATGGACAAGCTTGTTTGTCCATGCTGTTTGAACATACACATGCATTTGGAATATATCACATTGGCAAACAAAGTTTGTCAGCGCCACCCTATAACCCGCTTAAATAAAATGAAAATTCCTATACGATAAATTTACAAGCAATGTATGATTTAACAAAATTTACTTTAGAAGATATGACGCGCTGCGGCGATGCTTTACAGGCATTTGGACTTAAGGCTAAAAACCTGGAAGAATTGGCTAATCTGATGGTTCACTATTTTTATGACAATCTTACGGAGAGGCAAACCGGGGAACGATCGTGTGTCCTGGTACGCTTTTTTATGACGTACCCTCTCTTAAGGCTAGACCCGGAATTACGCCAATTGGCAAACGAAATAATAGGTGGGCAGCCTGTCCGGCAACGAATGAAATGTTTGATTCTGTTAGCCACGGTGGGAATACGACCTGAGTGGAACTCGATAAAACTTTCCAAAGAACACAGGGTTATTCCTTTGGTGAGTGAACATGCCGTGGAACAAATCCCCATGATTAACCAAATGATTAACCAATTAGGAATAGACATTAGCAATGTTCTTGATCCTACTCCAGACTTTATTATAGGGTTGGGAAGAAAGGTGTTCAACGTGTTCTACGTACCCAATGCCCTTGGAAGCCCTTATATTCCAGTTCAGGATAAATTCGTAGCCCCTTACGAAATCAAATCTGTTTTAGGACTAGGAAGCATATTGCCTACAGGAAATTTGTTCTCACTAATTATGTTTTCTAAGACGGAAATTCCTCGCGAGACAGCAAATATGTTCAAAAACATTGCCTTAAGTGTAAGGATGGCGGTGTTGACTTTTGTAACAGAAAATATCTTTGTCAGTGATAAGGTCGAGATTAAAGAAGAAGACAAACTCAGGTCCTTGATAGCTACTCAAACAAATTTGTTGGACGTATACAAAAAAACTGCGATTGAACAATCGAAGCATTTGGAAAGTTTGTATTTGAATCTCGAAAATAAAGTGGAAGAAAAGACAAAACAGCTTCGTCAGGCAAATATTGCACTAGAACAAGCGAACAGGCTGAAATCAGAATTTCTAGCAACCATGTCACACGAGCTACGCACTCCATTGAATGCAATTATCGGTTTTTCTGAAGTCTTAAGGGATGAAGTTATCGGCCCTCTCAATAAAGAACAAAAGGAATGTTTGGATGATATCCATAGTAGCGGGCAACACTTGCTCAGCATGATTAATAACATCCTTGACTTCTCAAAAATTGAGGCCGGGAAATTTGAGCTCACGTATGAAGAGTTTTCTTTTGAAGAGGTTATTGGCGAGGTATTGAATGCCGTTTTCAAATTTTCCAACAAGAAAGGCATCCGCATGCAAACACAGTTTCATCCTGACATACCCCTCATAATTGCTGATAAAGTAAAATTTAAACAAATCCTGTTTAATCTCTTATCCAATGCCATTAAGTTTACTCCAGAAAATGGCAAGGTTACTATTTATGCAAAACTGGCAGAACAATACGTTCAAATTGAGGTAAGCGACACAGGAATTGGTATCAAATCTGAAGACATTGATAAATTATTTAAACCATTTCTTCAATTAGACGGCTCATATTCACGCCGCTACGAAGGGACAGGCCTTGGCTTAATTCTTACAAAACATCTGGTGGAATTACAGGGGGGGAAAATATGGGTAGAAAGTGAATATGGGAAAGGGAGTACCTTTGCTTTTACGTTACCAATAAAACCCCTTCAAGAGAGACATGATTAAAATACGAAAGGCAAAAGAGACAGATTTTGAAGATATATGGGACATTTTTTATCAGATAGTGAAAAGGGGAGATACCTTTGCCTTTGATCCGGAAGCACGCAAAGAAGATTGCAGAACTTTATGGATGTCGTCTTCTGTTCATACCTATGTTGCAGAATTTCAGAATAAAATTCTGGGGACATATATTTTGAGGAAGAATCAGCCAGGTTTGGGCGCCCACGTTGCGAATGCGGCTTATATGGTACATCCTGAAGCTCGCTGGCAGGGTATTGGTAAGGCCATGGGGAGTCATTCTATAAGACAGGCAAAAAAACAAGGCTTTTCTGCGATACAATTTAATTTTGTCGTGAGTACGAATATTGTTGCGATACAGTTATGGTTAAAACTTGGATTTAAGATCGTTGGCACCGTGCCAAAGGCATTTAACCATCAAAAGCTTGGGTTCGTAGACATTTATATTATGCATAGATTTGTGTAAAATCCCCTTATTTAAAATTTCTTCATTGCCATGGATAGTTCATACGTTAATGCCATTACCCTTTTCGCCTCTTCAATGGTCAAAGTTCCTGTCCCACAACTGGGTGTAATGATGGACCTTTCCTGAATTATTGCCCTTGATATATCTTTACTCATGAGAAATTTGATGCCTTCATCCAGTTTTTTTATCAGGTCATTGAGCGAAACGTTCATTATCTTCGGAGAAGTTGGGACAATGCCCCATGCCAAATAGCCTCCTCTATCAAGAAATGCCCGTATTTCACGCCAGTACATGAGATACTTATCCATAAACTCATAAGCGTCAAAACTTACGATGTCCACCTTGGATTCCATGAGCATGGCCCAGTCCGTATTTCCGCAACAATGAGTGCCCGTTAAGCCGCCGTGAGCCTGGACGGTTTCGTAGACGTCGTTGAGGGCGCTGATTGCCCTTTCGCGGCTGATGTTCATAAATGCCGAGCCAAAGCTCGTGAGATAAGGTTCGTCTGCAAAGATCATGACAGGCAAGCCATATTGGGATAATTTGGTAAACTGCCAATATGCCTTCATCGCCATCAACTTGATGATTACATCAAAGAATTCTTCGCTGTACAGGGCGGTAATGCCCGTAGAAAGCTTCAAGGAACCGGCCAGGGTAATCGGGCCAACCACTTGCCCTTTTATTGCACGGAAAGATTTTTGTGGTGACTTGTTGAGTTGCTCAATCATCGCATAAAATCCTGCAGAACATTCAGGACTTATCCGGAACAGATCAGGGTCATTTTTCAAATAAGCATCATAGAAACCTGCCAGTGCACCAGACGTATCTTGAGAAACGTCAATACTGACCGTCTTCCCATCCGCGGCGATTGTAATACAGGGCAACCCTTCCGTATATTGGATGCACATGTCTTCATTGACGTTTAGCTTTGGTAACTGAGGCCAGCAGGGAATCTCCGGGAGTGATTTGAACATGATTTCACAGGCCGCCTCAACGTCGATATGGGGAAGACTTCCAATGGCAGTGGCTGAGAAATTGCCCTTAAAAACTGTCGTCATAGATGGCCTCTTTCCTCTTGAAATTTTTTAAATATTGACGGTATTGTTACGAAATAGACTGCTATACAACCGCTTCTTTTTTGTCTTTTGAAGAACTTCTTTTAACCAATAGAAGCAATGGAACGGACGTAAGCTGCACTACGACCGAAAATGTGACAAGAGCCATTAATGAAAAGTCGTAGAAAAAGCCCATGAGCGCACTGCCGAGAAACCAGCATACGCCATAGCCTGCGTTGAAAATTCCATATCCCGCACCACGTCTGGTTATGGGGACCATTTCTGCAATAGCAGCACGCATAATGGATTCCTGCGCCCCCATACCCATACCCCAGAGCCCCATTCCGATCAGGACAACAGAGAAGTTTCCCCAAAAAACCAACGGTGCAAAGAGCATAGAACAGAGGGAAGCAATGACTAGTGTGGAAATGCCTATGCGGTCAAACAGGTATCCAAAAAAAAGTGCCGCAATAGCATCGACACCCATTGCAATAGCATAAAAGACAGGAATCCAGGCATCTGAAACAACCGATACCTTTTTCAGGTGATATGCAATAAGCGGAAAGTCCGCGTAACCGGCAGCAATTAATGCGACGGCAATCAGATAAAGCCAGAATTTTCTGGGGAATCCCTTTGTCTCCAATTCAGTTTGAGCTACTTCTAAATCACGGGGTTGGGGGTATAACCATCTGGCCGTTATGAGCACACTTATTGCCATAAGAGCAGGTACAAGCAAAATCACATAACCAGTTCTATAACCTTCCTTAAAGTAAATGACTCCGGCAACGGCGAGCGGGCCAAGCACCGCTCCTATCTGATCCAACGCCTCGTGCAGTCCAAAGCCTTTTCCCCTGCCGATCTCCTTGGTTGCGTGAGAAAGCATTGCGTCACGTGCCGGGGTTCGAATCGCCTTTCCCATGCGCTCTGCAATCATGAGCAAAACAGCAATTTCCCAGCGTCCAGCCAAAGCCAGGGCAGGCACGGCCAGCAGATTCAACGAATAACCAAACAGCGTGATTGGCCAGTATCTCCCCATTTTATCACTGATGTAACCAGCGACAAGTCGTAAACTATATCCGATTAGTTCCCCAAGTCCGGCAACAAATCCAACCGTCGTTGCACTTGCCCCAAGTAAGGCTAAATATGGGCCATTAATGCTCCGGGCGCCTTCGTATGTTACATCCGCAAAAAGGCTCACGACACCAAGTAATACAATAAATTTTAGAGCGGCTGTTTTTTTTACACTGTTATTGTTATCTGCACCTGAAAGTGAATGGTTATTCATTACAGTATTATTTTGTAAAATCATTTAGTAAGTGCTAGAAAATTGTTCGCAACATCGGCCTCATCGTATTCTTTTGATCTGTTATGAAAAATAGGTATAGATGTGGCTGCGCTTTTTGACGGTGTCTTGCGGAGGTTCAGCATTAGACGAAACGATTTATTGTTTCCGATGCTAATAGCCTGCGAGACACTGCTCATCCTGGGAAATCGCAAGAGCAAATGCTAGCGATGATAAACCGGTTAGACGCAAAGAAAACAGATTCAATTCCAGACCAATTCATTGAGTTGTACATGAGCTCTCTTTACAACAATAACTATGTTAAATAATATTATAGATTTTTAGCAGTAAAACGCTGGGAATCTTCTTCCTGCACGTTTCCCTCTGTGTCAATATTAGTTGGACACTTTACCCCATAGAGTTTAGTGTAGGGCG
>NZ_MJUW02000018.1 GCF_001753675.2 Candidatus Brocadia sapporoensis | reverse complement strand
TTTCTCGTTTTTCTTGATACCTGTATTACGCAATTTCCTAACCGGACAATGCTGAAACGAAATAATACTATTGTTTCATAAGCAATCATCCCACTGATCGTATCCGTATTACAACATTTTTAGCCGAGTAGGTTGGGCTAAGCGTAAGTGAAGTCCAACACCAAGTGTTCATGGCATTCAACAACCCATTAGTTTTGCTTTGCTTATGGAGGTACGCTTAAGCTCACTTCTTATTAAAAAAGACAAGGAAAATGAGCAACGAACTCAGTTAGTAACACTCTATTCCCATGATTCTCACAAATCCGCCGTTATGCGTGTGTGACCAAGTACTTGGCTCAGAATCGATAACTTCGTAGCTTCCTGCAGGTACATAGGTATTGGGATGCGATATCCAGAAGCGAAAGTCAATCGTTCCTGGAAATGGCCCGTACATGCGAGATGTGTTAAGATTGTATAAAGCATGTGTTCCTGCCGGCTGCCCTCCATCGCACCAGTGATACGTGCCAATTTCCGTAATATATGCGTCCTGCGGTATTGTTATCAAGGTTGTGCCAGGATTACCGCAGACAACCCCGAGAATATTATACGTACTGACTATTTCTATAGCTTCTCTGTCTGCATTCGATATTGTGAGATTGTTGATCATTGCAACGACGTCATTCAGGATCTTCGTTTCTGCCTTGTGTCCGGAGGCCATATAGGACTTTATAAAACTATGGCCACTCCAAATATCTCCCCAATTGAGGGGTCCGAAGAAATTGTCAAGATTCCGCGGTAATGCAAGTGGAATGCGACCGATAATGACATCTTCATCAATCGTCGTGTAAGGTCCGCCGCCGGCAACGAAGCCATCCGGATTTGCCACTGAAACTATGCTGAATCTGCCGATATAGTGCTGGTCTATGCCGAGATATGCAATATTGCCATACAGATTGCCCTGGGAATGAGGGACAAGCACAACCATTTTGTCTTCACTCAGATATTGATTATAAAAAGCAATATGCTCTTGAACTGACGGGTTAGAACTTACAACAGCAGCGTCTACATCAAAGGAACAACTGCCCTTCCATTCTTTCAGTGGAGCACCGGAAATTACTCTGCCACCCAGATTATCACTGTACGTGATGTATGCAATACTACGCTCTCTGGTATTCAGTATCTCAGCGAGTAGTTGATCAATAATGTCAAAAGAATCTCTACCCTTAAGGTACCAAAGACATTCACCATGACGGGCCATCTTGTTTGCATGCTCATAACAAGCCTCACGGTCGTTTGCATCCTTGAGCACGCCATGGAACTCCATGGCGTAGTGGGTAAGGCCTAATCGAAGTTTCCTATCTTCGGAGTAGGTAAAGTATATATACCGCTGAATGTCGTCACAAACCCCATCGCCATCCGCATCTATCCCAAGCAATGTCTTTTTTCCTTCCTCACCGGGGTCGGGCGGGAGTTTCGCCCCTGCGTCATCATCCGGTGTGGATGGGTTACAGTCATCATCAAGGCCGTTCTTCTTTATCTCTGTAGCGCCCGGATTTACTGTGGCATTGGTGTCGTCACAATCAGTATTATTAGCAACATAGCCCAAGGGCTGACTGCATGCCTCTATGGCCACATGCGGGTTTCCACAGCCGTCTCCATCTGTATCTTCATAGAATGTGGTCTTCAGTCCCTCATCAATCTGTCCGTCGCAGTTATTGTCCACGCCATCGCATATTTCCCTGGCAGCCGGGTTTATGGAGGAGTTGTTGTCATCACAATCATACTTGCTGGAATACCCATCACCATCGCGATCCACATCATCATTGCATTTGTCTTTGTCCTTATTCTTATCCTTGCCTTTGTCTTTTCCCTTATCCTTATCCCTTCCTTTCCCCTTCTTGTCGCTCTTCCAACTTTTGTTATCGTCGTGTTCGGTCTGTTTTTTTGTTGGTTACTTCGTTTGCATTTTTGTCGAGAACGATTGCACTCGATGTACCAGTAATGTCTCCCCACACAAGGTCTGTAGATAAAAATACGATCCGAATGAAAAGCAAAAGAACAACGAGACTACCTTTAAGGGTGCGCATAAACGGACTCCTTATTGTGAAGATTGATGAAAACGATTGTCAGACGAAATGCATCTGAACACAAAAGATTTTATTACAATAAAATTATTCAGTAAGGATTGAGGTTTCCTACCACGTAAAATCATTCTCTATATGGCGTGTGGTTTCTTAACACAAATGGTATTCCAAACATATCTTCAAATATTAAAAACGTTGAAGTTTTTTAAAGACAATAATACTCAACCGTTAAAACAATCGGATGGAAATGGCGGCAGGGAGAAAAACTTAACAAAGCGGATACCGTGTACTTATTTGTAATTGCTTATGGCATTTTTGTGCATTCGAAGAATATTTTTAGAGATAAAATCATAATACCGTAAAGCCGCAACCAAATCCCCCCTATCGTTCGACTAAGCGCTCACATCAAAGTCAAGGAGGGTGTAAAAAAACTTGCGAAAAAAGAATGATTTTACGCGGTAATACTATAAGATACCGTCATTGCCATTCTGATATTATGTGGAGTATGTTTTCTCGCCCACTGCATAATGGACATAGGTTGAAACCCGGTACATGCCTTCTCTCAAAAGAGCGTGCATGACGAATATACCTCGATTCGTACACCCCATGCACCACGGGTCTTTGCTAACCTAAAAAATAGCATTATCAGCCCTTCATCTTCTGGCAAAGACCTCTTCTGCAAAACGCACAGAACTATAGCCTGTATATCTTATTTCGTGCTGAGACTCTTTTGTTTATAATACCTGTTTGGTCGCTTTCTTCTCTTCTCTTTTGCTCATCCGTCCATTTTCCTTCCCTTTTACCCTCCTCTTTCTTGCCCACTTTTTTCCTCATTATCAACTATTCTGACTTTGATGTTGTCCTGGTTCTTTCCTTTTCCTATTGACTTTCAAGCATAAATTACTTACTCTATATAACTTTAATTTCCGTTTTATGCTGATTGTTATATTTATCAATTTTTTACTAAAGGAGTTCGCATTATGCCTACGATGAAATCAGCCAAGAAAAGACTCAGGCAAAATATAAAACTTAATTTGAGAAACCGATCCCATCGGTCTGCTCTTAAAACACAGATCAAGGATTTTTTGGGAATTGTAAAGGCGGGAACGGTTCAGGCGGCTGAAGAGAAACTCCGCCTCACGATGAAAAAACTGGATAAAGCTGCTGCTAAAGGAATTTTACATAAAAAAACAGCTAGCAGAAGAAAATCACGTCTCACGCTAAAACTGAATCAGATGAAGGCCACGACACAACAAAAAACTTAGTTATCCCCGTAGCAATGCCTTGAGATGAGTTTCTATACAGAGCGGAAGGTCTGAGAGATGGTAACCACCCTCAAGGCATGATACAATCATGCCTTTACAATATCTTTCTGCAGATTTCGTAACAATTTCCGTTAGCGTTCCAAAATCTTCCATCTCTAAGTTTAACCCTCCGATAGGATCTTTCTTGTAGGTATCGAAACCTGCTGAAATAAAAATAAAATCTGGAGAAAAAAATGCCATGCTTTGCTCCATGACATCAGAAAATAATTCAGTATATTTTCTGGGTGGTGTGTCTGCTGATAGGGGAAAATTGAGAGTATATCCCTTGCCTTCCCCTTGTCCGGTTTCTTCCTTCCTGCCGGAGCCCGGATAAAACGGATAGCGGTGAATGGAACAATAGAATACCGTTGGATCGTAATAAAATGTATCCTGCGTACCATTGCCGTGGTGAACATCCCAGTCAACAATAAAAACTTTTTCCAGCCGATATTGAGACTGGAGGTATTTTGCGGCAATGGCTGTATTATTGAAGAGGCAAAACCCCATACCATAAGCAGGTCTTGCGTGATGACCTGGCGGACGTATAAGACAAAAGGCGTTTTTCTCTTCACCCTTCATGATCAAATCTATTGCCGTTAATGGCGCTCCTGCTGCATGAATAGCGGAATGATATGATGCCGTAGAAATCACGGTATCAGCATCCAGCCGCCCTCCACCTGCATCTGCAATTTTTTTGATAGTCTCAATATAGGATAGAGGATGAACAAGGCCAATTTCCTCAACCAATGCGGCACGTGGTTTCTCCACCCGCAATTGTTCCCACAAGATGCTTTGCTTGAGATGTGTTACTGTATTCCTGATCCTTTTGGCATTTTCAGGATGATCGTATCCCGTATCATGCCGCAAGAAAATGTCATCATAAATCAGTAGTGTCATAATACTCTAAACCTGAATAAAGACACCATACATCACTTTTTCATGGATATCCATCACATCGTTGGGATTTTTACAAAACGATTGAAAAGCTGGCATACGTATATGAATTCATCCTGGCGAGCCATGATATCAACAAAGGTTACAAATGCAGCTGTACTTGGGAAGACAACAGCCGAAGCAATCTTTAGTGCCTTGATTGCTTCGCAGCGTTTACACTGGGCAATGCGAATGTGCTCGTAATGACAACGTCCCTTTTGCGCTCACTATTAATTCTTCAAACTACCGTCTCAGACCAGACCCGTTTCGATAATTCCTTTATGATATCATTGAGAACGGGTAAGCGCCTATCAAATTCTTATATATTTTATATTTTGTGAGATATATCCTTCCCCGGAGGTTTTCATCCTGCAAAAAATCAAGAACGGAGCATTTCATATCTTTTGCCATGGCGTCTGCAATGTGATATATCTCTGGATGATCAGCGTTCCTGTCAAGCAGTTTTTCTCGCAGGAAATATGCGCAAGGTTATTATTCGTGTCTCTTTGATTGTAACTGATGTTATAGAATAAAATACAGTGCAAGCAATGCCAGTGTACTACCCAGAAAATATTGATAAATATCTTTTATAACCATTTTCTTTTTGATCCCAACGATATTTTTATTTTTCTCAAGCATCTGCTCAAAGATATATTTTAGCTCGTCACCCGTAGCATCGTGCTGATAGGCCCCGCCTACCATCTCTGCAATCTCCCGCAAAAATATCGGGTTAGGCTTCGTATAAATCGTTTCTCCGTCTTCTGTAATCTCATACCCTGTTACGTTCCCCTCCTTGTCTCTTTTGGGTATGGGTGATGTCTTTTTGGTGTCTCCGATTCCGACCACATAAATGGCAATGTCCCTTCTTTCCAACAACAATTTTATGGCTTCAGCCATCTGGCTGCGGGTGATGACCTGCTCTTCACCATCGGTGAGGAATATCATTACCTTCTTTGTGCTTTCCTTGCTAAAGCTATTCATTGCCAGGATAAATGCATTACCGATGTTCGTTCCGTAAGGTACAAATCTCACGTAATTTTCATTAATCATATTCAGGACACGGAGGAAGACCCTGTCGTAGTCATTAGTCGGGTAAGGCAGGAGTGAAAATGCACGGGCGGCAAATACAATCAAACCGACACGGTCACCGTCTAATCTTTGCACAAGATGAGATATCTCCATCTTCGCCCGTTGCAATCGGTTGGGTTTTACATCTTCAGCAAGCATGCTGATGGAGACATCGAGCACAAAGACGATCTCCAATCCTTCTTTTTCAAAATGATCCTGAGTGGTCTGCCACTTAGGCTGCAAGACAACCAATCCCAAAGTACAACAGGCAGCGCTCATGCAGGCGCCTTTTAAGAGATTTCTGTATATTGAGGGAATTCTGCTGAATCTGGAAATCAAACTACGCTGACCAAATGCCTTTAACCATATAGCCTTTCTCCGATAAAGATATACATAGAGGAGAAAAATCAGACCAGAAAAGGCATAAACAACGATTTTGTATGCTTCGTAGTTGAAAAACAACATGATAAAGATGTCTTAAAATCGGGAATAGGAATAGGAAACCAAAGATCAGGACAGTGCTTCCCCCCATGTGACACTGTATGCTTATTATTCATATGTAGCATTTAATACGGCTGAAGTATGTGGTATCTCACGCCTTTATCGGGAAATCACCACCGGATCTTTTGCTCTCCGCTATACTTGTATTTCGTGCCCCAGGGAAGAAGCTTTAGTGCCTCAATCCTGTCTTCCCTCTCTTGTTGCTCCGGGCTGAACATCGTATTAAATTGTTGTTCTCCAAACCTCATCCTTTCTAAATTTTTTTTTGCCTGAAAATCATCAGGATTAATCTTCAATACCTCTGCGTACTGCATAGCGGCAGTAGAAAAATCCATGTCGGCCGCAATAATATTCGCAGTATTATAAATAGCCCTGGCCTTCAACAAAGGATCATTCGTTTCCATAGCCTTTCGAAACTCGGCGCTCGCTTTTTTCTTGTTTTCCATGAGGACATATACCACTCCTTTATTATAAGCGATCATTGGATCTTCTTTTTCTAATTTTAACACCATACGGATGACGAGAGATTCCTGCAATTTCTGAACAGAGGCCAGGGCATCTTTATATTTCCCCATTTTAATCTTTCCGTCAAGCAGGGATAAGGTCTTATACTTTTTATAATATCCGTAGCTGTATAATACCAGAAAACATGCAGTGATCAAAATAAACCCCGTTACAATTTTTTTCCTAAACATAGTGTCCTCTACGAAAAACTCCGGATTTATGGTTGTGATGGATACGATTCTACCGCTGTCGTCTCATCTGTTTCTTTTTCAGCCTCAGATTTCAGATTCTCCTGCTGCGCCTCTGCCTTACGTTTCGCTTCAGCCTTCGCCTTTGCCTCAGCCTCCGCCGCCCGCTGTTTTTGCAGGCGTTGTCTTTCTGCTTCTTTTAAGTCATATTCAAGTTCTCTGTTCAATTTATCAGGGTCTGTTTTTGAATCGTCAATGTAAATCCCTCTCGAACTTTGAAATTCAATGTCTACCCGATCCGTTCCACAGCCAAAAAAAAAACGGCAGGGAAATACTGCTCAAGAAGAGCGCTCTCAGGTAATGAGACGGTGTATTACCGTGTAAAATCTTCATTTCTTCACGGGGGGTTTTATCTCCTCCTTCGCTCCTCTTAACAGGAGGGATTTGGTTGCAGCTTTGCTGCGTTACATATAAAGCGCCCATCTGCTTGTCATTCCACCAACGTACTTTCATCTTCATATGACTGTCTGTAAAGAAACATGAAAAGGCCAATCTAAAAAATCCTGAATACACACAGGATTTCTTTGTATTTTATATTTATCTACCTGATGCTCCCAGGAGACATTGTATATTCTCACGAGAAGGGTTATGAATTATTCCCTTTTCAGTAATAATGGCGGTGATATTGCGTGCCGGAGTGACATCAAAGGCAGGATTAAAGACCTTTACTCCTTCAGGTGCAGTTCTCTTGCCAAATCCACTGGTTATTTCTTCCGGAGAACGCTCTTCGATGGGAATCTCGTCTCCGGACTTTATGCTTAAATCAAAGGTTGAAACAGGCGCTGCGACGTAAAAGGGAATGCCATGCTCCTTAGCCAGAATGGAGACACTGTACGTACCGATCTTATTTGCGGTGTCACCGTTGGCAGCGATTCGGTCCGCTCCTACAATGACGCACTGTACCTTTCCCAGCTTCATGACATGCCCTGCCATGTTATCGCAAATCAGGGTAACATCAATTCCTGCGTGAACCAGCTCCCATGCTGTTAGCCTTGCACCTTGCAGCAAGGGACGCGTTTCATCTGCATACACTTTGATATGTTTGCCTTGTTCCTTTGCCTTGAAAAGGACAGCCAGTGCGGTTCCATAATCAGCCGTTGCTAAACCTCCCGCATTACAATGGGTCAAGATACCGTTGCCGTCTTTGATAAAACCGACACCATTTTCTCCGATTTGTCTGCAAATAATCTTGTCATCATTTTGTATCCTGAGCGCTTCTTGCAGGAGCGCTTCTTTTATTTCCAGAACCGATTTATTCAAATTCTCCTGTGCAATGCGCTCCATGCGGGCAAGTCCCCAAAAGAGATTGACAGCCGTGGGCCGTGAAGCAGCTAAATAGGCAGTCACCTGTTTGAGTTCTTTCAAGAATGTTTCCGCGCTTTCCCCTTGAATATCTTTAACGCCCAGGACTACACCCATGGCACCTGCGATACCAATTGCCGGTGCGCCTCTCACCATAAGTGTCTTGATGGCGTGCCAAATGCTTTTTATATCCTCACAATAAACGAACTTTAATTCCGTAGGCAATACGGTTTGGTCAATCAGTCGGATACGACCGTTCACATCCCCTTCCCATTCTATGGTTGGTAATGGCATTTCACCTCCCTTGCGCAATATTTATCCTGATTTTGTAGTTCTGTTGAACAAACAAGAGATTTTTTCTCTGAAGTGGACCTTTTTTACAAAAACACCGACTATAACAGCCCAAATTCCATCCTCACAGCAGTATCTTTTTTTGCAACCTCATCGGCCAGCTTTTTTTTATAGAGAGCGAGTTTTTGTCTTAATTGCGGATCGGATATGCTTAATATTTGTATTGCTAATATTGCAGCATTGACGGCTCCAGACTTTCCAATCCCCATGGTTGGCACCGGAACACCTGATGGCATTTGCACCATGGAGAGGAGTGAGTCCAATCCACCCAGTCCAGATGTCGGCATGGGTACACCAATAACTGGAATAGGGGTGAGGCTGGCAATAACACCAGCCAGATGCGCTGCCCCCCCTGCGCCAGCAATAATTACATCGTAATTCCTCTCCGCCTCTACTGCATACGAATGCGCCCTCTCCGGTGACCGATGGGCTGAAATGACATTCACATCGCAGTTCACCTCAAATTCCTTGAGTACACTTATAGCTTCTTTCATCGTAGCAAGGTCAGAATCGCTACCCATCACAATCCCAATTACTTTATCTATCATGATCACCTCACAAAACCCTTATGCTAACAAAGAATTATAGATTTGTGTAATAAAATTTGGAAAGAATGCAGAAAGGGCATTTGTCGCTTGTCTGGTTTGTCTGCGAAGTCGATTCAGGTAGGGAATGCGGTGAGGCTTGTTGAACAGATATCGCGCTGTGGCAGAAATTTTCACTCTTCCCCCTTTGGTTACCATATTTTCGCAGATTTCCATATCCTCGTCCACCCCATCTGAAATTGCACGCACCACGACAAAAGGAATTCCCATGGCATTGGCCCGTTCCGCTATTGCAAAAGATTCCATGTCTACAGCAATTGCGGACGTTTGGTTTCCAATATGTTTTTTAAGAGAGGAGTGCTGGATTATTTTATCAATGGACAAGATGTCTCCACAATGTAATTTTAGGGAGTCGGTGCTGCCTAATTTAACAGCGAGTTCCACGGCTGATGCATCACAGGGCAGGGTAGCATCAATGCAGATCTCTTCTTCCGTGACTTCTCGCAGAGAATGGAGGACATGTTTTCCGATAACCAGATCACCAACACCAATTCGGGGGTTTACGCTGCCGGCAAAACCGGAGGAAACCATAAGTTGTATTTTGAAATATTTTGATAGGTGATGAATAATTTCCGACACATTTTTCCCCACCCCTGACTGAACCAGGGTTATCGGGAAACCACAAAATTCAGCCTGATAAAATGTAGCGTGAGAGTACCGGATCTTTTTTAAGATATTTACGTGTGATTTCAGAGCCGCCGCTTCTTGGCTTAATGCAAAAAACACTGCTATCATAAATCTTCCTTTTCAACAGAAACCAAGTAAATAGAATCAAATTTAGAAAAAATTTTCAATACAAATTATGAAAAAGTATCTGATTGCATCAATCACAATTATGGGTAAAACCTTACAGAGGCACACTTTTAAATAATACTTGACAGTATCATATAATTGATATAGCATTTTATACGCATGCTATAATCCGCTTGATATATTGATTTTTGCCTTAATTCATGTAAATGGAGCAGCGCCTATTATGAGGGTATCATTATCACTTAGTTCTTCTTTGACGAAATACTTGCTTAAGAACAAAATTTTATCCAAAGAAAGGTTTCCTTTGGTATTAATGCTGGAGGTTACCCATCAATGCAATCTTGCCTGTGAAGGCTGTGGCCGAATCCGGGAATATAAAGAAACGATGCGGGAGATGTTAAGCACAGAAGAGTGCATTCAGGCAGTGAAAGAGTGTCCTGCCCCTGTTGTCACCGTTACCGGCGGTGAGCCTCTGATGCATCCGGAGATTGATAAAATTATCAACGCTATTGTCAATAAAAAGAGACACGTCTATTTGTGCACAAACGGAATATTGCTTCCTGATGCAATAAAAAAACTAAAACCCAGCAAGTACTTCAATATTAATGTCCACATCGACGGACTTGCCAGCACCCATAACGCCATTGCCGGGAAAGGGGTCTTTGAACGAGCAATTCATGCAATTCAGATGGCAAAACGTGCAGGGTTTAAAGTTTGTACGAATACCACAATCTATAAAAATACCAGTGAAAAGGAGATCGACGAACTGTTCACTTTTCTCGAAGGATTAGGAGTAGACGGCATGTTGGTCTCTCCGGGGTTTAGTTTTGAACACAATGAAAACGAAGTGTTTCTTTGCCGAAATGAGATACAGGAACGCTTTGGGTTTATTTATGGGATTTCTAAAAAATACAAAATACTCAATTCTCCCTTGTATTTAAAGTTTCTGAGAGGAGAAAGATCACTCAGGTGCACACCATGGGGAAACCCAACCAGAAACTATCTAGGGTGGAAGAGTCCCTGCTATCTCATTACTGATACCCATTATAAAACCTTTAATGAATGCATGGAAAACACGGACTGGACGAAATATCAGGAAGGCAGTGACCCGCGTTGTGAAAATTGCATGATGCACTGTGGTTTTGAGCCTACCGTGGTACTGGAAGGCGGGAAGCGAATATCAGACATTATAGAAATGGTAAAATGGAACTTCCGTTAGGAAAAAAGAAACATTTGTAATTAACCCCAATTTGTTTGCGATTATTTACCTTTGAAATTTTGAATGAGATTCCGGTATCTGCTCAATGCTGTGAGCGGAAAGTAATTGCGATACATATGGTATTTCAGATAAAAGACTTTTGGAAAACCGGTTGCAGTAAATTCACTCTCATCCCAACTTCCATCTTCCTTTTGTTTGGCCAGCAAGAATTTTATCCCTTTTTCTACGGCATCAGATTTTATCTCACCGCCTACAATCAAGCCCAATAAAGCCCAGGCTGTTTGTGAAGGTGTGCTTTTGCCAATCGCCTTGAGGAACGGATCATCGTAAGATTGAATGGTTTCTCCCCATCCCCCATCAGAATTCTGGACATTTTTCAGCCAGTCAATGGCTCGCCTGATATACGAAGCATTCATGTTTTCTCCAGCCGCAGAAAGTCCGGAAAGCACAGACCACGTACCATAAATATAGTTTGCACCCCAACGCCCAAACCATGAACCATCCTTTTCTTGTTCTTTTTTAAGAAATTCTATTGCTTTTCTGACATGCTGAGAAGATTTGCCAAACCCGGTACGGCCCAAAAAGTCGAGACATCTGGCAGTAACATCACTCGTGCTGGGATCTAATAGGGCATTAAAGTCTGCAAAAGGAATATGATTTAAAATAGTTTTGTTGTTATTACGATCGAAAGCGCCCCATCCTCCGTCATCACATTGCATAGCCAGGAGCCATCGTATCCCCCGTAAAAAAGCAGCCTCCTTATGAGCTGTCTCCGGCAGTGATATCCGTTGCAACGCCATAAGCACAGCAGCACTATCATCCGTGTCGGGATAAAACTCATTTGCATATTGAAAGTACCAGCCGCTTGGCTCATCTACCTTGCATTTTAAAGACCAATCGCCAAAATTCCTTATTTCCTTGCTGAGAAGCCACTGCCCAGCCCTTTGTAATACAGGATCGGCACTGGATATCCCAGACTCGTGAAGTGCTATGACTGCCCATGCGGTATCCCATACCGGTGATACGCATGGTTGTAAATAGAGACGGTCTCCATCGTAGACAATCAGATTTTCCATCTCTTGAATCTGTTTTACCAATGCCGGATGATCATCCGGATAGCCAAGGCACTTCATAGCAAAAATCGAATTAACAATTGCAGGCCAAATGGCACCAAGTCCGCCAGATTTCTCCAAATGATCCAGCATCCATTTTTCTGCCTTGCGAAGGGCAATTCTCCGAATACATTGAATGGGCTGCCGTTCGTAGCGCCTGAAAATACTATCGGCATCAATAAAGAAATTACGCCAGCTTAAACTTGGTTGATCGCGTTTGATACGATAAACAACTTTTTCACGCGGTATCAAGTAGATCTCTTTCAGCAGATCGTCCCCAACAGGAATATGAGGTTTTTTTGCTATCGCAATAGAAAGAGGTACCACGATACATCTTGACCAGTAAGACATCTCATAGATGCTAAAGAAAAATCCAGGCGGAAACAGAATCATTTCCGCAGGAACGGCTGGCACTGCCTGCCAGTCAACCTGCCCAAACATAGCAAGATAAATCTTCGTGAAGCAATTAGCCTTCATAATGCCCCCCTTCTCGAGGATGCATTTCCTTGCCCTCTGCATGAAAGGTTCGTCCGCAGTATATCCTGCCAATTTCAAAGCAAAATAAGCCTTCACCGAAGCGCTAATTTCACTGGGCCCTCCGTAATAGATATTCCAGCCACCGTCAGAAAGCTGATGATCACGGAGGAGATTCGCAGCCATTTTCTGTTTCTTGTGATCTATTTTCCCAAGAAAATGCATAACCATGATATATTCTGCAGTTATGGTTGTGTCTGCTTCTAAAATTCCCACCCAATGCCCATCAAGCGGGTTTTGGCTCTTAAGAAGATATTGCTGTGATCTGTGTATTCCGATCTCCAAAGGATTTTTTACCGCTGATAAAGCATGGAAACCTGTTTGTATCGGCAAACTTTCAAACAGTAAATTATCTTTCGATAATTCAGGAACAGGATGCTTTCCATTCCCATTCCCATTCCCATTAAACTTATAAATACTTGTTTCCAGTCGTTCAAAAAGATTTAACAAAAAATTTCTCATGCCACAATAGTCCCCCGACAACACCCACGGTATTAATATTATTGACTTATTAAGTAGACGGTTATCATAACGTTATGAAAATCACAAAATAGCAAATTTTAAAGACGATTTCAAGAAAAACTTGCGCCGGGATGTTACTATTTTGAACACAAAACTTAAGATAGGATTTTGAGATTGGCAGGCTGTATCGTAGTTACAAAAAGACGGTACTCTTTTCCCGCGCCCAGGAAAAAAAGTTCAAGACGAAACGCATAATCAGTATCTGTTGCGAAACCATGTAATCTCATCATACTATTGAGAATAAATACATATGAGACGAACCCTTGACTTTGTAATGCAACAAACTGCCTCGCAAGCAAGATACATGACAAATCATGATACCGTGCTCGCTCCTATTTTTGTTAAGATTCCGCTTGCCCGTAAGAATAATAAAATATAAACAATTTGAGCGTCGCTTTAAGACCATCCTCTCTGTTGTCTACTTTACAGGTAAGCGGTCTGGATACCGAAATACTTCAATTCTGGCGCCGCAACGAATTCATCACATACCCGTACCAAGCCATCTGCGTTAACGTAATCTTCTATACCTTTGGATAATCAAATCTTTTAAACGATTGACACACCCACTTATGGAGGATTCAATTGCGCTTTGTCATAGAAAATAATACCGTGACTTTCCTAAGAAGAGCAACGCTTAAAGAACCCATTACTTTCTGCATGCCGTTAGATAGGAATCACTGTAAAGGTGTTGATTCATGATAATCTCTGCAGTTATTGCGGCGTCCATTAGGTCCTTGTCGAGCACATCCATTACTGCGGCATCCAATCCGTAGGAAATCCCCATCGTCAGGAACACCCTCGCCAAAAGCCTTTTTTCCTTCGTTCCCTGTGAAAAATTGCTCAGTCCCACGTTCCTATGCGGCGGAGGGTCGGAAATCATTTTGATCTGATTAAAGATATCGAACATAAGCGCTGGTTGCTTCTGGTCGACATTAATAGGAAAGAGTACGGGATCGATATATACCTTTGACAACTCGAATTCGTGCTCCACGGCCTTTTCGACGATTTTCATAGCAAATTCCATGCGCCGTGCAACATCCTGCGGAATACCGGTTTTGTCCATAGTCAGACATATCAGTGATGCATTGTATTCCTTCGCCAGGGTCATGAATTTATCCAATTCTTCCGGATCCCCTTTCGAGGAATTGATTAAAATCTCGTTCTTTGCAACCGACAATCCTGCCTTTACCACATCAAATTTCTGGCTATCAATAGCAATCGGTGTCTTTACCGTGTCCTGAACAACCTCAACCAACCATTTCATTGCTTCGGCGGGGTCAGCAGCAGCAGTGCCAACATTTACATCCAGAAAGCTTGCCCCTGCCTCTGTCTGTTTTATTGCAAGTTCCCTTACCGCCTTCGGATCTTTATTTTTTATCGCCTCTCGTACGTCTTTAAACATACCATTAATACGCTCGCCGATAGAAATCATTGTATGTTTATCCTTTCTTGAAAATTCTTCCTCTTTAATATAAACGATCAATACACTTTTTTACCGCAGCAACGGCCTTCGGATGGCTCATACGGATAATATCAACACCCGATTGCAACAAACTAACAGCCGTAATGGTCTCCCACATGGGGCCTCTTTCATCCCGTGCTCCCCATTGAGGAACTTCTTTGTCGTCCGATTTTGACTCCTTGGTTCTCCACGCCTCATGTCCAACATCGCAGATCACGGGCATAGACATCATTTTATCTCCCGTAAGTGCGGCCAGCCGTTCACGTTCCTGAATAGAATAGGTGTACTCCAGGCCGTAACCTAAGGCGCCAGTTGACTGGAACATAACGATTCGGTTGAGCGGAAAGTCCATTTCGGATACAAGAATATTGACCTGTTTTGCTATATTGATGTCTACCGGTGCCAACGTAATAAGCGCATGTCCGTCTGCCAGGCAAGTAGCGGTAAGCGTTTTGTAATTATCCTGAGTAACAACTCCCAGCAGGCAACACTCTCCTTTTGCAGCCTGACTCACCTTGGTCATAACATCATTATCCTTTTCATCATGCTCACACCCCCAAATAATCAGAGGGACACCTACTGCAGCAAGAATCGACTTTACCGTTGTCGCTGTCTCTTCTGCGGTTTTATTGCCTTTATCAGGATGAATTCCCTCCAGTTTAAGACAGATTAAATCTGCGCCATACTGTTCTACACATTTTTTTGCCCATTGTGCGGGATCGTGAAGAACGTCTGCAAAGGGCTTGGACAATGTTTCCGGCCAGTCTTCCGGCGGTACATCATAGACATCCATGGCAACCACGGGTTTTTGGCCGGGACTCCCTTCAAAATCCATAAAAGGAATACTCTTTGCGCCACCTATCGTAATGGTTTTTGTCCTGCTACCTCCTTTATCCTTTGTGGCTCCAAGGGTAATCTCATTGACAGCACCAGACCACTTGTCAGCTACATTTGGTATTTCCATTCAATTATCTCCTGCCAATCCGTTTAATATCTAAAAATCTCACTACGCCCATCCTGGCGGCGGCGAATACACAAACAAAAATTCTCCTTTTTTGCACTATGTATGGCCAGTCGCTATTTTCCCGAGCATACTTGCCGGCAAATGTTTCTGCAGAAACTTCCCTAGTTTTTGATATAACTCATTTTCACGGGAAATTTCAAACACCGAGGCTCCGCACGCCGCAGTATCATAAACCTCCTGGTCAAAGGGAAGTATTGCAGATATTTCAATCCCCATGCTATCCAGCTTCTGCTGAAGATTTTCATGAATACCATTCCTGGGCACCCGGTTTAAGATACAGCACTTTTGCCTGATCGTAACAGGAAGTGAATCGGCTAATGCGAGGATCCTTTGTAAGGTCAGCGCACCAACAATCGTTGGTTCACTTACGATCAGCAGGAGATCCACATTATTCGTTGTCCTGCGCGAGAGATGCTCCATTCCAGCCTCATTGTCCGTAATAACAAATGGATACGTTGTTCCCACTTTATCCAGGTATTTACGAAGGAGATTATTCACATAGCAATAACACTTCGGCCCTTCCGGCCTGCCCATTGTTAAAAGATCGAATTTTTCCTTTTCAATGATAGATTCCTCAATGGCATACTCAATATACCGATCCTTTGACATCCCGGAAAAATCAACTTTTTTCTCCACAATGTCTTCACGGAGATCAGCAACGGTGCTTTGCACATGAAGACCAAGCAATGAGCCGAGGGACGCATTCGGATCAGCGTCTACTGCAGACACCGGCTTGCCAACCTCTTCAGTAATATATCGGATAATAAGGGCTGAAAGGGTTGATTTCCCTGTTCCTCCCTTTCCTGCAACTGCAATGTGAAAAGCCATACAAATTCCTCTTTATGAAACCATCAGTTCCTCTGCAACAGATGGAAATTTTTCTATATCCGTATGCGGCAGAAAATTTGCCGATACATACTCCTCCATATATTTATTATTGCACATGAGGTCAAAATATGTCATTCTCGACGCAATGACTCTGGCAACCTCATAAGCATCTTTTGCAAGGAGAGCCATTTTTGCACCAAGCACTGAAGTATTCCCCACAAATTGCACCTTTGAGGCAGATACGTCAGGGAGCATCCCAATCGTGATTGCACTCCGCACATCCAGATAATTTCCGAATCCTCCGGCAAGGTAGAGTTGTTCAATGTTATTAGGCTCCATTCCCATGGATTCAAGTAAGGTAGAAATTGCCGAATAGATCGCAGCTTTTGACCGCAAGAGATTCTGAATATCAGCCTGGGTAATAACAATATCCCGTTTTGTAGAGGTTTCACTTCTGTCAACGAGAATAAATTCGTATCCATTATCCGTTCTTCTTAAACGGTCTGAGTTTATCCCTTTTTGAAAATTACCAGTCCGGTCTATGACTCCGCTTCTGACAAGATTAGCAAGACAGTCTAAAAGCCCTGAGCCACAAATACCGCTCGCCGGAGCGTCTCCAATGGTTTTGTAAGAAACATCATAATTTTTCCTGATCGTCAACTTTTCTATAGCGCCCTTCGCCGCACGGGTACCACAGGAGATACCACTGCCTTCAAAGGAAGGGCCGGCCGATGCAGAACAGCACACCATCCAATCTTTATTACCCAGCACGATCTCGCCATTCGTGCCGATATCGATAAGCAATGATAACATCTCCGCTTTGTCCAGCCGGATTGCCAAAGCGCCGGAAGAAATATCCCCGCCCACATAAGCTCCAACACACGGAAGATTATAGAGCAAGCCATTGTTGTTGATTTTCATTCCCACTTCATGCGCTCTCAAAGGTGGTACAAAGCTCGCCGCTGGAAGATATGGCTCTTTCCTGATATTTGTAGGGTCCAATCCTATCAGGAAGTGGGTCATTACCGTGTTTCCCGCACAAACTACCGCATTAATATCATGAATCGTGAGATGATTTCTTTTGACCAAGGTGAAAACAAGATGGTTAATATCTTCAATCAACACCTCCTGCATGATATCCATGGCGGTGTTTTCAGCAGCATAGATAATCCTCTGAATGTAATCGTCTCCGTATTTAATCTGAGAATTATAAGTCGCTTCAATATCTATCGTCTCTCCACGGGAAAGATTCAGAAGATGAGCGACTACCGTGGTTGTTCCCACGTCAACCGCAACACCATAGTTTCCTTCCCTGGTATCGCCACCTTGTATTTCAATAATCTCAACCGAAGAGCCTCTGTATCCCAGCGTTACTGTAACCTTCCAGTCGCTACTCCTTAAAATACCCGGAAGGCATTTGAGGACATCAAAATTTATAGTTAACTTTTCCAGAGAGACATCGGTTTTCATCATAATCCCTCTGCAGAGTCGCTCATAATCTGCCATACTATCATCCAACGTTGGCTGCGGCAGTTCAAGATACACTTTATTTACCAAAGGTTCTCGCCGGAAATGTTCTACTCGAGAGGTGGCTGCAGCCAGGGATCCTGAAAATTGCGGAAATTCACCAGCAAGGATTTGACTTTTATCAAGCTTCGATTCTTCGGGAATAATTACTTCCAGGTTGCCCATTACCTTCGTACTACATGCAAGGACAAACCCCTTTTGCGCTTCCGATACTGAGATATGTGTCGTGGGCATGCTTTCAATCATGCCGGAACCAAGAATCACCTTACACTTACCACACGTGCCGTCGCCACCGCAGAGGGCGTTTATAAACAAATCCCCCTTATACGCAGCATCGAGGATTGTTTTCCCCTTTTCAATCTCTACGGTAACATCAACGGGAAAGAAATGTACTTTACTGTGTGAGTTTTCCATATGTTGGACCTGAAGTGAAAATCCGTAAACAGCTTATTGTTTAACTCGTATAACCTTCTCTTTTTAACCTATAGTTGACCTCTCTCTTCGCACTTTTCGAGAGAGACTTATTTGCAGATTTTTGACGTATGTTACGATTTCCATACCGTTTTCAGATATGAAGGGAGTCCGGATGCCTCCCTGGGGCCTACCAGAATTTCCCACCCAAGGGTCTCCTGAAGTTTTCCGGACATTACTGCAACGAGGCCTGGAATTATCAGCTTCTTGTGCTTTACCTTGGTATCAACCTGCGCGTCCGTCATAGCCTTTGCTACAGCCTTATCGTTTAATTTATCCCCTGAGTACGCAGTTAATACAGAAGTCCCGCCCGTATCGACCGATAAAATATATGCAGGGATCCGGCTCGATTCAACCTCTCCCTCAACCGTGTAATAGGTAAGCGAAAAATTCGTGGTAAATAATACAGGAGAATCGTCCTTGACATCACCAACGGCATACAATCGTGGCTCCACCTGTATAGGCTTTTGCGGGTCTGTAAAGATATTAGTCCTGGCGGTAAGCAAGGGCATAATTGCCCATGGTTCGCATACATTCACCGCAACAATGCCGGCGTACTTCAGCAGATAGGTGCTCGCCAGCGCAATTTCCTGGAATGCATCTTCATCATTTACAAAGGTAATCATGGGGAATCCAAGGTCACGGAAGTTCTTCTTCAAGGCAAGACGTCTCACTTTGGTCAGTTTTTGCAGCACCTCTTTGGGATTATTACCACTTACATCTAACACAATTTCTTCAACACCCGCCTTCTTAGCACGTTCTGCAAGATCAACAAACTCCTCAAGGGTCTGAGCCGCTATAGTCATCGGGCACTTCTTTTCATGTGCAAGAGCTGCCATCGCCTCACAATTCCCTGCACTGGCTCCATGAATCAGAGGCCTCTTTTCTGCGCATTTTTGCAAGGCAGCTTTCATGTTGTCGACGGATGAACTACTTAAAATAATATTCAGGTGAGACCCATCGCTTACCTTTTTTGCCGTATCAGCAAATTTATCTGCTGTATTACTCTTATTTATGATGACAATCAGATCGATCTCGATTTCTGTACCAACACGCGCCATCTTTAAGCTGTTAATTTTTTTCAAACGATCGTTAAAAGCAGCTTCATCCAAGTCATCATGAATAGTAACGGCAACGCCCGTGGGATGATAAAATTTCTCTTCGTGCCTGAACAGGACATTTTCCTCACCAATCTGAACCTGCCTCGCTCCGGTGCCAACCGTCACGAGTTTAATGGGAGGGGCTGCAGCAGCTCCCAGTACCTTCTTCGCCTCTTCACTTACATCCGGACAATCTGACAGGTTTGCCTTTTTCTGTGCCAATTGCATTGCAAATGCCAGACAGGTAGGCCTTCCACACTTTTTGCAATTTGTTTTTGGAAGGAGTTTGTAAATGTCTAATCCTGTTAGTGCCATTCTCTACTATCCTTTCAAATTAAAGAAACTTGCGCAGTATCAAACAAAGAAACATCCATTCGTCCTTAATCGCAAAAGAAGGATGTCAATTTGATAACACAAAAAAATCTTCATATGATATTGCGCAATCACCATAGAATTATGCTTTTAAATCGTCGCTTGTCTGTATAATTTTCCTGACTAATCCATATTTGAAAGCCTCTTCAGCAGACATCCAGAAATTTCTCTTGGTATCTGTCTCCACCTTTTCCAGAGGCTGTCCCGTCTCAACAGAAATCAAACGGTTAATCTTTTCACGACATTTAAGGATTTCGCTAGCCTCTATTTGAATGTCGGCTGCAGTACCATGGATACCTGTGGAAGGCTGATGAATAAGCACACGGGCGTTGGGCAAACTAAAACGATTTTCCTTTTTTGCACCAAGCAAGATAATCACTGCTGCGCTGGCGGCGACACCTGCACAGATCGCTTTTACTTTGGGTTTTATAAATCGCATCATATCATAGATTGCAAAACCAGCATCAGCATCTCCTCCCGGAGAATTAATGAACATTTTAATGTCTTCATCGCTTTCTCCTTCAAGAAGGATAAGCTGGGTCATGATCTGTTGCGCCATTTTCTTACTCACCTCGTCTGAAACCATGACCGTGCGCGTCTTTAGCAATCTTGCAATCAGATCGCCTCCGGAGCGTTTTTCCTTTTCTTCACCACCACTTTCATCCTGCATACGCACCACCTGCCTCTTTCCTGCGAAGGGTATTGGCATATCAAAGATCATGTATCGACTCCACAAATTAAAAATAGATAAATTTAGTCATCCACACAGCCGAAAAAAATCAGCCTTTGCCCTTTTCTCTTTTATAGAAAAGAGTAGAAGGGAGATAATAATCGGCATCATCCAAATCCTGTTTTTCCTTTTCCGGTGTCGTCTTGTAAACGGGATACCCCATTATTCCCTAAAACATTGGCGCCATAGCAAGCGCCGGATGATTCACTTTTTGCATATATGCCAGCACTTCATCTTCGGTCTGGGCAACTGTTTCATCGGCTATTTTATTGAGAAAATCATCGAGGCCTAGTTCCTCCGCAGTCTTGACCAGTGTCTCTGTCAGCTCTTCCTTCAGAGCCTTGGGCATCCATACAACACGGCCCAACCCACCGTCTGCCGAAATAAACTTTCTGCTGCCCAAATAAAACTTGCTGTGGCCCATAAAGCCAGGGGTCTGCAAACCACCGCCAACCGTTCCGGCAAGCGTAGAAAATTTCATGCCGCATGGGGTCATTTCGGTAAAGTCGCGGTCTACCACCATGATACCATTAGTTGCGGGCAACATAGCTGAAATACATTCAAAACAGCCGCAACTAGTCATCGGGTCTGTCATAATACTATACAAACTCACCTTCTCCAGAGACCGGTTTGAACCATTGAAAATAAACGAATTTGTGCCTTCCCACTGACCAAGTCTTTCGTCAACGGTTTTTCCTCTTTCTATAGGCTGGTTTGGCCCCGTTGGATTTATCTCGTAACCCGCCTTGCCATCGAGCCAACTGACGGAGCCACAAAGGCCGGAGCGTTCCGGAGTAACAACACAAATATGGGTGGGAGCAAAACTTTGACAGAGCGTACAGCTATAAAATAAATTTACCGAGTCATCCGTCATACCCTTTAACCGCGCATCACGTTCTGCATAGGCAGCACGCACATCATTTAATACCTTTTCCACATCTTCTCTTTTTGTGTAAAAAGTAACCTGAACCTTATCAACAATAGCCCCGAAATTGTTATGGAACTGAGAGTGAATAATACTGCCGATGTGCTTGATCCTGAACCCTGACTTAAAGGCTTCTTTGCTGATACGATGACGAATGATATCCCTTTGCCCCATGTGAAACAACCCCTGGGCTTCACCGAGAAACCGATGCATCTGTCGTTCAAAGATTGGTTCGAAATCGGGCTGCATCTTTCTTCCAGCCACTTCAACCATAATGCCAATTGATACCCCAGGACCAGGCTTAATTTCGTCAAGATCGGGTCCAATAACCTGTATCTTACCGTCCTCTATCTCGTCAATTTCTTTGGTGCACACATATTCAAAGGCTGGGACGCCGGGGCCGCCAATCTCAATCTGCATATCCTCTTTTCTAATACGCTCACCTTCGAAGGCCGGACCGTAAGGCACAGGAATATCCATTTTATGGATAGAAACCTTCAAGCCGCGAACTTCAACACATTTATCCACAATCTTATCAACCGGCACTCGGGAGACAACATGTTCATAGGTACAAACACCCGTCGGCAATATCTCCGGGATGTCAATGTTCGAAATTGTAGGAAACCCGTAATTTATGGCACCAGCAGCATTGGCATACTGTTCATCGGTTACTGCAGTCCCTATTGCCATGACAAAGGCAAAAATACGGTTCTTATTGTATAAGAGGTTTCTTCTAAAATCGCCCGGTGGTACATTTCCAAAAGAAAGTGCTGCCCTATTTGCAAAACCGAGGGCATACACCGCTGCGGAAGTTTCTTTCCCGAATGGCACGAGCCTTGTGTCCCAACCCATCTGGACGCCCTTTTCAGCCAACTGCTCGGCAAAAGATATCCCAAGGTTGTCTGACTGTATAAAAACGTAAAGGTTCTTTTGCTGTAACTCTCTTGCAATTTTTACAGCTGCGTCCGCGTCAGGTGCACATCCAACAATAGCGGCAAATCCCGGCGCAGTACCATCCACGAACTCAATTCCACGTTCGCGCATAATAACATCGCTTGCCGCTCCCAACCATATCCCGTCAACCGGATGGGGCCCAATCAAATATTTACACGCCTCATACACCTCCTCGGCAAAAAGAGTGGCCATACCTGCATCCAAGGTATGCCCCAGATATGGCACCCAGTGGTGTTCCACGGGAAGCGGGGGCAGCATGCTCCGAGCCATACCCAGCACTTGAGCACAATCTTCCAGGGTTTTTACAGCAATACCTGTCATTGAATAAATAATAGGTAAGTAATAGGCCGTATTAGGAAATTCAACTTTACAATCACGCCCTTTTTGCTCAATTGCTTCAGCCAGTTTTTTATCAGCTTTATCAACAATCTGATATGCACCGCGAATAGCGGCGGAACATATAATTTTTGACATAAAAATTATCCCCTCTTAATTTCCCATTAATGATGTCCACCTGGAGTAGGCTTACACTCCCTTTCCAACGCTCTTCTTTCAGCCATATCGTAAAGTTTTCTTTCCTTTTTCACGTTTATACCGAGCGCATCTCTCTTCTTTTCTATATGATCCATCACCATTCTGGCGATTTTTTTGAAATCCTTTTCAAAATCCCACGTGGCGCCAACCAACTCTTCCATTTCACTGGTTAACAGCCTTTGCATATCAGGCGCACCTGCTACCGGAGAATTTGTACCAAAAACCGTGTATACGCCCGAAGCAACAAAATACTGGCCAATGGCTATTGCCTTTTCGCTCATCCATTCAAGGCATACCCCTGCGACAGGCAAATCGCTTATATCATTTCCCAAGCCTCCCTCTTTTGCCATTTCCGACACTGCTATAAGAATACGACTGTTATCGACACAAGCGCCGGAATGCAGTACGGGCGGTATGCCTACTGCCTCACAAACCTCTTTGAGCCCCGCACCGCACACATCTTTCATTTCAGGGATCATTAATCCCCCATCAGCACATTGTCCAGCAGCACAACCTGTCGCTACCACCAATATATCATTTGCTATCAACTCCTTTGCCAGATTTACATACGAAGTTTCACCCAATCCAATTTTGGGACTCGTACAACCGGCAATACCAACGACCCCCCGGATTCTTCCATTTATTATATTGTCGTTTAGAGGCCTGTAACTCGCCCTAAACCTTCCACCCAGCATATACTTAATTGTTTCATGACTAAAACCAGCAACAATATTAGGCTCTGCGCCACCGGGGATAAACACCTTCTTATTGTCACGATTTTTGTAGTTCTCAATAGCCATAAACAGAATCTTCTTTGCTGCCTCAATGGCATGCTCATCACTAAACTCTACGTGCTCTGCGCCAAATATTTTCGCTTTCGACAGCGTCGTTACTATCTTCGTATGGAAATGTTTTGCCGTCTCTACAATTGCCTGCATTACACATTGTATATCCACGACCATTAACTCCACCACACCTGTAGAAATCGCTGGCTCCTGCATTGTCATATGCCCAGCCATAGGAATTCCATGCCTGACAAGGAGTTCATTTGCCGTACAACACAGACCTGCAACCACCACCCCTTTGGCTCCTGTTGCAAGAACTGCCTTGGTAACCTCCGGATCGCTGGAAGCCAAAACTACCGCCTCTGCAAGTTGTGGTTCGTGACCATGAACAATCAGATTCACAAAATCTTTCTTAAGAACACCCATACTTGATCTTCCCTGAACGGGCTTGGGAGTGCCGAACAGGATGTCCTGTAATTCCGTCGCTATCATACTGCCGCCCCAGCCATCCGCCAGCGCAACACGCATGGCCTGTTTCGTCAGATTTCTATAGTCCTGATCGCCGCCTATTCCTGTTCTATGGAAACTTTCACACACCTCCCTATCTATAGCCCTGGACGCAATACCAATTTTTTCCCATATTTTTTGGCGCGCCTCTGGCGCTCTTTTTAGAAACAACAGAGTGCCATAGGGTTTTCCAAACTCCATCAGCGCCATCTCGCCTACCTCTTCAGCAATTTCATTAATCTTTCGATCCTTCGTCTTTATCCCGAAACACTCAGCAACCATCATCAGCTTATCGACGTCTTTGATCCTGTAGCCAGGAGCTTCTCCTCGCGCTGTAGCAACCAAAAGATGCGCCACCGCACGCCCGTGATCTGAGTGGCAGGCAGTCCCCGCACCGCTCATTCTCAGAAAGTGCCTTGCAGCAAAGGTATTGGCATCAGCGCCACAAATACCCTTCTTTGGCCCCTTGCCGAAAGGGTCGATATTACAAGGTCCATAGTTACAATGCCGACAGCATAACGCCAGACTACCATATCCACATTGCGGAAGCTGAGCCTGATACCTATCATACATTGTTTCCACTTTCATTTCTTTCATTCTATCATGCATCACCTGATCTATGTTTTTCTGTTTTTCTTCCATAATTTATAACCCTCCTTTGCTATATCCGCGAATACCACTCCGACTGCATTAAGACGTAATCTGCCAGTGCGCCAGATTACATATCCAGCACTCTCATGTGTAGCAATATAGAACAATACATTATAAAAATATACACATCGAAATCAAGAGAAAATAGAAACTTTTACGTTCCTTTTGTACTCTGCACCAAATTCTCTTTTATTTGTCTTACTTCTGACAGCAACTGATCATTTTCTGCGAAGACCGCCCTCCCCACAATGTCCGATTCAAGAATCTTATCATTGTAAGAAATAAACCCTAAGACAGGGATATTATTGAGTCCATTTTTAATCAGCGATTTATGTTCATCGGATGCCACCTTATTTCCAACGGCGTAAATCGACTTAAGGCCTATATCGTCAGCGAGTTTTTTTACCTGAAAAGCCGTCTGGATACTCTTGGAACCCGGCTCTACTATGACAATCAACGCATTTACCGCACGCACGGTAGCACGGCCAAGGTGTTCTACTCCAGCTTCCATATCCACGATTACCACCTCATCTCTTTGCACGATAAGGTGACTCAGCAATGCCCTCAAAAAAGCGCTTTCGGGGCAAGCACACCCGCCGCCTCCCCGCTTTATTGCCCCTAACACCAGCAGCCTTATGCCTTCATGTTCCAGAGAGAGTTTTTCAGGCAAATCTGTAACCTTGGGGTTTAATGAAAAAAACTTTCCATACTCATCAGAGGCACCGGTACGCTCCTTGATTAAGTCTTTCATCTGGCTAATCGGAACAATTTCTGATACATTTTTCATACCCAACGTTACTGCCAAATTGGCTACCGGGTCTGCATCTATTGCAATGACCTTTTTCCCGTTTTCCGCAAAAACCCTTGCCAGAGCAGCAACAAAAGTTGTCTTCCCAACACCGCCTTTCCCTGAAACTGCGATCTTCATAATATCATCACCTTTATCTCTCTGTTGATTTATGTAATCATTACAAATTAGTAGTAATTATATCATGATTTCAAAATATTTATATAAGAAAAATTTCAAGAAATTATTTTTTGTCCATAAAAGTTCGGCAAGGCATGATTCTGGTGCTTGCACGAAAACCAGATGAAGACGGATAATACGAAGAAGGCAAAAAAGAATTGAATAAATGAAACAGAAGAGATGCACTTGTGGCGAGAAATAAAGGTTTCGCGACCAGCGACAGAAAAGATATTTGTCTATGAACTTTGCAGTGCAATTGAACAAAAGGGGTCCGTCTTGTTAAACAAGATAGGCTCTATTCTCATTTTAGGCATGATTTACTGAAGCCGTGCAGTTACAAATTCATGTTGCCCTTTAAAGCATTAGATAGAATTCAGGCTATTTATCACAATGCCTGTTATTAATTTCGGATAAAAATATGTTGACTTAGGGGGCATGACCTTACGTGCTGTAGCAATTTCTCTGACTTGTTCAATACGGGTAGGCCTAAGAAAGAATGCCAGTTGATACTGTCCAGACTTCACGAGCGATACGGCTTCTGTCTCCTCCTTCACATATTTCACATAATCTTTCAAGGTTACGTCGTTGGAATCTATACCCAACACCTTGTTTATTATCGCACCGTGAAGGATACCCGCATCCAAATGTCGCCACTCGGGATGGTCTTTGGCAAATACCGCGTCAAGGAGTTTTTCGTTGCTCAGTTGCAATTTATAATAGGTATCGTCCTGACCGACATACATGATAAAAGCGTGGCCTTTGGTCTCATTGCTGAGGCTTGACATGAAATCCTCTACGCTGCACCCCCTGCCTAACCGCTCGACTTTAAAAGACTCTTGTATCGATTGTAGAATCCGGTCAAAGCGATAATCCTTTATATTCCGTACAAGCCTATGGGCAGGCAATATCTTCAGCCCATTATTATTCATTGACACGCATACCATCATCACATAATCCGAAGGCAGTTCCGCCCCGGTTCCGCCATTTTCTTTCCGCATCTGTTCTTTATAGACCAACGCAGTCTCATACCGGTGGTGTCCGTCTGCAATAAAAAGCGGTTTCTCCTTCATAAGGGCAACCAATCTGTTAATCGTGTGCTTTTCCTTGATTACCCAAAGTTTATTTTTCACCCCGGTATCATCTACAAAATCCACATCGGATTTTGTAGATGATATAGTAGACAAATAACTATCGATCTCATTATTCTCATCGGGAAAAAGGGCAA
Organism: Candidatus Brocadia sapporoensis; assembly: GCF_001753675.2. Taxonomy (GTDB): domain Bacteria; phylum Planctomycetota; class Brocadiia; order Brocadiales; family Brocadiaceae; genus Brocadia; species Brocadia sapporoensis. Next base: position 48,331 of record NZ_MJUW02000018.1, on the reverse strand, counting down.
AGATAGAGCTGAGATTTGCCCGGCATGACTGGGTAAGTTTCAAGCGGTCAGCCTTTGGGCCAGGGAGTGTCTGCTCATGGGGATAAATATCTCCTTTATCAAAAGGTTCCAGCTTTACCAGCGCAACAAAGCCTCTCCGGACCAGCCACTTGTTACCAGACAAAAATTCCTGATCATAAATATAAATCGCAGGGGCGTCTTCCTGTTTAAGGATACCATTTTCCCTCCAACTCTTGAGAAATTCAGCAGCGCGGGTATATTTGTTGGATTCTTCGGTATCGCCGGGAAAATCCTTTCCCAAATCCAGGCGGATGATATTATTCGGGTGAATCTGATAAAATCTCTCTTGTTCCTGAGGCGAAATTACATCATACGGTGGCGTCACAACGGACGCCATGCCCGTAATGACATCTTGATTATACCGCAATCCCCGAAACGGTTTTATAATAGCCATAGTAAATTTATGATTTTTGATCTTTATATTCCATGTCGTTCACCTGTGTGTTTACGACAAAGTCCAAAATCGTAAGTCTGAAGTAAGAAATTCCCCACTTCGTTCAAATGCCATCCTGGGGCATTAAGATTCTTCGGCTTCATTTCAGAATAAGATTTAACGAAGAATGACAGATCTAGGTACCTTCCTCCCAGGAAGCAAGATACTTTTCCTGCTCTTTGGTAAGGGTATCAATCGAAATACCCATAGATTTCAGTTTGAGGCTCGCGACCCATTGATCAATCTCTTTTGGCACATCATAAACTTTTGGCTCTAATTTTCCCTTATTTTTTATGACATGTTCGGTAGCCAATGCCTGAGTTGCGAAACTCATATCCATCACGCACGCGGGATGGCCTTCCGCTGCGGCAAGATTAATAAGACGCCCTTCTCCCAAGAGATAAACCGATTTCCCGTTCTTTAAAACATACTGATCTACAAAATTACGAACCGATTTATTAATCTTTGATGATATTGTTTCTAATGCACCAATGTCTATTTCTACATTAAAGTGACCTGAATTGCAAACCATTGCCCCATTCTTCATGCCTTCAAAATGCTCTTTTCTGATTACATGAATATTTCCCGTTAACGTACAAAACAGATCGCCAATTTTGACTGCTTCACTCATTGGCATTACCATAAAGCCATCCATTGCAGCTTCCAGGGACTTAATCGGGTTAATTTCGGTAATTACCACATTTGCTCCCATACCCTTTGCACGCATGGCAAGCCCTTTTCCACACCATCCGTAACCAGCCACAACAAATACCTTACCAGCCAGCAGACTATCTGTGGCGCGAATAATGCCATCGATGGTAGATTGTCCGGTTCCGTAACGATTGTCAAAAAGGTGTTTTGTATCTGCATCGTTTACGGCGATGACAGGGATCTTCAATGATCCGTCTTTCTCCATAGCCCTCAATCGTATCACACCGGTAGTCGTTTCTTCCATGCTTCCCAAAATTTGCGGGATAAGTTCTTTGCGTTCTTTATGGATAGCAGAAACCAGGTCGGCACCGTCATCCATGGTAACAGTTGGTTTATGATCCAGTGCTGAGATAATATGCTTGTAATACGTTTTATTGTCTTCCCCCTTGATAGCAAAGACCGGAATACCATAGTCCTTCACCAGAGCGGCAGCAACATCATCCTGGGTAGATAAAGGATTCGAGGCGCACAGAACAATATCTGCCCCCCCGGCCTTAAGTGTCCTTGCCAGATTGGCCGTCTCGGCCGTTACATGAAGGCATGCCGACATCTTCATTCCTTTTAATGGCTTTTCTTTTTCAAACCTTTCCTTTACCTGAGCGAGAACTGGCATATCATTACTTGCCCATTCAATGCGTTTCTTACCGCCCGATGCCAGATTTATATCTTTAATATCATGGTTCATGAATTCTCCTTTTCTAAAGGTTTCCTTAACGGATGTTCTTTTTCCAAACTCTTTGTTAAGGACAGTTTTTTGTTAGCTCCGCTGTAAATAGCAAGGGGCACGTTGTAACGCGCCCCTTTATTCCACCAATTAAACGCCCGCAGCTTTTCGCAAGGCGTCCACCATGTCTGTCTTTTCCCACGTAAACGTATCTTCCGGGCGACCAAAATGGCCGTGACGGGCGGTAATCTTATATATAGGCCTTCTGAGTTTTAGCCGATCGATTATACCTTTCGGTGTCATATCAAAAACCTTTTCACAAATTTGAGTAAGTTTTTCGTCAGGAATCTTGCCTGTACCTTCTGTAGTAATGTGAACAGCAAGCGGTTTTGCCACACCAATAGCATAGGCCACCTGTGCTTCGCATCGGTCTGCCAGGCCAGAGGCTACCACATTCTTTGCAATATGTCGTGCCGCATAGCAGGCACTTCGATCGACCTTCGTCGGATCCTTTCCTGAAAAAGCACCTCCGCCGTGGCGTCCCCATCCTCCGTAAGTATCCACGATAATCTTTCGCCCGGTTAGCCCGCAGTCACCCTGCGGACCACCGACCACAAAACGTCCCGTTGGATTTATATGATAAATTGTTTTATCATCCAATAAATTAGCTGGAATTACCTGTTTTACAACCTTTTCAATCATATCCTCTTTGATCGTTTCATATTTTACATCAGGTGCATGCTGGGTTGAAACAACCACCGTATGTACCCGGACAGGTTTATGATCCTCATATTCTACCGTTACCTGGGATTTCGCATCGGGGCGGAGATATTTCAGTTTTCCGCCCTGTCTCAATTCGGCGTGTTTTATGATAATCCTGTTGGCCAGCATAATAGGAAGCGGCATCAGTTCCGGCGTATCATTGCAGGCATAACCAAACATCATACCCTGATCACCAGCACCCTGTTCCTTATGTAAACCTTCGCCTTCGGATACACCCTGCGAAATATCGGGGGACTGTTTTCCAATGCTGGTAATAACTGCACAGGTGTTGTAATCGAATCCTATCGACGCATCAATATAACCAATTTCTTTTATTGTGTTTCTTACAATATCAGGAATGTTCACATTCGCCTTTGTGGTAAATTCTCCCGCCACAAAGGCAACACCTGTCGTTACCAATGTTTCACATGCTACCCGGCTCATTGGGTCTTGCTCAAGCATTGCATCCAATACGGCATCAGATATCTGGTCAGCGACCTTATCCGGATGCCCCATAGATACTGATTCCGAGGTAAATAAATACCTTCCTTTCTTCATACTGATACTGTCCTCTCCTTCAATAAAATTTTTCTTAGTGCCTCTACATTACGATCGGTAGCACCCCTTTGATTTATCACAACCAATTGCGCCCTCTTGCCCATTTCCCTGGCTACGTCCGGACACTCCAATATATACATCATCGCATTTAAGAGTGCCGATTCATCCTGAACAATCTCTATGGCATCGGCCTCCTTTAATAACTGAACCTCCTCGCGAAAATTAAACGTATGCGGACCAACAATAACTGGTTTAGCCAGTCCCGCCGGCTCCATCATGTTCTGCCCGCCCTGAGGGACAAGGCTCTTCCCCACAAACACACAATCAGCAATGCTATATGTAATTTGTAAATCCCCCATAGTATCGACGAGGATAACCGTTTCTGCTTTCGGTTCGCTTATCTTTTCCCCCTTATCGAGAGAAGTTTTTCTGACACACCGAAATCGTAAAGATTCAATGAGTGTAACAACCTCATTCACTCTTTCAATATGCCGCGGCACCAAAATGAGTCTTACGTTCTGAATCTTCTCCCTAAGATGCTGGAAAATTCTTAATATAACGTCCTCTTCACCTTTATGAGTACTGCCACAGACGATTACTTTTTCCCCTTTGCCAATTCCAAAAAGGGACAATAACCGCTTTTTGATGTCTTCTGTGATATCAGTCACAACATTATCATATTTCATATTCCCGGTAATACCTACCTGGGATTCCGGAATACCTAAATTCATAAGACGGGAGGCGTCAATCTCCGTCCTTGCGCAAAAAACATTTTCCTTTTTAGTCAAACCCGCAAAGAACTCTTTCGAAATCTTTCTGAGCACGCGGTACCATTTCAGCGATCTTTCAGATATTCTGGCATTCAGTAACACTACCGGAATACGCATTTTTGCCGTGCTTATCAGGAAATTAGGCCATATCTCAAGCTCAACCAATATCACACAACAAGGTTGTATGGCATTCAGCGCCTTATTGACCACCCAGCTCAAATCGAGCGGAAAATAAAAAATCTTCTTACCATTAAAACACCTTTTTGCAACAGACCTTCCCGTGTTTGTATTGGTAGAAAGAACAATATCCAAATTATTAAACTCTTTTTCAATGGATTTTACAAGTGTTTTTACCATTAGAACCTCTCCAACAGAGGCACAATGGATCCATATGCAAGATTTCCCGCCTTTCCTTCTGCCAATCCAACCCAAACGTTGCATGAAACCAGACCGATAACGTTCGCTGCTTGCAAATTTCAAAAAAAAATATGGCAATCCTATGGTAAGCGCTGTTACATATGCAGCATCAAACAGTTTCGACATGTGTGGAGAATGGACTTTCCGGTTGTTATTTGTTTTGTTAATCGTACTCAGAGTGCGACAACATAAAAACTAATTTACTCTGCCACAACACTGTTTAAACTTTTTGCCACTACCACACGGACAAGGCTGATTTCTTCCTGTCTTGATACTAACTTTGAGAGGCTCTATCTTACGCCCAGCCCGTTCCTCTGAGTCCGCGGTGGCATCCTGGGGAACACTGGCAGGCACTGACGACTCTTGCATCGTTTTCAACCCGGAAACCTCCTGATGGACATAATGATCGGGGTGCCATACATCTCTTCGCTCTGCTTCCTTACCCAATTGTAATTTAAAGATAAGATCCGTCACCTCGTCCCGAATTGACAAATTCATACTCTCATACATACCCAAGGCTTCTCTTTTGTATTCTATTCTTGGATCAATCTGGGCATATCCTCGAAGACCAATGCCCGATCTCAAATGGTCCATGGCATAAAGATGATCTTTCCATTTTGTGTCGATCTTTTCCAGCAAGAGAATCTGTGCAATCTTTTCCATCTCTTCTTTGCCCATGGTATTTTCTTTGGTTTCGTATGCCTCTTCTGCTTTTCTTATGAAAAAACTTTCCACATTTCCGCGCGTCTTTTCTTTAATCTCATCTAAATCAATAGGCAAGCCAAACTTTTGCTGAAACCAAGCTGCAAGATCGAAGGGGTCTTCCACTCCTCTCCCATTCTTTGTATCGTAAGCAAAAGCTGTTGTCTCCCGGATGCTGTCCTCCATCATTCGGTAAACATAATCCCGGATATTCCTGCCCTCCAAGACATCCTGACGCAGTGCATAAACCGCTTTTCTCTGCTGATCCATAACCTCATCATACTCAAGCAGGTGTTTTCGTATTTCAAAATTATGTTCTTCAACCTTTTTCTGCGCCCTTTCAATGGACTTACTAACCATCGAGTGTTCAATTGCCATGCCTTCTTCCATCCCGAAGGTTTTCAGCAGAGAACTAACTCGATCAGAGGCGAAAATGCGCATTAAATCATCCTGAAGCGATACATAGAAACGGGAAGAACCAGGATCGCCCTGGCGGCCTGAGCGTCCGCGAAGCTGGTTATCAATACGCCGCGCTTCATGTCTCTCAGAACCAACAATATGAAGGCCTCCGATAGCCGCAATGCCTTCCCCTAACACAATGTCGGTACCTCTTCCGGCCATATTCGTTGCAATAGTAACGTTCCCCCGCTGCCCGGCTTTTGCAACAATGTGTGCTTCTTTTTCATGCTGCTTGGCATTTAATACCTCGTGCTCAATACCCTCCCGCATGAGTTTCTCACTCAGCAATTCTGACCTTTCAATTGAAACCGTTCCCACCAGTATTGGTCTGCCTGTTTTATGCACCTCTACAATCTCTTGAATGATGGCATCAAACTTTTCTTTTTCGGTCCGATAGACCCGATCGGGAAAGTTTGTACGACGCATGGGTTTGTTGGTGGGAACTATAACGACTTCCAGTTTATATATTTTGTCAAACTCTGCAGCCTCCGTCATTGCCGTTCCTGTCATCCCGGCAAGTTTTTTATATAATCGAAAGAAATTCTGAAGAGTAATCGTAGCAAGGGTCTGGTTTTCCTCTTTAATGCGTTGATGCTCCTTCGCCTGAACGGCCTGATGCAGCCCATCACTCCACACACGACCTTCCATCAAACGCCCGGTAAATTCATCTACAATAATTACCTCACCACCCTTAACAATATAATCTCTGTCATTTTTAAACAGATGGTGAGCACGGAGCGCCTGTTCTATATAATGCGGCCACTCCATATTTTTATCGGTATAAATACTTTCAACATTCAGTAATTTCTCAACTTCTTCAATACCCTCTTCGGTAAGATGCGCCATTCGTTCCTTCTCTTTTATCTCAAAGTGTTTCCCTGTTTTTAAACGTCTGGCGGCTTTATCAGCTAAATAATATTTTTCTGTAGACTCCTCTGCGGGACCAGATATGATTAAAGGAGTGCGAGCCTCATCAATCAATATGCTGTCAACTTCATCAACAATGGCATAATTGAGGCCACGGCTAATCTGTACCTGTTCTTCCGTTCTTACCCTCATATTATCACGGAGATAATCAAAACCAAATTCGTTATTTGTTCCGTAGGTAATATCGCATAAATACGCTGCCTTCTTATCGTCGTATGCCTGGTTTGATTGAATGGCGCCTGCTCTTAGTCCTAAAAATTCATACAAAGGATTCATCCAATCCCTATCGCGCTTTGCCAGATAATCGTTGACGGTAACCACGTGGACACCTTTTTCCGACAATGCATTCAGGTAAGCCGGCAGGGTAGCCACAAGAGTCTTACCTTCTCCGGTTGCCATTTCGGCAATCTTTCCCTGATGTAAGACAATTCCACCAATGAGTTGCACATCAAAGTGCCGCATGGTGCGATTGGGGCTGTCGGGATTAGGGGCAACAAGCACCCGGCGACTCGCTTCCCTTGTTGTAGCAAATGCCTCTGGCAGAAGATCATCTATGGTTTCACCGTTAGACAATCTTTCCTTAAATTTGTCCGTTTTTTGACGAAGCTCCGCATCCGTAAGCGACATCATTTGAGTTTCGAGAGCATTGATATGCACCACCATGGGCATTATCTTTTTGATCATTCTCTCGTTAGATGTTCCAAATAGTTTTGTTAGGAAACTCATAGGTAATTATGCCTTTTGTGTTTTTTTAAGAGAAGCACGGGGGTCTTTCATGCCCGCTGCATTAAACCAAATCGAATTTCTTGGTACTTTTAATATTCATTGCCCAAGAATTTCAAAGTTAAAATGAATGAAATTAGCTGGTTATTTTAAGCAAATGCCGATATATATGTCAAGGTAATGTTTATGGACAACAAAAAAGGAAGGCTGTTGAGCTATCCTTGATCAACAGCCTTCCAAGAAGTGCAATATTCTGTGTACAGATTGAAATACGTACGGAACACGGGCTAGAAAAGCCCCTTTACCTTCCCCGAATCAACATCGACATCCACGCGCCGGAATGCCGGGTCGGAACTCGTTCCGGGCATCAGTTTAATATCGCCCGCCATAGGCACTACAAACCCGGCTCCTTTGAACGTCAATATATCACGGATGCGTAATCTCCACCCCTTCGGTGCACCTTTTAATTGAGGATTGTCGGTGACAGAAAGATGGGTTTTTACCATACACGTTCCCATTTTTGAAATATCCGGGTCATTATCCAATGCCTTGATTTTTGTTAGGGCATCCGGTGTGAAATCAACCCCATCAGCGCCATAAACTTCCTTTGCAATCAGTTCAATACGCGTCTTTAACGGTGCACTTAAGTCATAAAGAAATTTAAAATTCGTTGGGTGATTACACGCGTCAATTACTGCATCGGCCAGTTCCAATGCGCCCTCTCCACCTTTCAGCCAGTGTTGAGATACGGCAACACGGGACCCAGCCGCATCTGCAATTTTACGAACCACTTTAATTTCTTCATCGGTATCCGTATGGAAGTGATTGATACAAACCACCGGATTAATACCGGCTTTCCTTACCGTTTCAATATGATGAACAAGATTTTCCGTTCCTTTTTCCACCCACGCAACATTTTCCTCTTTATAAGCAGGATCAAGTGGACGACCAGGCACAGGAATCGGAGCGCCACCGTGACATTTCAGCGCCCTGATGGTGGTAACAACCACAGCCGCATTGGGCCTTTGACCCGAGTAACGGCATTTTAAATTCCAGAATTTTTCAAATCCAATATCAGCCCCGAAACCAGACTCGGTTACGTGGTAATCCCCCAACTTTAAGCCAATCCTGTCGGCAATAACGGATGATTGACCAATAGCTATATTAGCAAAAGGTCCTGCATGGACAAAAACCGGTTGCCCTTCTATGGTTTGCATGAGGTTTGGATTAATGGTTGAGACCATCCATGCAGTCATGGCGCCAGCCACTTCAAGATCGGTAGTCGTTATGGGTTTGCCTTTTTTATCATAAGCAACAACCATCCTGCCGATCCGTTCCCTCATGTCTTTTAAATCTTTTGCAACTGAAAGGATTGCCATGAGTTCCGAGGATACCGCTATAGCAAATCCGGATTCCATCATGAAACCATCCATCCTGCTGCCAATACCAATTATTATTTTTCTCAGCGTCTGGGCGCAAAAGTCAATAATCCACTTGAGTTCAACCCTGTCGGGATCGATATCAAGACGTCTTAAATTGCTTTTTGCAAGCCTTTCGTCGTCGTAGTTGAATTCATGTTGTATTCTGGAGGTAATAGCAACCATAGCCAGGTTATGGGCATTTATAATGGCATTAATATCCCCTGTTAAACCCAATGAAAAAGGAGTCAATGGAATGCATTGGGAAAGTCCGCCACCTGCAGCAGACCCCTTGATGTTCATCGTTGGCCCCCCTGATGGCTGACGGATGGCGCCGATAACCCTTTTATTCCTTTTGCCTAAACCCTGCACCAGTCCCATGGTGGTGGTGGATTTCCCCTCGCCCAGTGGCGTTGGGGTAATGGCAGTTACATCAATAAATTTCCCATCGGGTTTATTCCCGACCCGTTTCAAAACCTTATCGAAATCAACCTTTGCGACATAATGTCCATGAGGAAGCAGTTCTTCTTTCTCCAGACCTAACTCATCGGCCAGTTGATACACCGTTTTCATTCGATTTTCAGCATCTTCAGCTATTTCCCAATCTGCATGCTTGGTGGGGTCCAATACCATATTTCACCTCCTAAAAATAGATTTCTGTTAGAATAAAATCCAAATTCATTAAAATTGTCGCTGCCAGATATTAAAAATCATACATTTATGCATCAAGACACCAAGTCCGTGGATTATACAAATAAAATTTTTAAGGTCAAGAAAAATGACTCACAAGCATAAAGATTATCATTACCATATTTAAAATTTTATTGACACGGGCTTTTATAAAAATAAAATGCCCATCGGATGGCTATCCAACACGTGCCTCATATAGGCAATTTTACGGTTAGATTCCAGGCAATAGAAAACCACACGGGATTATTAGTTTATTTAAATAGCGCCTGAACGAAAACACATGCTTTTGTCATTTCGACCGAAGGAAGAAATCTTCAAACCCTGCAATTTCAATGCTCAAAAGATTTCTCGCTCCGCTCAAAATGACATTTTTGGTAGTTTTTATTCAGACACTAAATATTTTTAAAATATAGTTTCTGCACCCTTATCATCATCTTTACCATGAATATTTCATCTGCACCATACCTACACTTGTGCATTATTTTCGTTTCAAAATTCGCCCGTTGCTTAAGAAAGGAGGAATCAATACATAATTAATTGCCGTAATTTATTTGTGGCTGATTTTGTAGTTCCTTCGCTCTTTTGAACAACCCGTGAATTTATTTAGTAGTTCCTTTTACTGCGAAAAGGAGGAGGTTTTTAATGAAGAATTTATACCACGGTGGTTTGCCGGGTATTGTATGCAGCGCAATGATATGTTTCGCTGCATCCGTTTTTGCCCAAGAAACTGCACCACTATCTGCACCATCGGAAGAAAGTAAGATAGCCAGTTTCTTTAAAAGTGTAGAAATAAGTGGGTTCATCGATACCTATTATAGCTATAACTTTTCAAAGCCGGATGATCAGCGGGGATCCGCCGGAGGATTTACCCGGGATGCTGCAGAGGGGGACTGGATAGACGTGAGGGCATTCGACAGGGAAAACAATTCCTTTACTTTAGACAACATCGAAATCTCTGTCTTTAAACCATCAACAGAAAAAGACCCCATTGGATTTGGCTTTACGACAAATTATGGTGAAATTGCACAGAGAATAACATTTGTGGATAGCGATGGTCGGCGGGATGGATCAGATCCATTGAGCAGTCAGGATTTTACTGTTAGCCAGGGGTTCATAACCTATAAGGCGCCCGTGGGGAAGGGGCTTGACTTTAAATTTGGCAAATTCGCCACCTGGATCGGCGCTGAGCTCTGGGAAAGCGTAGACAATCCCAACTTTTCCCGTTCACTCCTTTATCAGAATGCGATCCCATTTACCAATACCGGTCTGGTAATTAGCTATCCTCTTCTTGACCAGCTAACGACTTCCTTTTATCTTGTAAATGGTTGGGATACCTTTGTGGATAACAATGACAGCAAAACATTAGGATATCAGTTTAACTGGAAGGTAAGCGAAAATACGAGCTTCATTTTGAATGGCGTTCACGGAGCGGAACAAAATGAGGATATTGCACCAGGCGCCGACAATAACTTGAGGCATTTCTGGGATGTAATCATGGTATTTAAACCTTTTGAAAAGACTGCGTTTAACCTTAACTTTGATTTTGGCACCGAAGCTGATGCCGCAGGGTCAGCCGGCGGTTCCGTGGCGGGGCATGGCAATGGCAAATGGTGGGGATTCTCTGGTATTGTTAGCCGGGACATTACGGATTATTTTGGGCTGGCCCTGAGGGGTGAATATTTCGATGACCATGACGGGGCAAGATTGGGAGTTTCAGCCCTTCATCTCTGGGAAATCACCCTTACCGTCAATTTTAAGATTATGGAAAACCTCCTGGTCAGACCAGAAGTCCGTTATGACGAAGGAAGTCGGGATATATTCGGAGGTCACGACAATGAACTTACCACAGCAATTGATGTAGCGTATCTGTTCTGATCATGCTATTATCAAATTACTTTTGGCATTCATCATTTACCGTGAAATGCCAAAATGATATAATCCCCCTATATCGCATAAAAAACAAAGGTATGGGGGGATTTTTATTTATATGAGACTATCAATTGGTGCCTTTATTCTTATTGTAATACCCCTGTTTTCCACGGCGCTTTACTTAAACGCAACCTGCGGTAATTTTATCTGCGATGATTTTAAGATTGTTGCAGAAAACTCATTTATCAGGGAATGGCGATACCTCCCAAAAATCTTTACGAAAGATTATTTCTCCCTCTCCGGAGAAATGGGCTATCGTCCCCTGGTCATCGTTTCATATTTCATTGATTATGCCATATGGCAGACAAATCCCTTTGGATTTCACACCACAAACGTTGTTTTGCATATCATTAATACGGTGCTATTTTATCGTTTGCTCCGTGCTATTTTATCTAATAACAAGATCATTTTTCTTTCAATTTTGTTCTTTGTTAGTCATCCTGTCCTCGTAGAGACCGTAAACGCCATTGGCTATCGGGAAGACCTCCTGTCCGCAACCTTTCTCCTCGTCTCGTTTATTTACTTTATAAAATCTGACTCACTTTTTTACGGAGAACACAGGCAAATATTCCGTTGTGTCATTTATTATGCCGTCTCTCTGATTTCCTATCTCTGTGCCCTTTTTTCAAAAGAAACGGCAATAACCCTTCCCATTCTGCTGATGTTATTTACGGTGTTTTTTCATCAAAAACCGTGGTCATCCCTTACAAGAAGACTGAAAGGAATTTATACAGGATTCCTTGCTATTTCCCTGTTCTATCTCATCATTCGGTATATGATGTTCGGCAACCCTGCATTCCAATCTGGCTACCAACCAGGCAGTTTTTGGGTCAATGCCTCCACCATGATAAAGATTCTTGCATCTTACATCAAACTGTCATTCTTTCCGCTTCATCTTAATGCAGACTATGTGGTTCCCAGGGTAACGCATCCGTGGGAAGCATCATGGATTCTTGCCGTAACCTTCGTATGCTCAATTTTTATCATATTTGCGATCCTGTGCAGAACAAGGAACATATTTGCCCTTTGGATGTCGTGGTTTTTTGTCACACTCCTGCCCGTCATGATCATCAATCCGATAGACAATATCATGGCTGAGAGGTATCTTTATATTCCGGCAATGGGGTTTTGTGTGGCAAAAGGAATCCTCATTTACCGGATCACCGATCGCACCCTGTCTCCACGCGCCATCCCAACGAGACAGATAGTACAACGAACCCTGGTTATCCTCATGATTGGGGGCTACGGATTTACCATTATCCGGAAGAACGGGAATTGGCGGGATGAACTTACGCTGTGGACAAAAACCATTGCCGACTACCCGAACAGCTATCGCGCCCACAACAATCTCGGCAATATCTATTTCAATCAGGGGTCTCTCGATAAGGCAAGAATAGAGTATGAAGAGGCGTTAAGGATAAAACCTGACTATGCCCTGGCCCATAATGGACTCGGCAATATTGGCAATAGCATAGGCGATCCCGACAAGGCGATAGTGGAATTCAAAAAAGCCGTTAAATTGGATCCCAGCCAACTGCAAGGTCATTACAATCTGGCACGTGTTTATGAAAAGTTGGGGAAACACCACGAGGCAATTGATGAATATAATATTGTAATCCGCCTGAATCCCCATAACCTTGACACGTATTATGCGCTTGGAAGTTTATACCAGGGCGCAGACCTGACAGATAAAGCTATAGAGGTATACCAGAAAACAATTTTTCTGAATCCCGATATGATCGATAGTTATAAAAACCTTATTTTTATCTATCTTAACAAAAAAAATGACAAGGAAGTGGCCCGTCATTATCTGAAGAAATTGTTAAAAATAGACCCTGCACAGGCACAAAAAGAAGATATCCAGCAAGCCTTGGACCAGCTACGGTGATGAGGAAAAGGTATCTTAGGCAAATACCAATTCAGGGGAAAAGATGGGCCCACAAGGATTCGAACCTTGGACACGCGGATTATGAGTCCGCTGCTCTAACCAGCTGAGCTATGGGCCCCTGTATGACAAAGAAAAATTATAACAAACTCCTGTCTCTTTTCAATTTCATTTTCAAATAGCCCGTTCGAGTTTATTTTCTTCGAATGTTTCACCTTTTCCGCTTTACGGTTTTCGCCTCTGTTGCGTTTTTACTGCATATTTCGGTTTACGCAACACAGCATCTACTATATTATGGATCCAGTATACAACCCTGCATTTCTGACGGCAAGACATTCCAAAACATATTGAATTCTCTCAAACATTCCACTCTCCCTCAAATATTCTATAGCGCCCTGTCACGCATGAACCTCCCGCACCTTCTCTATAGCCCCTACGGGGCATTCCTCAACACATATGAGGCATCCCTTGCAATTGTCGTAATCCGTAAAGGGGAAACCGTCTTCATTCACTGCAATGCAACCATCAGGACATCTGGCAACACAGGTCATACACCGGGTACAGGATTCATAATTCCAGACAGGCTTGAACACCCGCCAGTTGCCGGTCCTTCTCAGGGGTGTATTCCCCGTAGTATTTATGGCAGGACTGGAAATCATGGCCGGCTCGAAGGGGACATTTGCAACCGGACTTCCTAAAAAAACGGCCTCTGATGTCTTTACTTCTATAGGTTGAATCGCATAAAAACAAGAGAGCGCCGCCTCCCTATTTTTCGCTACAAGCTCTTTGTCGGTCAGTATCTCCGATGCCTCCTTTTCAACTGCCTTTTTTAAGGAATCCTCTCTGAGGCCGGCAATCCTTGAGGCAACGCCACCGGCCAGGGTGCTCAGGACAGGCAGTCCTAGTATTTCAAGACTGATTTTCGTTATATCTAAGGCAATAACCTGTTCAGCGATTTTATATTTTTCTTTTGCGTCTGCAGGGCTATGGGTAGTGTTTATAAAGACAACGCCGCCCTCTTTAAGCCTTGATAGGGGATTTGCCAAGGGGTCATTCAGGATGGTTTCATCCAGAATGATTATTATGTCGGGTTCAGAAATTACCCCTCGTTCCAGAATGGGTACGTGAGATATACGTGTAAAGGCTGTTATTGGCGCACCCCGCCTCTCAGCGCCGTAAAGAGGGAAGTCTTGAGCATGGTAGCCTTCAAAAAAGGCGGCGGTACCAAGTACCCTGCTTGCGACCTTTACCCCTTGCCCACCCCTGCCGTGGAATCTGACCCTGAGCATCTATTCAGCTCCAGAAACGTATGAGAGGATTACGAAAACCCCCTTTCTGCACTTTTATCCTGTGGGAGTTTTTGTGTTAAGACATTTCAATCGGATATGATGGATTAGCATTATACCACATCCATTCTTGATAAGACAAGAGACGGTTTTTGAATACGGGCGGTACAACAGGTAATTTATTTGGTTGCGGCTACATCACAACAGGCATGTCAATGCCAAGTATAAAATTTGACTTAAGATAAGGCATTTGTTAAAATTCGCTCTTCATATTATATCGCACAGCAAGGCCGCAACCAAATCTCCCCTATCAAGGAGGGAGCAGAAAACTTGTCAAAAAAGATTTTACGTAATAATGCTACTAAGATTGCAGAGATTATCCTGATTGTATAGGAATTTTCATTTTATTTAAGCGGGTCACAGGGTAGCACTGGCAAACTCTGTTTGTCTGTGTGATATATTTCAAATCCGTGTGTATATTCAAACACCATGGACAATCAAGTTTGTCCATGCCACCCTGTAACCGAAGACATAACTTGACATACGGATTACAAATTGGAATTCACCGGTAAGTTCTCTCGTTTTTTAAAATAAATATCGTATTTTTTGGAATAAGGATTTATATTATTGAGTAATTGGATTGTTGGCATTGACCTGGGGGGAACAAATTTAAAAGCAGGCATCGTTGATACGGATGGGGGAGTTCTCCATCGCCTTTCCACAAAAACCGATTCTGATTCAGACACTCAGACCATTTCGAATCAAATCCTCGAACTCATCGCAGAAACGATTCGGGGCGCTCAGATAAAAGAATCCGACATTCTCGGTATCGGGCTGGGATCACCAGGCCTCGTTGATAAAGCAGGCGAAACGATTCTCTTTTCTCCCAACCTACCCCGTTGGCGCAATATACCTATAAAACACATCGTGTCAGAACGGTTTTCAAAACCCTGCGTGCTGGAAAATGATGCCAATGCTGCCGCCTGGGGTGAGAAATGGGTGGGTGCGGGCAAGAAAGTAAAATCGTTGGTAATGTTGACGTTAGGAACAGGGGTGGGAGGTGGTATCGTTATCGACAACAAGCTGTGGCGGGGCGCCAATAACGTGGCTGCAGAGATTGGCCACATGGTGATACAAATAGATGGACCACTATGCAATTGCGGGAACCGGGGGTGCGTTGAGGTGTTTGCATCAGCAACAGGCATGGTGCGACGTTTTAAAGAATTGCTAGATAACGGCGCCTTATCTTCACTGAAAGGTTCTGGTGAGATTACGGCAAGAATGATTAACGATGCCGCCATTCAAGGTGACAAGGTGTCATTGGATGTTATTGAAGAGACAGGTCGCTACCTCGGAATTACCCTTACCAATATCATGCATGTATTAAACCCGGAGATGATTGTATTGGCTGGTGGCATGGCTGGCGCCGGAGAATTATTGATGGGCCCTATCAGGCGAGTTACTACTCAAAGGGCATTTGAGGCATCATATCAAGATACGAAAATTGTGTTTTCAGAACTTGGAAATGATGCAGGGATTATAGGAGCGGCCGGATGTCTACTGAAAGAATTAGAAATTTCTGCATAATTGCACACATTGATCACGGGAAATCTACCCTGGCAGACCGCTTGCTGGAAAAGACCCATACCATTTCGTCCCGGGAATTCCGCAACCAGATGCTGGACGATATGGATCTGGAGCGGGAACGTGGCATTACGATCAAGGCGAGCGCGGTTGCTTTGAAACTGGTGCGGAATGGTGAGGAGTATAATCTCAATTTAATCGATACGCCCGGCCATGTGGATTTCAGTTACGAAGTATCGCGGAGCCTTGGCGCCTGCGAAGGGGCATTATTGCTTGTGGATGCATCACAGGGCGTCGAGGCGCAGACCGTTGCCAACACCTATCTTGCCATGGAGCACAACTTGACGATTATTCCCGTCATTAGCAAGATCGACCTGCCACAGTCCCGTCCTTACGAAGTGCTTACCGAAATGGAAAAAACCCTGGGCATCGATCCTGCAGATGCATTAATGGCAAGCGCAAAGACCGGAGAAGGTGTTGATGAAATCTTTGGAGCTATAATCAGACGCATCCCTCCGCCTAAGGGGAGTCCCAGCGCACCGTTAAAATCCCTGATCTTTGATTCCATGTATGATGCGTATCGGGGCGTCATTGTGTACCTGCGTATCTTTGACGGCTCTGTTAAAGTGGGTGACGAGATATACATGATGAAGACAAACCGTTCGTTTAAAGTAGAAGAGGTCGGTGTCTTTAAACCTAAGATGGCAGCCAAAAATTGTCTTTCAGCGGGCGAGGTAGGTTACTGCATTGCCAATATTAAATCCATTCATGATGTCAAGGTGGGAGATACGGTAACTCACAATAGGGAAAGGGCTG
This sequence comes from Candidatus Brocadia sapporoensis, assembly GCF_001753675.2. Taxonomy (GTDB): domain Bacteria; phylum Planctomycetota; class Brocadiia; order Brocadiales; family Brocadiaceae; genus Brocadia; species Brocadia sapporoensis. The sequence goes on along the minus strand of NZ_MJUW02000018.1, from coordinate 31,537 downwards.
CCGAGGCGTTGCCGGGATATCGTCCGCCCATGCCCATGGTATACTGTGGTGTATATCCGGCGGATAATGCTGATTTTCACGTATTGCGCGAGGCACTGGAACGGTTGAGACTGAACGATTCGTCATTTACCTTTGAACCGGAGACTTCCCAGGCGCTTGGGTTTGGGTTCCGGTGTGGATTCCTCGGTCTCCTGCATATGGAAATTGTACAGGAACGTCTGGAGCGTGAAAGCAACATCAATATTGTACAAACCGCCCCCAACGTGACCTATGAGATATTGAAAACCAACAAAGAGGTAATTAAGGTCGATAATCCGGAAAAGGTTCCGCCGGTAAATGAAATTGATGAATTCAGAGAACCGTTGGTCCGCGCCAGCTTTGTTTTGCCCACAGAATATGTCGGCACTATTATGCAATTTGCCGAAGGGCGCAGGGGAAGATATAAAGGCACTGAGTACCTCAGTGAAAGGCGTGCAATACTTATTTATGAAATGCCATTAGCTGAAATTATCTTTGATTTTTTTGATAAGCTGAAATCTGCTACACGGGGCTATGGAACGCTGGATTATGATTTTGTGGGTTATGAGCCTGCCGACCTGGTAAAACTGGACATTTTGGTGTCGGGCAAACGTGTGGATGCACTTTCAACCATTGTCCACAGGAAAGATGCAGAGACAAAAGGACGAAGGCTGGTTAAAAAACTCAAGAATGAAATTTCACGACACCTCTTTGAGGTGGTTTTACAAGCAGCAATTGGAAGCAGGGTTATTGCCAGAGAAACTATACGGCCGATTGCTAAAAACGTAACGGCCAAGTGTTATGGCGGTGATATTACACGGAAACGAAAGCTTTTGGAAAAACAAAAAGAAGGCAAAAAGAGAATGAAGTCCGTCGGAAATGTGGAGATTCCGCAAAAGGCCTTCTTGTCGGTATTATCTGTTGATGAATGAGGTGTAAAGTGGCTGATATAAAAGAAAAACAAGCAATTATCAGAGGAAATGAGGGGGAGAAAAAGAAGAAGGGTAAGTTACGTGAAAATATCGAATCGATAATTATCGCCGTAGCCGTGGCCTTTGCTATCCGTTATTTTGTCGTGGAGGCATTCAAAATCCCCACGGGCTCGATGGCGCCCACCTTGTTAGGCGAGCACAAGAATGTGAAATGCCCGAATTGCAGCTGGTTTTTTTATGCCGATCGTCAGAGTGAAAATGCCCAATGCCCTAATTGTCAATTCGAGATACGCCTCTCCGCTTATTGCGACGTTTGCGGCTCCAGGATCCGGTATAACTGGCCTGCATGGTTATGGAGGAAAGGATATTGTCCAAAGTGTCAAGTTGCAGTTAGCTGGCCAGACCTGGCGAACCGGATAATTCATGGTGGGAACAGAATCGTGGTGAATAAATTCTGGTATAAATTTAAAGGCCCACAGCGGTGGGACGTTGTGGTGTTTATTTATCCGTTGTACGATCTCACGTGTAAAAATTGTTCCACACAACTTCCCGACACGGAGTGGCACGAAGGAATCCGGTGTCCACGGTGTGGTTTAACGAAATTTTCAAAGCAGAAGAAAAATTATATTAAACGACTTGTTGGATTACCTGGTGAAAAGCTTCAGATTGTTAATGGCGATCTTTATATCAACGACAAGATACAAAGGAAGCCGGCTCCTGTGCAGGAAACGTTATGGCTTCCGGTCTACGACAGTAATTATCCGGCGAAAGAAGAGGATGCCCCGGTATGGATAACCGACGGCGATGCATGGCAGACCCACGACAAGTCAATTACACTGGATACCCTGTCCAGAGCAAATCCAAACGCATCTCTCGCGACATTTGGACGAAGTATTTCCGATCAAAACGGGTATAATAGCCGGACCGGACATACGGAAATGGGCGATACAAAGATCAGCTTTGACGTTACCCTCTTAAAAGGTTCTCAACTCCTGACACTTGTCCTGGAAAAAAATAATGACATATTTACCGCCCTTATTCCCGCAGACAACGCTGATAAAAAAACTCGTCTCCTGAGGAATGGAACGATTGTGGTGGAAAAGGATATCGGTTTGCAAACCGGACATTCGCATAAGATTGAATTCTCCAATGTGGATCGTATGGTACCCCTCACCATAGACAATAAAGAGGTCTTTGCATTTGACTATGACGATGGAACGGTCCCTGATCAGCGTTCCTTTGAAACAAGTAAAATTTGCTTTGGCGGCACCCGTATTCATGCCACCTTTGAGAATATTAAAATATTTCATGATCTTTATTATACCAGTCTCTCGTCGGGTACGTGGGGCACCACTAAGCCGGTACAGTTGGGAGAAAAGGATTATTTTATGCTTGGAGACAATAGCAGAAACAGCAACGATAGCCGCGTATGGAAATTTGTCCCGAAAAAGAACATTGTTGGCAAGGCATTTTTTGTTTTCTGGCCTCTGAACACAATTAAATTTATAAAATAACGTTATGAATTTGCTAAGAGCAGAGGGATTAACCAAGTCATACGGCAAGCGTACCGTTGTAAATCATGTCAGTTTTGAGGTCAATGATGGAGAGATTGTAGGAATACTCGGTCAAAATGGGGCAGGGAAAAGCACCTCCTTCAGTATGATTATTGGCGCTGTCCGTCCCGACAGCGGCCGTGTAATCTTTCAAAATGAGGATATTACAGATCTTCCCATTTACATGCGTGCACGGAAAGGGATGGGATACCTGTGCCAGGAACCATCCGTCTTTCAGCGTCTGACGGTCGAGGAAAACATTCTGGCAATCCTGGAGACCCACCGGTATAATTCCGACGAGAAATATAAACGACTGATCGGGCTACTAAACGAATTTAACCTGGCATCCTTGGCGAAAAACAAGGCTTTTACCCTTTCGGGTGGAGAAAGGCGACGGCTTGAAATCGCGCGGGCGCTTGCCAGCTCTCCTACCATGATCCTCCTCGACGAGCCATTTACCGGAGTCGACCCTATTGCTGTTGGCGAGGTGCAGGACATCCTCCTGAAACTGAAGAATAAGGGGATTGGGCTCCTGATTACCGACCACAATGTCCGCGAGGCGCTGAGTATTACAAATCACTCGTATATAATCAGTGAAGGCACCGTCGTTGCCAAAGGCACCACCCAGGAAATCCTGAATAACCCCATTGCGCGCCAATCCTATTTAGGAGATAATTTCCCTACCAGCGAACATCGGCTAGCCGACTTCAAAGACGTCCATAGCAAGAAGCCAAATGACTCTGACCAAAAGCCCATCATTCGCAAAGATACCAAGACCAGGTAATCGTCGTCATTCTGCATTTTTTAAGAACGAAGCTTCCCCGCAAATGAAAAGTATGGTTCAGCTTTGCTGTCGTTCCCACTTACCTTATGGATAAAGAAGAATTTTTCACCGAAGACGTTTTAGCAGATAAAATATATGATAAGGCGGTTATCAGAAAGCTGCTGTCGCATGTATTGCGGTATAAGGCATCAGGTTTGTTATCTGTCTTTATTGTGCTTATTACTACCGTTTTATTTTTACTGTGCCCGTATCTCTTTGGATATGCAATTGATCATGGAATCGGTAAGGGTGATACGGCGTTACTCTACAAAACGGCATTCGCCATCCTCGGGATCGAAACTTTAAGGCTCCTATTAGTCGTGGTTCAAAGCTATAACATTCAGGCCATTGGACAGAAGGTTATGCTGGATATACGCATGGAACTTTTTCGCCATGTTCAATCACTCCCCGTTTCTTTTTTTGATAAAAATCCTGTTGGGAGAGTTGTTACACGTCTGACCAACGATATTGCAGCCATTGGAGAGCTTTTTTCCGCCGGTGTTATTGTGGTAATCGGAGATATCTTCATCATCATTGGGATATTTGTGGCCATGATAATTCTTAACTGGAAGCTTGCTGCCATCACCCTTTCCGTCTTCCCCATAATCGTGATAATTGCCCTCTGGTTCGGAAAACACATGAAGAGTTCTTTCCGTGAAATACGGCGCAAGCTGGCAAGTATTAACGCATATCTCAATGAAAATATCACCGGGATGAAGGTCATCCAGCTTTTTAACCGGGAGAAAAGAAATTACGCCAAATTTGACGCAATCAATGATGACTATTTAAAAGAACAGGTCAAATATATCCGCTATTTTGCGATATTCCAGCCGGCAATTAACATGGTAAATGCATTGGCGGTAGGCCTGGTGATATGGTATGGCGCAGCGAGATACATGCATGGTTTTCTTACCCTTGGCGTCTTAGTGTCGTTCCTGGCGTATATTCATGACTTATTTGACCCCATCCGTGATATTGTCGAGAAATATAATATTTTTCAGGGGGCCATGGCGTCATCAGAACGGGTGTTTGGTCTCATGCAGGAACCAGCCGAAATAGATTATGCCATTTCTAATCCCGCCAGAGAAGTCCCTCTGAAGGATTTTAAAGGAGAAATAGAATTCCAAAATATCTGGTTTGCTTATCATAAAAATGATTATGTGTTGAAAGATATTTCTTTTCATATTAAACCCGGACAATCGGTTGCGCTGGTAGGAGTAACTGGCAGCGGAAAGACGTCGATTGCAAGCATCCTGACGCGGCTCTATGAAACTCAAAAAGGAACTATTCTGCTGGACCGGATTGATATACGGAATATAGAAAAGATAGGATTGCGATACGTTGTTGGATTGGTAAGCCAGGATGTCTTTTTATTTGCAGGCACCTTGCGGGACAATATCACCTTATTTAATCCCATGTCCGACACAAAGGTGTTAGAAACCATTGAGGTATTGGGGCTGATGCCCTTTATTGATCGCATGCCCGGCGGGCTCGACATGGAAATTGCCGAGCGTGGCGCAAATCTCTCGGTAGGCGAACGCCAATTTATCTCACTTTCCAGGATCATCCTGTACGACCCACAGGTAATAATCCTTGACGAGGCAACGTCCAGCATGGACACAATCTCCGAGGTCTTGATCCAGAATGCCCTTCTTAAAGCCACCAGAGACCGGACTTCTATCTTCATTGCCCACCGATTGTCCACCATTCTTCATTGTGACAAGATCATAGTATTAAGCAGAGGCGAGAAGGTGGAAGAGGGCAGCCATGAAGAACTCCTTCGTTTCGGAGGGCTTTACAGCCAGTTATATAAGATGTATAGGAAAGAGAACCTGACAGAACATGGGTAAGCATGCAAAATTATGGAGATTTTAGACACGGAAAAGGGTAAAATTGCCATCAATACATATGCACGTTACTCGCAGGTAATTGCTTATACATCAAAAGAGTATGTAAGCAGCCATGAACTCTGACCTCACCTTTATCACCAACGAAGAAAATAAAAACCTGCAAGAAAGATTCAGGGTGCTCATTCAAGACACCCAATTTTTTGATGTGCTTGTTGGTTATTTCTATACCAGCGGGTTTCATGCCATCTACAAATCTCTGGATAATACCGAAAAGATCCGGATTCTTATCGGAATAAGCACAAACAAACGAGCAACAGAACTCATCCAAAAAGCAAAAATCGATGATCGGCCAATCCCCCAATACTCTCACTCTGAAGTAAAAGAACAATTCGAACAATCTGTCGCTGAAGAAGTAGAGAATTCTGAAGATAATTCCCCTGTTGAAGAAGGTATCCTTAAGTTTACGGAATGGCTTAAAAGTGGAAGGTTGGAAATCAGGGCGTATCCGACGGAAAATATTCACGCAAAGCTTTACATCATGACCTTCGTTGCAGGCGACAGGGATATTGGTAGGGTGATTACCGGGTCGAGCAATTTTACCCAATCAGGTCTTATCGATAACTTTGAGTTTAATGTCGAGTTAAAAAACAGGGCAGACTATGAATTCGCATTACAAAAATTTAATGAATTATGGAAAGACGCAGTTGATGTAAGGGAACGATATATTGACACCATTCAAATAAAAACCTGGTTGAACCATACGATTACTCCTTATGAATTGTATCTGAAATTTTTATATGAGTATTTCAAAGACGAACTCGGTCAGACAGATGAAGTGTTTTTAAAATATCTTCCCGAAAAATTTAAAAAACTGGAATATCAGGAACAGGCCGTTTTAAATGCGCGTAAAATACTTCTGGAATATGGAGGTGTCTTCATTTCTGATGTTGTTGGCTTAGGCAAGACGTACATATCGGCAATGCTGGCGGGTCAGCTTGACGGCAGAACCCTTGTCATTGCCCCGCCCGTGCTTCTCGAAAAATCAAACCCCGGTTCATGGCCCAATGTCTTTTCTGATTTCAGGATGCCGGCAGACTTTGAATCTCTGGGCAAACTGGATGACCTTGTTGACAGAGGGACAGAGAAATACACCAATATTATCATTGATGAGGCGCACCGTTTTAGAACCGAAACAACGGTTACCTATGAAAAATTGGCGGAAATCTGCCGCGGTAAAAGGGTTGTTCTTGTAACGGCTACGCCTTATAACAATGCGCCAAAAGATATTTTGAGCCTTTTAAAACTATTTCAAAAGGCCAGAAAAAGCACTATCCCAAATCTTCCTGACCTTGAAGGCTTCTTTCATGGCCTGGATAAAAAGTTGAAAAAACTGGACCGGCAGAAGGATTATGCCAAATACATAAATACGGTAAAAGAAAATGCGCGGGAAATACGAGAAAAAGTCCTCAAATATTTAATGGTTCGACGTACCCGAACAGAGATCGAAAAATATTTCGGTGAAGACATAAAGAGCCAAAACCTTAAATTCCCTGATGTTGAAAGGCCAGTCCCCCTTTTTTACGAACTCAATGATAGGGAGGACGAGATATTCAACAAAACCATAGAATTGATAGCGCAAAAATTCAAATACGCCCGTTATATGCCCATGCTTTATTATGAAGGTAAAGTTGGCCAGCTTGAACAGCAGTCCCAGAGAAATATGGGCAAGTTTATGAAAATCCTGCTGGTGAAGCGTCTTGAAAGCAGTTTTTTCGCCTTTAAAAATTCGGTGGACAGATTCCTGCGCTCTTACGAGATGTTTATAAAAGAGTTTGATAACGGCAATGTGTATGTAAGTAAAAAGCACACGAATAAAATTTTTGAACTCCTTGAGAACGATGACGATGAAGCCGTCCAGCGATTGATAGACGAAGGCAAGGCGGAAAGATATGCAAGCAGTGAATTTAAGGAAGGCTTAAGGGCAGACCTGCAACACGACCATGACCTTCTCCTCGAGATTAAACAACTATGGCATCACGTTGACCGAGACCCAAAGCTTTTAAGATTTTTGGGGGAACTATCCAAAAATCCTGTTTTGAAAGAAAATCATCTGATTATCTTTACCGAATCAAGGGAAACCGCAAACTATCTCTTTAAAAACATAAACCAGCAATATCCTGATAGGGTGTTGTGTTTTACCGGAGATTCTGGTGAGACAACCCGCGACAAGGTCATTGAAAATTTTGACGCCCGGGCACGTCATCCGAAAGAAGATTATCGGATACTGGTCTCTACTGAAGTATTGGCTGAGGGTGTTAACCTGCACCGCTCAAATACCGTGATCAATTACGACATCCCCTGGAATCCTACCCGCATGATGCAGCGGGTAGGACGTGTTAACCGTGTTGATACGCCATTTGACAAGATCCATACCTTTAATTTTTTCCCGACCAAACAATCAAATGACCAGATAAAACTGAAAGAAGCGGCAGAGGTGAAAATCAATGCCTTTTTAACCTTGCTTGGCGGAGACGCAGAGCTTTTGACCGAAGGAGAGCCGATTGGCTCGCACGAACTCTTTAACCGGTTGATTTCCAAACAGACACTGGAAGGTGAGGAAGAATCTGGGGAAAGCGAATTGAAGTACCTCCAGGTGATAAAAGAGATTCGCGATAAAGCCCCCGACCTCTTTGAAAGGATAAAACGTCTTCCCAAAAAGGCGCGCACCGCCAAAACCCTGACAGGGTTGGGAACCCTGTCAGGGTTAATTACTTACTTCAGACGGGGAAAGCTGCAGAAGTTTTTTAAAGCCGACATTAAAAATATGGGGGAAGAAATGGATTTCCTGTCTGCGGCAAAACTGCTGGAGAGCAGTCCTGATGAAACGAAGGAAAAACTCCCCGAACATTTTTACGAACTCCTGGAAAAAAATAAAGAGGCATTTATTTTGGCGACAACGGAGGAAATGCCGCATCACGGGCAAAAGGGCGGACGTGACAGCGCTGCAAATATCCTGAGAATTTTAAAAGCGACCCTGAAGAATACACAAAAACTGACAGAAGACCAGGAACTGTACCTGAAAAAAGTCCTGATACAACTTGAGGAAGGGGGACTGCCCAAACAGACGGCAATCCAAACGCTGAAGGCCCTGAATGCACTTACGAATGAAATCGTTAACCCGTTCAAGGTGTTGGCAGTGCTTCAGACCCACATCCCGGCAAGACTCCTGGAAGAACATTACGCAGAACAGAACCCTGTGGTATTTGGCAAGCGGGAAGTTATTTTGTCTATGTATCTGACGGGGAAATAAATGATAGATACAAAAACTAAAAAGATGCTTAATGTCGGAGAGTCTGAGACAGTTGAATTCAAACTCAGCTTTGACCGGGAAGCTATAGAAACCCTTGTAGCCTTTGCCAATACCAGCGGCGGCAAGGTTTTTATTGGCGTATCCGATAAAGGAGAGATAAAAGGAACGGAAGTCGGCAAAGAGACTATTCAAAACTGGATTAATCATGTCAAACAAGACACATCACATGCAATAATACCTGATGTTGAGATTGGAACAATCAAAAAGAAAAATATTGTAATCTTTTCTGTGCAGGAATCACCGATAAAGCCTGTTGCGTGCAAGGGGAGATATTACAAACGCTTCAAAAATGCAAACCACCAGTTGTCTGTGTCAGAAGTGGTAAATTTACACCTCAGGACATTCAACTCAAGCTGGGACTTTCATATTGATGAGCATCACTCCGAAAAAGACATTTCGCTTGATAAGATTCAAAAATTCATTGAACGTACCAATACAAACAGAGAGAATCCTATTCTGGATGACCCGTTGACAGTATTACAAAAATTTGAATTGATGCGCGAAGGCAAAATAACCTACGCCGGCTTTCTCCTTTTTATGGCAGGAGAATCGGGTATCAGCACCATAGAACTCGGCAGGTTTCAGACAGATACCATTATCAAGGATGGCGCCACTCTCAAAGCCGACCTCTTTTCAGAGGTAGAGGGCGTTATGGATTTTATTAAAAAACATATCAACAAGGCATACATTATTACCGGCAAGCCGCAGCGGGAAGAACGATGGGATTATCCGCTTAATGCAATCCGTGAAATAGTCATTAATGCAATTATACACAGGGACTACACAAGTCCGGCGGACTCTATAATCAAGGTTTATGATAATAAAATCGAATTTTTTAACGCCGGCAAGCTGCCCAACGGGCTTACTATAGCCAAGCTTTTAAAGGGTGATTATGTTTCAATCGCCCGCAACAAGAAGATTGCAGAAGCCTTTAAATCTGCTGGTTTGATAGAGAAATACGGCTCAGGCATTAAAAGAATACTTAATGGATTTAAGGAATACGGACTTCCAACTCCTGAATTCAAGGAAATGAGCGGCGGCTTTATGGTCACTGTTTTCAAGAAGACCGAACAAGTCACCGAACAAGTCACCGAACAAGTCACCGAACAAGTAGAAAGGCTGTTGTTATCGCTGCGGGGAGAAACATTGAGTGGCAGCGAACTTATGCGAAGGCTTGGTCTGTCACACCGCCCTACATTTCTATACAGCTATATACGACCAGCGATACATTACCGGCTAATAGAAATGACTATCCCGGAAAAGCCGCAGAGCAGGCTTCAGAGATACCGGCTGACGGGTAAAGGCAAAAAGTACCTCATGAGACTGCCGGAAAAATAGATTATGGATAAACATCAGGCACAAAACATTATCAGAGAAACCTTTGAAAGTACTTTTGATAAAGAGAGGTTTGTCGGTTTTATCAAAAACCTTTTGAAGCGAATTGAAGAAGCCTCGTTTACTTACCAGGGTCAGTTCGTCCCCGATGCCTACAAGGCATATATCAGCAGTCTGGAGCGAATTGGTAAATTCAATGATGGTGAAAACAGGATTGATATGCTTATCGTAAAACTCCAGAAAGAGACCTCCCTTGAACGCGCCCGCACCATGCAGCGCAATTTTGTTGCATGGTATCTGAACGGCAGCCGTGGCGGTGAACTGAAGGATGCGGCGCTGGTTGCCTTTGTATCCCCCGATGCGAAAGACTGGCGATTTTCACTGGTCAAGATGGACTATAAGTTTGAACAAGCTCAAACCGGTAGGATGAAGGTAAAGGAAGAGTTCACCCCTGCACGTCGGTGGTCATTCCTGGTTGGCGTAAATGAAAACAGCCATACCGCCCAGAGCAGACTGGTGGACATCCTCGCAAATGATGAACATAGTCCAACCCTTGCCGAACTGGAACAGGCATTTGATATTGAGACCGTTACCAAAGAATTTTTCATCAAATACCGTGAACTTTTCATCCGCACAAAAGAAGAACTGGACAAGATAGTAGCGCAGGCTTCCAGCCTGCAGAATGAATTTAAATCGAAGGGGGTTGATACCGTAAACTTCGCCAAGAAACTCTTTGGCCAAATTGTCTTTCTCTATTTTTTACAGAAAAAGGCTGGTTCGGCGTTGCCCGTGATGCCGCATGGGGCACAGGCTCCAAACGCTTTTTGCGTGAGCTTTTTGAGAAAAGAGTAACTCAGGCTTTTAGCCTGAGCTCAACCAATACAAACCGCAAGCAGGATGCTTGCGATACTATAAATTTCTTCAATGATATCCTGGAGCCGCTCTTTTACGAAGCCCTGCGCATCGACCGCAGCCATGATGATCACTATTACAGCCGTTTTAACTGCAAAATCCCCTTCTTAAACGGTGGCCTCTTTGACCCCATCGGCAGCAACGGCGGCTACGACTGGGTGCATACCGATATCTGTATACCGGACAGCCTGTTCTCTAATAAAAACAAGACCAAAGAAGGTGACAAGGGTGATGGCATTCTGGATATTTTTGACCGCTACAACTTTACCGTCAGAGAAGACGAGCCGCTGGAAAAGGAAGTTGCCATTGACCCAGAACTTTTGGGCAAGGCGTATGAAAAGTTCAACGCTATCCGCCCTGATAACTTTGAAGAATACAAGAAGGCATTAAAGAGCGGGAAAAAAGGCGAAGAAAGCAAATTCAACAAGCAATATGGCGTCTATTACACACCCCGTGAGATTGTCCACTATATGTGCCAGCAGAGCCTGATAAATTACCTGCATACAGAATTGGCCGATTCTAATTCCAACTCTGACAGGGTTTCAAACCCTGTCAGAGTTAAGTCAAAAAACGGCATTGCCTCCAATCAAATATTAGGCGGAAAACAGTTGTCTATATTTGCCAAAGAAGACAAACAGAGGCAGTTGGACTTAAGGATTGATCCCAACCCTGACAGGGTTTCAAACCCTGTCAGGGTTAATAAGGTAAGCAAAGAGGACATTGAAACCCTTATACATGTCGGCGAGCAGGTTAGTGAGAATGAAGAAACCGCATTAATCAAAGAACAAAAAATCTTAGAGGGAAAACAGAAATCTTCGGATTACAAAGTAAAACTGCCTGAAAGCATTCGCAAGAATGCCATATTGATCGATCAAAAGCTGGCAGACATCACCGTCTGCGACCCGGCGGTAGGTTCTGGCGCCTTTCCCGTGGGCATGATGAATGAAATTGTAAAGGCAAGAAATGCACTTATGGTTTATTTTAAGGGTGATGGTGACACAGACATTCCTGTCTGTGATAATAATGATACTACCACAGACAGGAATGTCTGTGTCACCACCATAACCCGTCGCAACTTGCCTCATTGGACAAAGGAAGGCTCTATTTACTGGATCACCTTTCGCCTTGCCGATTCACTACCTCAGGAAAAACTCAATACATGGAAAGACGAACGCGATCTCTGGATAAGCAAACATCGTGAGCCCTGGAGTGAAACAGAATGGAAAGAATACGGTGAACAATTTGAAAAGAGATTGGAAAGTTGGCTTGATTCAGGCTACGGTTCATGTGTACTGGCACAACCGGAAGTTCGAAGGATTGTTCAGGAATGTCTCTTGCGGTTCAATGAGGAAAGGCTGCAACTTCATGCAGCGGTCATCATGCCGAATCATGTTCATCTCCTTCTTGAACCATTGGCAGGCAATTCACTTTCTGAATTGCTAAAAGGAATCAAAGGCGCGAGTGCAAGAAAAATAAATCAGATGTTAGGAACAACGGGCAGCAAATTTTGGATGGATGAATCCTATGATCATATCGTTCGCAGTGAAGCCCAATATCAGCGCTTTATCCGTTACATTGCTGAAAATCCAGTTAAAGCCAATTTATCAGAGGATAAGTATTGGTTATATCACGGTAGCACAGGCATTCCTGCCAGTGATCAGCCCAAAGATACACAGACAATAATGTCCGAGCCAGATAGACCACAGACAAGAATGTCTGTGCTACGCTCAACCTACAACTTCAAACGCCACTGCATCGAACACTCCCTTTACGGTGTCGATATCGACCCCGGCGCCGTGGAGATTGCAAAACTCCGGCTGTGGTTATCGCTTGTGGTAGATGAAGATGACATAAAAAACATCAAGCCCCTGCCCAATCTGGATTACAAGATTGTCTGCGGGAATTCGCTTTTGGGAGTGAAGAAAAACCTGTTTAACAGTCATCTTTTCTCTAAACTGGAAAAAATCAAACCACTCTACTTCAACGAAACCAACCCCACAAAAAAGCAAGACTATAAAAAGCAGATTGATGAACTGATAAGCCAGATCACCAATGGTCATAAAGAATTTGATTTTGAGATTTATTTTTCCGAAGTGTTTCATGCCTCCTCCAATTCCCCCTTAGCAAAAGGGGATACAGGGGGTTGTTGGGGATTTGATGTGGTTATTGCAAATCCACCATATGGAGCCAAAATTGATGGAGTCGCGCTAAAAAAGACAAAACAGAATCTTTCAGATACGACTAATTCAAACAGTGCTGCAATTTTTATCGATTATGGCAAGAACAGATTAATAGGAGAAAAAGGAACGCTTACTTTTATCGTACCTAAATCGCTTCTCTATTCAGAAAACTGGTTTAGTCTTGTTAAATCAATGCTCGGAAACGTCAGTATCCTTGTGGACGTTGAAAAAGCCTTTGAAAACGTAAAACTGGAACAGGTAGTATTCGTTTATAGCAAGTCAATCCATATGAAAAAATATTTAGCAAGAAAACTTTTAGACAATGAATTTGTCCGCTCGACAAATGTTCCCAATGATCTTGTTCTGAGATACAAAGCATGGATATGCGACGTAACTCAAAAAGAATTAAAAATCGTAGAAAATCTAAAAACAGCTTGCGTTTACATGAAGGATATTTCAGAAACGAAAAGAGGTGTTGGACTTCAAAAATATCTTTCTCCAGAAGGGGATTATCCTGTTATAGGTGGGAAAAACATTTTTAGATACGGATGTAACGGTGTAAAAGGATATTTATCAAAAGATGTTCTTAGAGGTGAACGGAACAAATTATCCTTCATGCAACAACCGAAAATTATTTCACAAAGGCTTGTAGCCCACATTCAGAATCCTGTACCGCGCATTATGATTATGTCAGCTTACGACTCTCAAGGTAACGTTTTAAGTGTTGATACAGTTGAAAATACTATAATCAATGATAAACAGTATGATTATCGATATATATTAGCATTATTAAATTCGACATTTACAAGCTGGTATACCTACAAGTTTATTTTTTGTGCCGCAATTAGAACAATGGATTTCGATAATTATTATGTTGGTAAAATCCCCGTTCCGAGAATTTCTCATCGGGATCAGCGTCCGGTTATTGATCTCGTTGACCAAATCCTCGCCGCAAAGCAAAAAGACCCCAATGCCGACACCGCTGTTCTTGAACGCCAGATTGACCAAATGGTTTACAAACTTTACGGTCTCACACCTGAGGAAATTGAGATCGTAGAGGGGAAGGCATGATTTTTTCCATTTTTTATTGTAGAGACAGGTTTCAAACCTGTCTCTACGCAGGGTTTCAAAACAGATGACATTACTCAAAAACGCAGATCAGTCGGCACATAGATGGTTAAGAAGATTTTTATCATGCATATCTCTCGTACAGCAGACTTCCAGACAGATGGGTAAAAATTTGAGGTTTACCGCGATATCACCAGGCTTGTAAAACGGCAGGGTGCACAAGCAGTTGCGCATAAAGCGCTGGACGACAGGCCTTTTTATCTCACTTTACCAGCGCCGTCGCGCCCCAAACACTTCTGCAATTCAATATTCCTCCCAAAAATCGGGCAAAAAGCATGGGAGAGAATTGCGAGAGAAGATGAAACCTTGATATGAGCAAAATTGCGTCTTAAAACTTTTAACCTTTTCTCAAGGACAGTTTGACAAGATACCCAAACTCTTCCAGTTTAAGCAGCAAAGAGGTCGCTGCAAATGCAGCAAATGCCAAAAGCATAGGGATAAACAGCCGAAGCCCTTTGGCATAAAGGCTTCCGCCACCGTTTAAACCAGGAAACATCCTGAGGGCGAACCAGCCAGTCACTGCCATCGCTAATGAGGCAACTATCGTTTTTAATAATGAGGCAAAAACCTCTTTTTTTATCTTAATTTGAAGTCTTTTTTGCAAGCTCAGGGTCAAAATAACTATCTGTACAATAGAACTGATGGCGGTGGAGAGCGCAAGGCCGCCTTCCTTTAATACCCAGATAAGTGAAAGATTTAACACGAGATTTAGCCCAACACAGGTTGCCCCGATTTTTACCGGAGTAACGGTATCTTTCACGGAGTAAAATGCCCGGATTAAGACATGCAACCCGCAGTAGGCCCATACCCCAATGGCATAAAAGAGGATAACGCGTGATGTCCGGTAAGCCGATTCTGCATCAAACTGATTTCGCCGGTAAAGGAGATCGATGATCGGTTCCCGAAAGACGATAAGACTCAGCGACGCCGGAATCCCGATGAAAAGAATAAATTTTAACGCCCTGTTAAAGGCCGTCGAAAAATTACTCCAATCTTCCCGGACTGCATGGGTGGAAAAGAGTGGAAACACAGCGGTAGCCATGGCAATCCCGAATACCCCCAAAGGAAATTGGATCAACCGGTCGCTGTAATAGAGTACGGATGCGGCACCGGCCTTCATGGGAAAAGGGATGGTCATTCCTCCCAGGGTAAAGTGATCCGGCCCGCCTTGCGGCGAGGAAAACCCAACGGCAATGATGCTATCGAGTAAAACGTTGACCTGAACAATACCAAGCCCAAAGACAATGGGAGCCATGCGGATTAATACCAATTTTAAGCCCGGATCCGTAAATCTGGGAATAAACTGATAGTATAGCTCTTTTTTACGAAACGCAGGAATCTGAATGATCACCTGAACAAGACCTGAAAGGAAGGTCGAGATGGCCACAGCATAGATCATGGTGCCCAACGTCTTCCCTGTGTAGGGAGCAACGACTGCCCCGATGATCCAGCATATGTTCATAATAACCGGCGCAATGGCGGGCATAAAAAAATGACGAAGGGTGTTCAGCACCGCACCCATAAAAGCGACCAGGCAGATGAAGAAGACATATGGAAACATGATGATAAGCAGTTTCAGGACGAGTTGCCATTTTTCCTGTATCTGAAATGCCCTCGGAATAATAAAAAAAGACCCTTCACCCACCAGGACAATACCACCTAAGATAATAATGAGCGCTGTAGCTACAACGTTAAAAAATACCAGGGCTTCTTCTCTGCCGTGCTTTTCGATCCGTTCTGTAAAGATAGGGATAAAAGCTGCACTGAGTGCGCCTTCACCGAAGAGCCGGCGAAATAAATTTGGAATCTTAAAGGCAACCGTGAAGGCATCCCACACCATACTTGTTCCAAAGATGCTGGCGCAGATCATATCCCTTGCAAGGCCCAGGATGCGGCTTAAAAAGGTGCAAACGCTGATAGTCTGCACAGAGCG
This sequence comes from Candidatus Brocadia sapporoensis, assembly GCF_001753675.2. Taxonomy (GTDB): domain Bacteria; phylum Planctomycetota; class Brocadiia; order Brocadiales; family Brocadiaceae; genus Brocadia; species Brocadia sapporoensis. The sequence continues at coordinate 15,503 of NZ_MJUW02000018.1, read as the reverse complement.
GAGCAGATTTTTTGATTCAGACACAGGTGATTGTGATACTCCTTCGGAGCTTGTTACCGACCCTTATACTCTCTCATACATGATTTCTCTTCTTTTTATTTTCCACAGATTTTAAGGGTATTTTCAATATTTGCAATTCTATTCGGCATTTCTTGACCTCTACCGCGAGAATTTGAAAAATTACCCGTGCGCTGTGTCTGCACTACTGCCACTTCCCCCATCCAAACCACGGTATACATGCTATGGTTTTGTTCGAGAACAGGATCATATGGTAAAATAGGGAAATTCAATGCGGTTAAATATTATCACAGAGTTACTATGAATTCCAAGATATAAAATACGGCAGTGTGAGTAAAGGGGCTGTTAAGGGAATTAGCGTTGGAGAAGATGGAGAAGGTGAAATCGCCCCGTCATATAAGCATAACCGAAGTTGCGTGGCAGAAGTGGCGTAAGCATGCCATGAATGTTATGGTTTAGGCATAAGGTAATTTGAAATCACCCTGAGCATGGAAAGTCTAAGCCAGGTACATTTTGTCATACGGCAGGGGCGTGGGATTGTAAAAAGATAAAGGCAGGTGTCATCCCCTTTTATCATTTTCCACCGTAATTGCATCCATCGGACAGCATTTTTCAAACCCCGGCGGGATATTCCAGCTTGTTGCCTTCCCGGCAATAATCTTTGCCTTATCTTCAACCAGATCCATAACCCCCTTTGCATTTTCAACGCAAATTCCACATCCCACACATCGCGTCGGGTCTATACTCACCGTAGTGAGGTCATCATCTTTTTTTATATTTACCTGATCAAGGTAATGAATAGACTTTTGTTCTGGAATTATACCCGAATATGTCAGGGAGTGTTTTTTTATCTGTTGCCGACCTGCACGGTCGTAATGGAATATTGACCGGCCACATCGCTCGCACGTATGCAACTCCTGCAATTTTTCCAGGTAATCCATAACCGTTTGTACCACCATGGCATGGCTCCATGTCAGGGGAGAAACGGAAATTGGTTCACCGGTAAACGGGTTTATTTGTTCTGCAAGCACACCGGAGGGCAACGCACGGGACACGGTCCATCTGAGATAATTTACGACACGTTCAAGGTCTTCGATAGACTTGGCAATCGCTACATAGTATTGCGCCAGCCACATGGTACAGATTATCCAGGGATTTCCCGGAATCGTGTCGTCACTCCCGACCCGCTGATAGAAGTCGCGCTCATAGCGTGCAATACCCCCGATTTTTGTCTTGACCCATAAGGTATCTTCAATCGCTTTCATGGTATTTTGTACCTTGATATCATCCGGGGCATATACACCAAAGGCAAACATCCCATACAAACTGGCGTCAATTGTTGCATCAATTTCATACCCACCGTCTTTCTTTGGATAGATCATGCGCAGAAATCTCTGATGCTTTTCACTGTAGAGATATTGATCTATTGCCTTTTTAACCTGCATTGCAGTCTGCCGGTATAACAATGCCTTTTCCGTATGGTAAAAGATATCGGAAAGGTTTGCGGCGGCCAGGAGTCCGCCATATACCGTCGCCGCCGTAAAGGAGAGTATGCCGCGCCTTTCTTCCCATAAGTCGTAGGAAGGGAGTGGCAATCCTGTCTGTTCATCCCGGTAGCTTACCAGAAAGTCCGCTGCCTTCTCGATAAAGCCGTGATAAAGAGGACGAATCTCATCCGTTCTTCTGTACAGATCATAGTAACGCCCCATGGCCCAAAGGATCAGGGCTGTTTCATCTTCCTGTATGGGCACATGTATCTCCTCTCCTTTTACCCAGGGATGCCAGGAACTTCCGAAAGAACCGTCAGGGTTGTATTTATGCAATAAAAACCCATCTTCCACCATAACGCTTGCACAGAAGTTGTACGGTGTGATGGTGTTTGCACAGAAGTTGAAAAAATTTCTACAGGTAGTCGTATATCCTGCTTTCATCAATGCATAGGCGACCAAAGCTCCGTCTCTTGGCCACATATAACTATACGTATCTTTTGCAAACTGCTTAATATCGGAATCATTTGCCGCAATAATGGCGCCTCCGCTGTCTATCTGGGTCATAAGGACCAGCAGACTTCTTTTAAAAAGATCCACAACGTCTGCAGGCAGATTTCCAAAATTAAACTCCTCTTTATTTACCCAATATTGCCAGTAACATGCAGTTCTGTCGATTATTTTTTGTGGTTTGTCGTGTAAAAGAATGTCGTTCAGGGAGTCCACCTCGCCATAATTTCTGCCAGCGGCGATCCAGTAGTAGACGACGGACTCTTCAAGGGGTGGAATAGTCAGTTCAATACCAATGGTCGAGTCAACAGACCCTTGTGCAATAGGATTTCCGCCCAGGATTCCGTCCTCAGCGTCACGCCATGTCCCCTCAGCGCCACGGAGTCTTTTGATCCCCGTTGCATATTCTCGCACCCCCCACACATCTCCGGCAGAGCAATTGATTAAAAAATAGCGGGGACCCTTGTAGTGGATAAGGCAATTCAGTTTTGCATCATAAAATACGGTATCGCCAATCTCGTTCTCCATGACGCTCAGATCCTGATGGAAAAAAAGCCGGACTTCTCTTTCGTAGTTTTTGAGGTTCCGGACGATTACCTTACGGACATAGATATTTTTCTCAAAGTCAACAACATCGTTGCAGACAAGCTGAATGCCCAGCCTTTCGTTTAACGCCCGCGTATCTGTTACAAGAGTTTCTTTCACATATCCCGCGACAATCTTCCATTCCTTTGCGTTGACCCACGAAAAGCCTTCGTGCGTCCACACACCAAATCTGTTGGGATAGCCGAGGGTTTGGTTTTCCTTTCCCACCCGTGGATAGTACAAATCCCTGATGTTGTAGTCGACGTCAAATGCGATCAACAATGAACCATTTCCAACGGGAATATCTCTGGGCAAAGTTCTTTTCTCCCCTGATAGATGTCAAAGTATATCTTCGGTTACCGGGCGGCATGGACAAACAAGTTTGTTCATGCCACCCTGTAACCCGCTTAAATAAAATGAAAATTCCTATACAATTGAATCAAGGAAATAATAAGATGCAATACGTGGGATACTACAAGACCGGAAATCTTTTCAAGTCTCTGAGTTGTTACAAATTTTCCAGTCTGGGTCTGGGGTATAACTGGGCTTGTTGGACAATTTCACGAACGGCCTCTTCCCATTCAACGGCCATGATATGGACGCCGGCGACACCTTTAACTTCCCTGACCTGTTCGATAACCTCCAGACATATTCTGATACCCTCTTCCTTGCCTTTCTTAGCGGCAGAAGCGGCTGTCATGCGATTTATAATCTCGTCGGACACATCCATGCCAGGTACGTTATGCTTCATGTGTCTAGCCATGCCGACAGACTTGAGCGGAGCCACACCGGCCAGGATAAACGCCTTTTCATGGAGACCCATGTCAGCAACCATCTTCATCCATTCTTTGAATTTTTTGGTATTATAAATGATCTGTGTCTGAATGAAATCGGCTCCGGCAGCAATTTTCTTGGCAAGTCTGATCGCGCGGAATTTAAAGGGATCGGCAAAGGGATTCTCGGCGGCACCAATGAAGAACCGTGGCCCGGCCGTCTTCAACTCTTGTCCACTCTGGAACTTACTTTCATCCCGGAGCGTCTTCACCATGTGAATCAGTTGGATGGAATCGATGTCAAAGACGCCTTTTGCCATGGGATGATCACCAAATTTCTGATGGTCACCCGTTAAGCACAACAGATTTTTTGCACCCAGTGCTGCAGCACCCAGGAGATCGCTCTGGATGGCAATGCGGTTCCTGTCGCGGCAGGTCATCTGAATGATAGGCTCTAATCCTGCATCAAGGACTATACGGCCGGCAGCAATGCTGGACATACGAACCACGGCGGTCTGACAATCGGTAATATTGAAAGCATCACCATAGCCTCTTAATAACTCCGCCTTTTTTTCTATTGCAGAACGGTCAGAACCACGAGGCGGTCCCAGCTCTGCTGTTACGGCGAATTGTCCGCTTCTGAGGATTTTTTCTAAGTTGCTATCAGATTTTGCGTCAGAACTGTTTTTGATCATAGGGTACGCTACAATAAGACCGCAAGCCAATTTGAATAATTGCACAACTTACAAAATCTGTAACAATTCAGTTTTTTGAAAATTTCCAATAAAAACCGGGTATTACATGCCGTGTAGGGGTAGGTTTAAAACCTTCCCCTACAAGTCGACATTATTTATACAGAGGGTTTTTTAAACTAAATTGTTACTAAAATCTATACGGTTTTTCGATCCTTTCGTGTGGTGCAAAAGAATATTGGTATCTATCAGAACTCACCCGTGAGCATTCTGCTCCCGCATTTCTCTTAGTTTTTCGACTCAGTTTTTTCATCTATACCTTTGTAAATTCCGGATGTTTCTCTAGCTACTTTTAAAGCCTTATCTTCTGATAGAGGAATTTCTTCAAAAACGTAGCAAAGACATGAACTTTCATTCTCTCACAAAGCAATTTTTTGCCAACGTGCTTTCACAGTCCATCCTCCATAATAGCTTCAACGAAAAATAGGCCGTCTTTACTGTTTTTTCATGACCAAATGTTCGAGGATCATCTTTCGTGGATGGTTTTCCATGCCAGTTGTCCAGTCCTTGGGTGGCACAATCGTTTCCATCGTTGCTAATAGTTGCTGGGTATCGAGCTGATCATATATTTGATGCCACACACAGGGGGTTTCCTGAGAAACTTCACATTTTCCATTCTGTGAACCACCACACGGTCCATTTAACAAACTCTTTGCACATCGGCTTATAGGGCACAAGCCACCCGTGGTTTCCAAAATACAATTTCCGCAGCCAGCGCATCGTTCCCAAAAAATGCCCTGTTCGGTAGGTCCTCCCATAAAGGTAGTGTTTAGGCCGGGGAATATCCTGATCTTAGGAAATTTCTCGGCCATGTATTGCACGCCTACGCCGCAGGCAATGGAAAGAACGGCATCACAGTCCTTAATCACCTCTTTAATATCATCAATGAATTCCCATTCGCACTGTCTGAGTGTGGAATCTTCCTTGACCTCAATCTGTCTGCCTTCTAATTTGGCAGCAAGCCGGAGTTGCGCAGCAAGCTCTGTAACCTGTTTTTCGCCTCCGGTATGGCATATGGTTACGCATGAACCGCATCCCAGCACGCAGACCTTCTTAAACCCGGAAAGCATCTTTTTGATTTCTGGAAACGGTTTTGATGACGCTACGATCATAATAACAGACCACCACGAATTTTCACGAAACTGTAAGAAAGAATCTCAACGCAGCACAGCTACAATCAGGTTATGTCTTCGACTACAGGGGTGCATGGACAAACTTGTTTGTCCATGTTGTTTGAATATACACATGGATTTGGAACATATCACACGGAAAAAAAGTTTGTCCGTGCCATCCCGCAATCCATTAAAAACCCAGGTTTTTCAATTTACAAAAATCGCTAGAAACCTTATAAAACAAGGATTTTCTGGCTCTTTGAAAATTTAATTCGGACAAGAATGATACCATTAAGTTAAACGTCTTTTATTTCCCGCTATTGTCCTTTGTGAGAAACGGACTAATAGAGGGGTTTGTACGGTACGATAAATTTTTCAGTTCATCAGCCATGTTAAAAGCAATTTCAAGGATTTCTTTGCCGTTCTGCGAAGAAACAAAACGGGTTTGAAATCTTTGGATATCCATCCCCAATCCACTTAAAAGCTGGCTGGTAAACTTTGACCGCCTTTCAATCCATTCCTGTTCCTTACAAAAATGGCAGGTAACGTCCTTGCACGCCGTTACCAATACCCCATGAGCACCTAACTCAAATGCCCTGAGGTATAACGAAGGCTCCACCTTGCCCAAACCCAGAACACCTACCCGTTTGAAATGAAAAACCGGTAAGTCATCTATTGCGCTTTCCTTGTCCTCTTTATAAGCACTATATTGGCAATAAAAATTAACAATACATGGTTTTGTGTCCTGCACAAATATTCCCTGGAAAACCGACTCAAGGGCTTCTTTCCCACAATCTTCCAGAGGGGTTTTAAAACTGATTGCCTTTGCGGGGCATTCCACAACACATAAACCACAGGATTGACAATCTCCGTCGATATAAGCCGTAGTATTGCCTGTTTCAATCTTTGGCACTTCAAAAGGACACACACGAACGCAGGTAAGGCATCCGACGCAAAGATGATCGTCCACCAGGGCGCCCGCACCGCAGTTCATGCACCGCTGCGCCTCTCTTACCGCGACATTCCTGGAGAATCCCAATTCTACCTCATCAAAGTTATTCAGCCTTTTATCCAAAGCCATGGTAGGCATCTCTTGTTTTTGCTCTTTTTTGATAAGCGCAATTTTGGATACAGCCACATCGGGCACGGCAGGTTTGTGTGCCCATTTTTCATCTTTCAGCGACGTATTTCTCAAGGCATTATGAATAGCGATAGCCGCTCTTTTACCATGGGCCATACTTTCGGTCATGGTTCCCCGCCCAAGTACAACATCACCTCCGGCATAGATATTACGAACAGAGGCGCTGAAAGTAGTTGGATTAACAATGATCGTGCCACCTCGTGTAACCTGAATATCTTCCTGGCCTTGCAGGAAAAAAAGACTTGATGCTTGTCCTATTGCAAGAATAATTGTATCCGCTTCGATAATTGATTCAGACCCCTCATAAAAGGCTGGATTGAATCGCCTTTGTTCATCAAAGACATATTTCACCTTAAGGGTCTCCAGGCCTGTTACTCTCCCATCTTTTCCGATGATACGTTTTGGTCCAACCGAGTTATGAAGCACCGCACCTTCATGGATAGCTTCCTCGATTTCAAAATCGGTAGTTGGCATTTCCCTCCGGGATTCGAGACAGGCGACAGACACTCTGTCGGGTTTCAACCGTAGCGCCGTCCGTGCACAGTCCATAGCAACAGCGCCTCCACCTATTACAAGCACCCGTTTTCCGATTTTAGCCCGTCCCGTCGTATTCACCTCATTCAAAAAGGGGATCCCTTTAATGACGCCATCGAATTGTACCCCTTCAATGTTTAATGTGCGGCTTTCTAACAAACCCACACCAAGAAAAATCACAGAAAACCCATCGTTCTTCAGACTGTCGAAAGTTATATCTGTACCAAATGTTGTATTATATCGAAATTCTACGCCCAGCTTTTTAATAAAATCGACGTCATCATCAATAGATGTCCTTGGGAGACGATAGGTTGGAACCCCCATACGAAGCATCCCACCAGGAGTTGCATTTGATTCAAATATAGTACAGGAATACCCCAGAAGGGCTAAATCGTTTGCCGCGGCAAGGCCGGCTGGGCCTGCGCCAATAATGGCGATCCTTTCCGGATAATTCTCAGCAGTTGTCTTCCTGGTTTCTTCGGAAAAATTATCACCAAGAAAACGCTTGAGCCATGCGATTGCAATCGGGGTATCAATGCTGTTTCTCCGGCATTTCGTTTCACACGGATGGGTGCAGATGCGGCCACAGGCTGCTGGCAAAGGATTTCTTTCCCTCACCAGTCGAAAAGCCTCTCCGAAACGCCCTCTGGCTATGAGCTGGACATAATCACGGGCATCCTGCCGTATGGGACAGGCCAGGATACAGGGCGCCTCTTCATTTGTTTTTTTGTCAGACATGGTACGGGTATTTATTGTCATAGCCAAATTTCACTGATTTTACATATCATCAGAAATTCACGGCAAAACTTCTACTCTCCCATTACTTTGATAATAACGCGCTTGCTGCGCTGACCGTCAAATTCTGCGTAAAAAACCTTTTGCCACTGCCCGAGGTCTAATTTACCCTCAGTTACCGGTATAATTGCCTGATGTCCAAGGAGGAGGTTTCTGAGATGTGCATCGCCATTCACTTCACCGGTCCGATGGTGGTAATAATCATGGCCTTCCGGAATCAGTCTGAGCATCCACTCTTCGATATCCCGATGGAGTCCGGGTTCTGCATCATTAACGAAGATGCCCGACGTTATATGCATGGCAGACACCAGAATCATGCCTTCTTTAATACCGCTCTTCTGCAAGACCCGTTCGATTTCACGTGTAATGTTAATAAACTCACGGCGTTTTTTGGTTTGAAATGTCAAGTATTCAGTCAAAAATTTCATAGAAAAACCTTATTCGTTTAATGCTCAGAATTTTAAAGCAGGTGCAAGGTATGAACCCTGCCCCTCCATAAGACCTCTTGGAATTCGTATGCCTGTACTTTACTCTCCGTTCCAGTTACTAAAATGTAAATTTTACCAGCAATCTTAAGCTATTCAAGAAAATTTCATTATTTTTCCGTTACCCCTTAGCCATCCGGTCATCAGCCTTGTCTGGCCCTCGCAAACCCTTATGCATCGGGGAAAAATCCACAAACCATAATTTGGTAATGCGAAAAGGAGATACCTTGTTATTTTTTTCGGTAATTCTCTCTTCTGACAGATGAGACTTCATTCGAAAAACTTGACATTATTTTGCCTATTACGTATTATACCGGCAAATAGTTTACAAGGCTTATTATATTATGTCCAAATGGCCGTATAAAAAGCCCCTGTAAACGTATTATACGTACTAACAGACGTTTTATAAAACAACGATTAGCGCTGGCTAATTTATGTTCAACGAATCTGTGAATAAAACAAGCAAAACGTCTAACAAGACGCTGCATCTGAGACCGCTATTCCGCTGTGTTCCATAGCAAAAGGTGAGCGTCGTCGTTAGCAAGCCGGCGAGAAAGTGTAATACAAGCAAGAGGATAGTCTATGCAGAAATCACTCGTGTGCTTGATTGATGAAGCGGGGTCTCCCAAGGTAACCATATCAAACCATTCCGGGTCGGTTTTTTTATTAACCTTTCAACTCGAACATCTTATTTCGGACTTACGTGCGCTAAAAACGGAACTGTCACCTCGCGGCAAATCCGGTGAGTACCATGCCTGCGAAGATCTTCTAAACACCAAAAGCAGAATCCGGGCACTCCTGTGCCTCCATAAAGAGCTTCGTATGTACATCGTGGAACGGGACAAGACAAAATTTTCGCCTGATCATATTGCGTTTGAAAAACAGGCTAAGATTAAGAAACCGCCGACAGGACAATTATAGAAGAAGAATGGATATTGGATGTCCTCAAAAAAACCTTTACATCGCATTAAAGGAAAAGGGCATTGTCCGATAAATCATCCGCGCAGACGTGTATTTGGCCGATGCACAGTTTTGCTGCTAGATTTTACTTCAATCTTCAGAAAAAATTCCCTATACTATATTGGTACGAACGTTTAAAAAACGGCGTTGCAAAAATGATTCATCCCTTGCCGGAAGACGCCACACGAGAAGACATTCAATACCATCTTTATGTGCCAGAAAAGATCAGAAAAGACCAGGAGTTCAAAAAACCGTAAAGATTTTCCCTGGGTGGAAACCAAATTACACCTTGCAAATTCCCGCTGCGGCTGAAACTGATGTTGGGTGTCACAACAACCAGAGGTCAATAGGATATGTATATCGTATGGAGGAAGCGCGAATGAATATCACTCTCCGTCCGGGCAATGCCGCAGACGCACTGTCTTGCGGGGCGATCTGTTATGAGGCCTTCAAGACGATTGCCAGGCAGCACAACTTTCCGCCTGATTTTCCCTCGCCTGCGTTCGCCACGGAATTTCTGTCAGGGCTGCTGGCGCACCCAGGCGTCTATGCAGTGATCGCAGAGTTTAATGGCCGGATTGTCGGCAGCAACTTCCTCGACGAGCGCTCGACCGTGGCGGGCATCGGCCCGATTACAGTCGACCCTGCCATGCAAAATCGGACGGTCGGACGCCAGTTGATGCAACATATTCTTGATCGGGCGGCGCAGCGGCGTTTTCCGGGGGTTCGGCTGATCCAGGCAGCTTATCATAACCGATCGCTTTCTTTGTATACCAGACTGGGATTCGTGGCCCGCGAGCCCTTGTCCAACCTGCAGGGAGAGCCCCTTGCCGTGCAGATTCCCGGCTACACGGTACGCCCTGCTACAGAACATGATCTGGACGCCTGCAATCGGATCTGTGTGCAAGTCCATGGCCATGACCGTAGTGGAGAGCTGTGCGATGCGATCCGGCAGGGCACTGCGACCATCGTCGAGCACGGGGGACGTATCACCGGCTATGCCACACCGGTCGCTTTCTTTGGCCATGCCGTTGGCGAGACAAACGAAGCGCTGAAAGCCCTCATCGGGGCGGCACCCACGTTCCCGGGTCCCGGCTTTCTCCTGCCAATCCGCAACGGGGAGTTGTTCCGGTGGTGTTTGGACCATGGGCTCCGCGTGGTCCAACCGATGACGCTCATGAGCATGGGTCTTTACAATGAACCCGCGGGCGCATTCCTGCCTTCGATTCTCTACTGAGCCTGCATATCACTCATGAACAAAACGGGGAGGGTAGCTCAAAGGCACGTGGGATGGTGGGAAACTATGGTGAAAAAGTCGGGAGAACAGGGACGAGGCTGTTACATACCCCCGTTTGTATTTCGAATCAGGATTTCTGCCTTTTCACGGCAATATGTCTCTTCCAGTGGGTATTATCTGTTTCAGGATAGTCAGACCGATGGTGAACACCGCGGGATTCCTTGCGTTTACGGGCTGAGGCTACAATGAGACGGGAAACCAGCAGCATGTTCTGCAACTCCCATCCCGTTGGATTGGCAAACTCTTTATCCATAACATACCGGCACCACATTTCAATCATCTCTTCCGCCTCAAGCAGGTGTTTTTCGTCCCGTTCTATCCCGGCATCCCTCCACATAAGACTCTTGAGGGAGTTTCCAATATCGTTCAGATCCAGCCAGCTAATCTTTGATCCGCCTGCAAGCTCCTGTATGGGGAAAGGAAACAATTCCCGTTTCGATCTTTGGATGGATCTGCTGGCATCTATCCCGGCAGCAGAGCCCGCCACCAGGCCTTCAAGCAACGAATTGCTGCCGAGCCGATTGGCCCCATGCATTCCGGTACAGGCCACTTCGCCGCAAGCGTAAAGCTGCCGGATGGTTGTTCTGGAAAAACGGTCGACTTTAACTCCGCCAATCATATAATGAGCACTGGGACGGACCGGTATGAGTTCCCTGGCAATGTCAATTCCAAAAGATGCGCAGATTTCCCTGATCTTGGGGAAACGAGAGTATAACCGCTCCTTGGGAATATGACGAATATCGATATATACATGGGTATGATCCGTCTTCTGCATCTCTTTCAGGATACTCTGGCTAACGACATCTCGTGGCGCCAGTTCGGCCTGCGGATGATACTTTGGCATGAATCGTTCGCCCTTTTTGTTTTTTAATATACCCCCTTCACCTCTCACCGTCTCCGTGATGAGAAACCGCACTGCCCCGGCAATGTAAAGCGTTGTGGGATGAAACTGTACAAATTCCATATCCTGAAGGGTGGCGCCAGACCGGTAGGCTATTGCCAATCCATCTCCTGTTGCTACCCCCGGATTTGTTGTCTCACGATAGACTTGCCCGCATCCCCCCGTTGCAAGAATGGTTCGCTTCGCCCATATCAGCATCTTTCCTTTCTTTGCGTGCCAGGCAATAGCACCGTGACAAACTTCATCTTCTGTAATCAAATCGATTATAAAGGTATGTTCAAAAACCTTGATATTTTTGTTTTCTTTTGTAACCCGGATGAGGGTTTGTTCTATTTCTTTTCCGGTAGAGTCGCCCTGGGCATGAATAATGCGAGGAAAGCGATGCCCGCCCTCCTGAGTAAAAATCAAAAGGTCATCTTCTTTGTCGAATGATGCACCCCATCCGATCAGTTCATTTATCCGCTTAGGACCTTCGCCAATAATGGCTTTTACTGTCACTGCGTCACACAAACCCTGCCCTGCATCCAGGGTATCTTTGATATGTTTCGATACCGTGTCTCCGGCGGAGAGAACAACCGCCACGCCTCCCTGGGCATAGGCAGTGTTATTTTCATCCATCCTTTCTTTGGTGACAACCAATACGGTATTATGTCTTGCTGCCTGTATAGCAGCGCTGAGCCCTGCGACTCCGCTTCCAATCACCAGGACATCGGTAAAAACGTGAGCAGTCGTACGGCTATCAAAGGAAATGAGATATCTTTTTGGTTCTGTTTGTTTTTTCACAGAACGAATTCTATCTTTAATAAATTTATTTGTCAAAGAAAACTGCTTTTCACCAAGATTTCCCACTTGCATATTGATGAAAATGTTGTAAAATTCACCCTAACCCTCTCTAATCCCCTAAAATATTTGGAATTCATTAATACTCAAAGAGATATTCCTTTATGAGAACAATAATTACAGGCGGTGCAGGTTTTATTGGTTCACATCTATGCGATTATTTGATAGAAAAGGGGCACGAAGTAGTATGTATTGACAACTTGTTAACCGGTAAAATGGATAACATTGTCCACGTGATAGGGAATTGTCAATTCCGTTTTATAAAACACAACGTAAGTGATTATATTTATGTTGACGGGCAAGTGGATAATGTATTGCATTTTGCGTCACCAGCCAGCCCTTCCGATTATTTGGAATTTCCTATACAAACATTAAAGGTTGGTTCTCTCGGTACGTTGCATAGCCTTGGGCTTGCCAAGGCAAAGAGAGCCAGGTTTCTTTTAGCCTCTACCTCTGAAGTATATGGCGATCCGCAAATCCATCCGCAGCCGGAGGATTATTGGGGGCATGTCAATCCTGTGGGGCCCAGAGGGGTTTATGATGAAGCAAAACGATTTGCAGAAGCAATGACCATGGCATATCACCGGTTTCACGGCATAGATACCAGAATTGTGAGAATATTCAATACGTATGGTCCAAGAATGCGGGTGAATGACGGCCGCGCACTACCGAACTTTATGTGTCAGGCATTGAGGAATGAAGATATTACGGTATTTGGAGACGGTTCGCAGACAAGAAGTTTCTGCTATATCTCCGACCTTGTGGAGGGCATTTATCAACTGCTCCTTTCGCATGAGCATGATCCGGTAAATATCGGAAACCCCGAAGAGATAACCATCCGCCAGTTAGCACAAGAAATGATTGCGCTTACCAACAGCAAAAGCAAGATTGTATTTAAGCAACTTCCTGTTGATGACCCGAAGATCCGGCAACCGGACATTTCCAAGGCACGAACCGTCTTGAAATGGGAACCAAAAGTTCTGCGGGCAGAAGGAATGCGAAAGACACTGGCATATTTCAGGGATGAGTTAATTTCCGGTGGAAAACGTGTATGAAAAAAGTGGTTGCCATTTTTGGCAGTCCGCGTGTCAATGGAAACTCTGATATATTGCTCAATCAGGCGATAAAGGGCGCAGAGGCAAGTGGCGCCAAGGTCGAAAAGATCGTAATCCGCGATTTACAAATCGCCCCGTGCAATGCCTGTGACGGTTGTTTTGAAAAAGGTACATGCGTTATCTATGATGATGTGCAACAAATTTACTCACACCTTGTCGATGCTGACGGCATTATCGTCGCTTCGCCTGTCTATTTTATGAGTGTAAGTGCGCAGCTGAAAGCTTTTATTGACCGGTGCCAGCCATTTTGGGCAAAAAAGTATATCCTGCATCTTCCGGTCAGGAAAGGTATGGGAAGCGCGAATGGTTTTCTGATTGCAACCGCAGCACGGAATGCGGGAGATGACTTGTTTGCTGGTGTTATAAAAACAATAAAGGCCTTTTTTCACGTGTTAGACATAAAATACACGGGGGAAATATTGTGTTGTGGAGTAGAAGAAAAAGGTATGGTAAACATGAAACGGGACTTATTACAAAGGGCATTTGATGCCGGCAAGCAGTTGCTAACATGGTAACGACTTCTTGAGGAAATAATCTGGTATGAAACAAGGACCTATAAGAGGAAAGGCTGAAGAACGACAACGCCGTTGTCCCGGTGAGTCTTACACGATAAGCGATTCCGTGTGTAAGGGAAGGCAGAGAGTAAATTATCCTAAATGCAATGTGTGTCTGGAAAGGGTTGAACCAGGAAATCTTACCCAATCACCGCAAGAATCCAAATTGTCGCGGGATATATTTAAGAGCTACGATATTCGCGGAAAATATCCCACAGAGCTAAATGAAACAACGGCCCGTAAGATTGGGGCATCCATAGCCCAGTTTTTTAAGGAAGAAGAACCAGATGTGAAAAACATTGTTGTCGGAAGGGATATGAGAACCTCTTCCCGATCACTTGCCAACGCCTTGATTGAAGGGTTATGCACGGCCGGGCTTAACGTCGTAAATTTGGGTGTAGTTTCTACGGAGATGATGTATTTTGCCGTGGGTCACTACCAGTACGATGGCGGGGTAATGGTTACCGCTTCTCATAATCCTGCCGAATATAATGGATTTAAAATATGCAGAAAAGATGCCGTTCCCGTCGGTTTTGAAACGGGGATCGAACGTATTTCAAAGCTGACAAGTCAGTATCACCCGCCGCGTGGTGAACAACTTGGTAAGGTTATCCTGCGCGATATTTTTGGAGATTATAAGAAGTACGTCCTGAAATTTGCCAGTAACCTCAGACATCTCCGTATCGTTGTTGACGCAGGAAATGGAATGGCAGGGAAAACAATTCCTGTCGTCTGCGCGGGGCTTCCTATGGAAATTATTCCTCTTTATTTTGAACTGGACGGGACATTTCCCAATCATGAGGCCAATCCACTGAAATCTGAAAACATGGTTGATTTACAAAAAAAAGTCCGTGAGACAAGGTCTCATCTTGGAGTAGCTTTTGACGGAGATGCTGACCGATGTTTTTTTGTAGATGAAATGGGAAGAATCATTGGAGGCGATATTATTACAGCGTTGATTGCAAAACAGATTCTTGAACGAGAAAAGGGAGCTACCATTCTCTATGATCTCCGCTCAAGTTGGATTGTTCCCGAAGAAATAAAGGCAAGTGGCGGCATACCGCACCGCGAGCGTGTCGGCCATGTTTATATGAAAGCGGCCATGCGGGAAAAGAAGGCTGTCTTTGGCGGAGAACTATCCGGACATTACTACTTTAAAAATAATTACTACTCTGATTCGGGAATGATTGCCTTCCTTATGGTTCTGGAAATTCTGAGCTCAAAACGCGTACCCTTCTCAAATATGGTGTCTCCCCTCAAACGGTATTATTCTACGGGTGAAATAAATTTCAAGGTAGAGGATGCGGATGAAAAAATTACTGAAATTGCCAAGAAATTTTCAAACGGAAAAGTAGACTATATGGATGGAGTTACCGTAGAGTATATTGACTGGTGGTTCAACGTCAGAAAATCAAATACGGAATCCCTGCTCCGTTTAAATGTGGAAGGAAAAACACAAGAAATTATGGAGAAAGGAAAAAAATCCTTAATCAATATCATTCAAGGAAAAATGGTATAAAACAAATATTCTAAAATGGTAACTATTCAGCGAAACGGATGGTGAGAGAGAATATTTTCTCAGAATAGTCAGGAGCCGATAGGGAAAACGGGCAGACGGGAAAATCCCGAAGGGATGACATGATT
>NZ_MJUW02000110.1 GCF_001753675.2 Candidatus Brocadia sapporoensis | reverse complement strand
CCCGTTTTCCCTATCGGCTCCTAACTATTCTGAGAAAATATTCTCTCTCACCATCAGTTTCGCTGAATAGTTACAAATATTCTGAAAATTGAAGTCATTGCTCTGCCAAGTTTTCGATGGGGTGTAAAAAGTAATCTGTGTGAAAACATTACAATCGTAATTTTTCAACAATTAACAAAAGCTATGCCTTAGAGGCTGAAGAAATATATTTTTTGTGTTGTCTTTGCAACTATAATATTTGTATACGCTTATAAATCCCTTGAAAAATGGCGAAGAATAAATTATGTCAAATTGTTTCAAAAAATGCAGTATAATTACTGCATATATCACATATAATTACTGCAGTGAGCCGATGTACGGTAAAAAGTTGAACAAAGTGTTTGTAAAAGAATATCATTTTTGTTAGTATTTTTATTTTTATGAATCCAAAACGAATACTAAGGTTTTGTTACATAAACATACCACTCTCGATTGTGTTTTTAACGGTCATTCTTAACGGATGCGCTACAAGGCATTTTAGCTTGAGAAACATGACCGATGTTTCCCGATATTTTAATAAGGATAAAAATACCGTATGGGATGCGGTAACCCAAGCCTTAGCAGGAATTCCCATCGAAACGACAGACATGGAACTGGGACTTTTAAAAACTCAATGGGTAAAAGGCTGGTTGGCGAAGAAGACTACGGGTTTTCTTACGGAAGGTGAGTGGCAAGGTCGTTATCGCCTGTTTATCCAGGTAACTGGGGTAGAAGATAAGACCTATGTTTCCATAAAAGCACAGACCGAAGAAAAAGCGCCGGGTGGTAGCCGGGCATATCGATGGAATCGTGTTGTGTCGGACGGCACCATAGAACAAGACTTTTTAAAAAGGATAGAAAGTATCCTTGATGCCACATAGCTCCTTCACAAAAGAAGGATATTGGTGCATTGCTTTCGTCCTTTTCAGGAAAGTGTCTTTTGCAATTGCGTAGAGAAACTTTCTCAAACTAACCAAAAATACATTTTCAAAAACAGCAAACATAACTATCCATTAAATTTCTTATGGCTTCAAAGCAAATAACATTCGCCGGTATTTTCTTCTTTTCATGGGTCGTCATCCTATCTTCCTTTATTTCAAAATCTTTAGAGGCTCAGACAGCGGCTGAACCGTCAGAGAATTTTCAACTCCAGACGTATCTGACAGAAGAACAAGCGCTTGCCCTCGTATTTCCCGATTGCGATGATATTGCAACCGAAGTTATTACCATGTCTCACGAAGAAAAAAACGATCTTGAAAAACTCCTGAGCAGGAGACTGTATGAAGATGGGTTTAAAGTTTATCTCGGGAAAAAGGACGGGGTTATTCAGGGTTATGCAATTATTACCGAAGAGATTGGTAAGTTTCACCCCTTTACCTTCATTGTAGGTGTGACCCCAAAAGGGAAAATTAAGGACATTGCAGTCCTTGTTTACCGTGAAAGCCGCGGAGGAGAGATTGTCAAAAAACGCTTCCTTTATCAGTTCGTCGGCAAATCTTTCAAAAATCCTATTCGTATAAATAAAGACATAATAAACGTTACCGGTGCAACCATGTCCGTACAATACCTGTGCGCCGGCGTGAGAAAGGTGCTTGCTGTCATTAATGAATATTACCTCAACGGGAAAAAAGCTGAGAATTCTGCTACGCATACAAATGAACCTGCCGTGATTCCTCAGAAAACAGAGCCGATACACAGTGCAAATACATCCCAGAACGCAAATAACCGGGTAGCCCGTGCTCAGAAAGGCGCAGAACAAAGTAAGAGAGAGACTGGCAGGAGCGAAGGGGCGTCTTCTGAGGTAAAAATGGTAAAGCAGACCCGCATGATTATGGGCACCTTTGCTGAGGTGTCGGTATATTCAAAGGACGAAAAAACTGCTGGTCAGGGTGTTGAAGGGGCGCTGAATGAAATGGAACGTATGGACCGCATCATGAGCAACTACAAAAAGGACAGCGAACTTTCTCAACTCAATAAGAATGCTGCAAAGGCGCCTGTGACATGCCGTGGAGAACTCCTTGATGTGATTGAGCGGTCGCAATATTATAGCGGGCTCAGTGGAGGCGCTTTTGATATTACGGTCTCGCCTGTTGTTGCTCTATGGGGATTTTTTCGTGAAAAAGGACGTGTCCCTTCTGACAAAGAAATAGAGCGGGTTTTGCCCGCCGTCTCCTACAAAAACATTGTCATACAGAAAAGCGCCGATCCAAAAAAGCCAGACACGGTATTTTTTAAAAATACCCAGACGCAGATCGATTTGGGCGCTATCGGAAAGGGATATGCCGTAGATAAAGCATTGGAAATAATCAAAAAATATGGCATAAACAATGCATGCATCAATCTTGGTGGAAACATTTATGTGCTGGGCACATCACCTGGCAAAACGGCATGGAAGATTGGCGTACAACATCCGCGAAATAAAGAGGAAATCCTTGGCTATCTGGAACTCAAGGATGAGGCTACAGCTACATCGGGAGATTACGAACGTTTTTTTGAGATGAACGGAAAACGTTATTCACATATTATCAACCCGCTTACGGGCAGGCCGGTAACCGGTACTATTGCAACAACGATTGTGGCTCCCACGGGGACGGAGGTTGATGCGCTGTCGACCAGCCTTTTTGTGTTGGGTTTTGAAAAGGGTCTGGATCTTGTAAAAAAATTTCCCAACGTCCATGCCATGATTATCTACGAAGGAAACGATGGGAAAATCATGGTTGCTATGACAAAGGGGTTTGCAGATAAATTTAAAAAAACTCCGGTGAAAGGAGAAGATGATGTCAAATGGCATGTGGTCGCTTCCAATTAGCAATAAGATTTTTTTTACCTTTTTTTTGTCCATTATGATTGTTGCTCTCGGCGTTGGGTTCCTCAATTATTACGAACGGACAGGATTTTCTACGCAAAAGACGATACGCTACTATTGTGGCGATAAAGAAGAAGAGATGGAAGTTCCTTTATCTGCCGAAGATGATAAATCAAGACTCGAAGAAGGGTTGTTTTTCTCAAAATCCTATCGGGAGCTTTTAGAGGTAACACATACCCATATCTTTTCATTGCCCATTGTCATCTTCATCCTTTCACGCATAATGGCTATGACGCATACCAGGGAAGGATTGAAGGTTACGGTCTATGGGGTGTCATTTATGGGAATTCTGTTGAATCTTTCCGCGCCATGGCTTATCAGATACGCATCCCCTAACTTTGTAATCACCTTTACCATCTCCAATATATTACTTATTCTGAGTTTCGGTGCATATATCTTTATCCCTCTGTATGAAATGTGGTTTAGAACAGATCACGATGCAGCATAGCTGCAACCAGGTTTCTGCCTGTTTTTTTGAAAATTTTTTTGCAGTTTAATGTCTTGCTATTGTTAAGCCAGCATATTAAATATGCGCTTATTCCTTCGATAAACAATACGGAATCATCGCCGTCAACCATTTCCCCTTATCCTTCTCTTTTCATATCGACTCTATGAAACAAGGAATTTTAATTGTAGAGGAATTTTCATTTTATGTAACACTTTAGTTTTTTGAAAATTTCCAGTAAAAACCGGATATTAAATGTAGTAGGGGCAGGTTTCAAACCTGTCCCTTCAAGACAACATTATTCATAGGGACGGTTTTTAAAAAAACTAAATCGGTGCCATTTTATTTAAACAGGAAAGAGTGGCACGGACAAACGTTGTTTGTTCGTGCCACCCTGTAAGCGAAGACATAACTTGTTCAGATTGGCGTGCAGCAGCAAGCAGAAGTTCCCCTTTGAAAAGAGACGTCGGGAGTTGTATAATGCTCTGATATCATGAGAAAATATACCACCATATTTCCTTTTTTGTGACCATTTAGTTTTTTGAAAAAGGCAGCGCGGGTCCCTTGTGGGTGGCTGTGCGGGGGACTTTGTCGTAATGGTTCGAAAGGCCGTACCATGTATGGCGCTACATATTTTATTTCGTGCCAATTGCGTAGAAGTGTACGAATTTTTCAAAAAACTAAATGGTTACCCTTTTTTAAAAAGGGTTAACCAGAGATCTTAAGGAGATCAATTTTTATGAATCCATCAGTACAAACATCTCCAATGCAAACGCCACAGGGAAATACCAGGGTGCTTATACTTGCAACCCTGGCATTTGCCGTATGCTTTGCCGGCTGGACACTCTTTTCTCCTCTGGCTGTATATCTGAAGACCGAATTTAGACTGTCTTCCACTGCCGTGGGATTGTTACTCGCAACGCCGGTCTTGCTTGGCTCCATTGTCAGGATACCCATTGGTGTCTTAACCGACAAATTTGGTGGCAGACGGGTTTTTAGTGTCCTGCTCTTTTTTGGCTTTTTCCCCATGTTTATTGCAGGCTTTGCGCAGAGTTACGGCTTTTTACTCGTCTGTGGGTTGTTTTTCGGTTTGATAGGCACATCATTCGCCATTGGGATTCCACAGATATCACAATGGTATCCTAAAGAAAAGCAGGGTCTGGCCTTGGGAATTTATGGTGTGGGTAATATTGGTTCTGCTATTGCCACGTTTGGAGGGCCATTCTTTGCAGAATCTTTTGGATGGCATAAGGTTTTTATGATCTACTCAGCGCCGCTGCTTATCATGGCCTTTGTTTACTGGTTTTTTTCTGAGGATGCGCCAAGACCGGCGCAGGTAAAGCCCCCGACCTTTGGAGATAAACTGAAAGTATATAAGTCTTCAAACTTAATCTGGGTCTTCTGTCTGTTTTATTTCATGACCTTTGGTTTCTTCGTAACCTTCTCGTTATGGTTGCCCTCTTACTTCAAGGACTTTTATAAGGTAACCCCGGTGAAGGCAGGCGGTTTTACGTCAATATTTGTATTCGCCACCACTTTTTCCCGCATTCTGGGGGGATATCTTAGTGATCGCATATCCGGAAGACGTATTTTAATCGTCCTTTCCACGACGATACTCAGTATTCTGATATTCCTGAATCTGGATGTGTCATTCGTGACTGCACTCATAGTTTTTTATCTGATGGGGATTTGTCTGGGAATAGGGAATGGAGTTGTGTTTAAGCTTGTAGCGGAGTATTTCTCAAAAGATACAGGCACCGTTGGTGGAATGGTGGGTGCTGCGGGTGGTCTTGGTGGTTTTTTCCTTCCCATTATCTTGGGCACAATCAAAGATTATACGAATAATTATTCTTTAGGATTTATCTTCGTATCCCTTATTTGTCTGATATGCCTCTCGTTTATGGAAGAAGAAACGATAGCAAAGATGCATAAAAAAGTGGCGAATGCTGCATAAGGTAATATCATGAGTATATTAAAGATTGCAACGTATTCATTGAATGTCCGTTGGTTTACTGTCGTTGTGGCAACGATTATGATCGCATCCATTTCTCAATTATACGGATATGAGAAAGTTGTGCCGTATCTTTTCATGATAAGTCTGGCCATATTCCTCTCTGTGATGGTTTTTGAAATTGTCCGGATCGTATTGTTTTACAAAGAAATCCTGCACGAACTACTGAACCCGGGAAAAACATTTAATTTTTTTACTATTGCCGTAGCCGTTAACTTAACCGGCGTTTGTTTTTCAAGGGTATTTCATATGCACACAACGGCCTGTATATTCTGGTATGTGGCTATAAGTCTCTGGCTTGGCATATCGCTCTCTTCATTTAGCATCCTGTTTCTGCATCGTAAACTTGAAGACAGAAAGATCGAGGATGTATTTCACGGCGGTTGGTTCTTTGCAACGGTAGGCACACAATCGACTGCCTTTCTGGGATTGGTCGTTGCAGAACACGCAGTACGGCACGTACTATTCATCCAACTGTTTTCGTTTGCTTTGTGGTCAATCGGGGCGAGTTTGTATCTCATTTTTATGGCGTTAATCTTCTTGCGGTTGATTTTCTATCATTTCGGTAATGATGCAGAACTATCTCCTTATTGGATAAATGCCGGCGCCGCTACATTTACCACGCTTACAGGCGCCACATTGTATCTGCATATACACACGATGAGTAGCCCGTTAATAGAAACCCTCCCGTTTCTCAAGGGACTTTCCATGTTTTTCTGGTCTGCCGGATTATGGTGGATGCCATTCCTGGTAGTCATGGCCATCAGAAAACAGGTTTATAACGAAGATGGTCTTACGTTTACGGTAGGTTATTGGGAAATAGCCTTTGTTATTGGCCTGCATGCCATCAGCACACAACAATTCTCCCGCCTGTTTGAAGGACAGTATCTTATGATAATGTCAAAGTGTTTTTCCATCACGTGTGTTATTGTTTGGGTCTTTTCGTTTCTCTTTACTATTGTTCATTTAGTTAGATCATCGATATGGGTGCCCGTTAACGATCTGACAATTAACTCCGTGGTTCCCTATAGCTTTAAACTACACGGCAGACTTTTCCGCGTGAAAGAAATCGTAAATGAATGGCTGGACCAAACAATTCAGGGAGTATTAAAAAAGCGGTACTGCATAACTACCAGCGACAATCTTACCTGTTGGATTTCTTATGATATGCAGGCAAAAAAATGGTACTTTGATCAGGTCAGGGACTAATCCGCACTTCTCGGGATGATTGTAAGCCCGTGAGGGAAGCGGGCAGACCAGAGATCCCTGAGGGATTACTAAATCAATATTTTGTTCATTCGTAATGAATGTGAGCAAAAGTGCACGTGCTGGTTACTTTTTTCTATGACGATTTATACACAGCGTCATTAATCAGATACGAATATGTCATTCCCGCGGAAACGGGAATCCAGAAAAATACGGGATTCCGGGTCAATCCCGGAATGACAGGCAGGTGTAAACTTATGTCGCTATGTATAGATTTTGAAAAACCCTCTGTATAAATAATATTATCTGGTAGGGACAGGTTTTAAACCTGCCCCTACGCTGCATGCAATATCCCTTCTTTGTTGAAAATTTTCAAAAAACCCAAGGGTTTACGGTTTTCTTACCTTTACCGTTACGTCGCCTGTCAGGTTTTTATGTTTGAATCGCACTATCGCATTACCCGTCTTATTCACTGCGGTAATGGTAAATGTTGCCTGACCATTCCCATCCGTATATGCCTCTGCCGGTGAAACATTCACGAGTTTTTTACCACTCATTATCTTAGCCTTCACTGGCTGGCCTACGGTCGGGGTAGCACCTTTACAGGTTAAGGTTACGGTTTTTTGCGCACTTGCCCCTATCAAAAGCTTCAGAGATTTTGGTTTTACGTCAAGCTTTTTTGCTTTACAGAGGGATGGCGTTGGTGTCGGTGTCGGTGTATCTGCCGTAGTAGCTGTAGCTGTCGGCACTGGCGTTGGTGTGCTTGGTATAGGTGTGACCGTTGACACTGATGTTGGTGTTGGTATTGGCGTATCTGCTGTAGTAGCTGTCGGCACTGGTGTTGTGCTTGGTGTAGGAGTAGGAGGTATTTCTGTAAAATCATCGAATTTTACGACAAAGGCATCATGGGATCCATTTAAAGTTTCTTGGTATGCTCCTGTAGTGGTAGGAAAGTCGGATGACCCACTTAATCCAACTACGAAGACATTATCATTTGAGTCCAGGGCAATGCCGAAGCCTTTTTCATAGTCACTTCCTCCCAGGTATGTGGAAGCGAGGAGACTCGTCAGGGTGTTGTTGAACTTAGCGACGAATGCATCCGTCTCGCCGCCATTGAAGGTTTCATCATATGCCCCCGAAGTGGTGAACAGGTCTGTTGACCTCGTATATCCTGTTATAAAGACGTTATCACTTGAGTCCAGGGCAATGCCATAGCCATAATTATCACCATTCCCTCCCATGTGTGTGGAAGCGAGGAGATCTGTCAGAGTATCGTTGAACTTACGGATAAATGCATCAGTATATTTATTGGTAGATGGGTTAAGGGGTAGACCACCTGCTGAGAAATACCCTGTTACAAGGACGTTACTGCTTGAGTCCAGGACGATACCGTTACTACTAAGATCAGCCATACCACTTCCAAGTAGATATGTGGATGCGAGTAAGTTCTTTAGATCATTGCTGAACTTAGAAAGAAATCCAGAATAATATTTACCATTCCAGCTTTCAATATAAGCCCCCGGAGTGGTAGGCAGATCTGTTGACTCCGTACGTCCCGTTATAAAGATGTTGTCGTTTTTGTCCAGAGCAATACCTCTGCCTTCATCCCAATCACTTCCTCCCAGGAA